>CAXBLH010000553.1:0-3369 GCA_963976315.1 uncultured Dyadobacter sp.
AGTTCACCAATGACATATCTATGCTGAATCATCAGATTGAAAAGTCTGGGGTCTGCTTCTTACATGCGCCACTGTTTCATCCTGCTATGAAAAACGTGGCTCCAGTGCGCAAGGAATTAGGTGTCAAAACTTTTTTTAATATGCTGGGACCAATGGTTAATCCAGCTTCTCCTAAGAAACAATTAGTAGGGGTGTTTAGTCTTGAGTTGGCCAGGCTTTTTGCGTATCTTTACCAGCAAACTGATAAGTCGTTCTTGATTTTACATTCGCTCGACGGCTATGATGAAGTTTCGCTAACAGGTGCCTTTAAAGCTATCAATGCACATTCAGAACAGGTACTTATGCCACAAGACCTAGGCTTGGAGACTTTAAATCCAGTTGCTTTAAGTGGGGGAGATTCTGTCGAGGATTCAGCAAAGATTTTCATGCAGGTTTTGAATGATACCGCAACGTCAGCGCAAAAACAAGCAGTCATTGCGAATGCAGGAATGGCACTTTATTGTGCGAATCCAACGTTATCATTAGCAGAGGCGGCACAAATGGCAAGAGAGTCCATTGAAAGTAAAAGTGCTCTTAAAAGTTTCAAGAAATTAATAGAATTATAAAAGACCTTTTATCCCGAATGCTTTTGTATGAAGTGTTATGAAGCAGACCGTAAGAAGCTAGCACGTCATTTTCAGGAAGAATCTGACAGCCCACTTCTGATTGCATTTCTAAACAAATCGTGATTAGGTTCAAAAAAGCAAATTTAAAAATTAGCCAATAGTTTGTAGCTATTATTTTTGACAACAAACACTGGTATTTAACTATTTAAAAACAAGCCCTATATCAAAATCCTACAAATAACTGGCATTGTTGCTATTTTAAATTAATGAATATTCTAGATAAAATCGTTGCACGTAAGACAGAAGAAATACTGGAATCTAAGCTAAATCGGACGATTTCCGATTTGGAAAAAGAGCCGCTTTTCTCAAAGAAAACGATCTCGCTATCTCAGCAGCTAGTGAGTGCAACAACCCCTCAAATTATCACTGAGTTTAAAAGAAAATCGCCTTCAAAGGGCATCATCAATGCGAACGTAACGCCTGAAATCGTCACTGCTGGATATGTGCGTGGAGGAGCTGCTGCACTTTCTGTACTCACCGACACCGATTTTTTTGGAGGTTCTTTTGCAGATTTCAGCAAGGCTAGAGCCGCAAATCCAACTATCCCGATGCTTCGGAAAGACTTCATGATAGAGGAATACCAGCTTTATGAAGCAAAGGCGATTGGTGCTGATATTATATTACTGATTGCGGCATGCCTCACTCCAGCTACTGTTCGTTCTCTTGCCCAAAAAGCGCATGACCTTGGTCTGGAAGTGTTGCTGGAAGTACATAATCTGGAAGAATTACAGGAGACTTTATGTGACGAAATTGATATGGTAGGCGTAAATAATAGGAATCTTAAAACTTTTGAGACTTCTATTGAAACCTCCCTTGAACTGAGTGAGCATATTCCAGCCTCCATGGTTAAAATCTCAGAAAGTGGCATCGATGGCGCAGCAACGATTCTAAATTTATTTTCGAATGGCTACAAAGGATTTTTGATTGGAGAAACCTTTATGAAAACTACAGATCCAGGAAAGGCATTTGAAATTTTACAACAAGAACTAATACCTACCATAAACGACCCTTACCATGAAAATTAAAGTATGCGGCATGCGTATTGAGGAGAATATCAAAGACTTAATACAACTGGACCCCAATTATATCGGATTTATATTTTACGAAAAATCACCTCGATTTGTGGGCGATATGCTCAGCGAATCATTCGTAAAATCAATACCTTCTTCCATCAAAAAAGTGGGTGTGTTTGTGAATGCCAATCCAGGTTATATTATGGATATGGTCAAAAAATACGATTTACAGTACGCCCAGCTACATGGCCAAGAACTTCCCGACATGTGTCGAAGTTTACGCCAAAAAGGGATAAATATTATCAAAGCTTTCTCAATCAGCTCAGATTTCAATTTCGCCATGCTGAACAACTACGCTCCTTACTGCGATTTGTTTCTGTTCGATACTAAGGGAGAAAACCCCGGCGGCAATGGCATAACATTTGATTGGAGTTTATTGAAGAAGTATGACCACCAAAAACCCTTTTTAATTAGTGGTGGTATTAGCCTCGACAATATTGAGACGATCATTGCACTTTCCAACGAATTTCCGATTTATGGAATTGATGTTAATAGCAAGTTTGAAATAGAGCCGGGCCATAAAGACCTTCAAAAGGTAGAGCAACTATTTGACATTGTACGCATTAAAGAAACAGAAGTGGCAGAAGCCTGAACCATATTGAACATGGAAACAACGACTGAAAAACAAACCTATCAAGTCAATAACGAAGGTTATTATGGCGACTTTGGTGGTGCATTTATACCCGAAATGCTGTATCCAAATGTGGAAGAGCTAAAGGAAAAATATTTAGCTATTATCAATGAGCCTGAATTTAAGGCTGAATATGATGATTTGCTTAAAAATTATGTAGGCCGGCCTACGCCGCTCTACAAGGCCAATCGCCTGTCAGAAAAATATGGTACAAACATTTATCTGAAACGGGAGGACTTATGCCATACCGGTGCGCATAAGGTTAATAATACCATTGGACAGATATTACTGGCTCAACGGCTGGGCAAAAAACGCATTGTAGCAGAAACTGGTGCAGGGCAGCATGGGGTTGCTACTGCTACGGTATGCGCACTTATGAATTTGGAATGTGTGGTGTACATGGGTGAACTGGATATTGAACGCCAAGCCCCAAATGTAGCCAGAATGAAAATGCTAGGTGCCGAAGTAAGAGCCGCCACTTGTGGATCCAAAACATTAAAGGATGCCACCAATGAAGCCATGCGCCACTGGATCAATAACCCTGTGGATACGCACTACATCATTGGGTCGGTAGTGGGACCTCATCCCTATCCCGATATGGTGGCCCGGTTCCAATCTATTATTTCCGAAGAAATACGCTGGCAATTAAAAGAACAAACAGGCAAAGAAAACCCTGACTACGTCATTGCTTGTGTAGGAGGAGGAAGCAATGCTGCAGGGGCTTTTTATCATTATCTGGATCAAGAATCCGTGAAACTGGTAGCCGTAGAAGCTGCGGGACAAGGCGTTGATTCGGGTCATTCGGCAGCTACTACCGCGTTGGGAAAACCTGGGGTACTGCATGGTAGCCGAACCATATTAATGCAAACCGAAGATGGCCAAGTAGTAGAGCCCTTTTCTATTTCTGCGGGTTTGGATTACCCGGGAATTGGCCCTCAACATGCATATTTATATGCCTCTGGACGGGGTACATTTTTGTCTGCTACGGACGAAGAGTCTG
>CAXBLH010000554.1:0-3364 GCA_963976315.1 uncultured Dyadobacter sp.
CCTTAACCCCTAAAATCTAATCCCTAATCCCTCTCCAACGTCGCTACTCCTCCTGCCTTACAGTTCAACTCTATATAGCCATCATTGGTACTATTTAGCCTGACTCCTTTGGCGTTTTTGATTTTCCATTTTTTGGCATCTAATTTCAAAACAGCCACACCCTCTTTATCGGCACTGATTTTTACAGAGGATAGCTCCCCATTTTGTTTAGAGGCACTTATCAAAAATGCGCCTTCAGCTCGCAGATTTTCAAAAGAAACATTTTTCCAATCGGCAGGAACGGCGGGCATGATTTCGATAAAACCGGCATAACTCTGAAGTAGCATTTCTTGCAACCCTGCCGCAAAAGCAAAATTCCCTTCCAAAGTAAACGGACGATACGTGAATTTGGAAAGTCCCGATTTGGTTTGGTCCCCATTAACATGGAAGCTATTAGGCAAACAAAATGCTTTTGCAAAAATGGTAAGTGCCTGCGCCGCTCCTTCTCCATCTTTCGCCCTGGCTTTGAGATTTGCAAGCCATGAGTAAGAATACCCAGTCCAGTAGTCGGGACCGATACTATCCATCTGTTGAATCGTATTTTTGATAATCGTTTGAGCACGCGGCCCATCCTCCCATTTGATAAGTCCCATAGGATGTATAGCCATCAAATGCGAGAAATGCCGATGCGACTGGTTATAGGCCATACTGGGCGCAAACATCATTTCCTGATTTTCGGTAATGGCAAAATCCCCAAACTCCGATAATAGATTTTGCCATTTTTCAGCCTCGTCCACCTTGCCCAGTTCAATGGCTAGTTCGGCACCTTCGGTTAATACTGTTTTCATGAGGGCCAAGTCGTAGTTGGTATTCTCAGGAAACCAGGCGTTCAAACTGTTGTTGTTTATTTCAGGGCTAGAACTGATCGGCAGCTGGCGGAGTCCGTTGCTATCCAGCTCGGTAATATTCCCGACAAACTTACATACTTCACTTACCCAAGGATAGGCGCGCTTGGCCAGAAACTCACGATCCATACTATACCGCCATTGCAAATAATAATGATGTGCCAACCACGACGACACCGTTGGCGAAAGCGAATACTGAATCCAGCCACCCATTTCGGTACCGTCCAAAGTAGTTACGCCAGGAACGGCAAGTCCATCTACGCCAAAATACAGTTTGGTATACCGTTTATAATTTTCAAAATTCTCATCCAGATGGTCCAAATAACCCAATGCATCTTCCAAATGGTTACCGCTATAAGCTGGCCAGTAGCTCAGCTGCGTGTTCAGATCATGGTGAAAATCGCCCTTCCAAGGTGGAATACGACCATTATCGGCGGTCCACACGGCTTGCAAAGAAATAGGTGGGGCACCACGACGGGCAGCCGCACCGAATTTATATTGTTCCAAATACCATTGTTTCTCGATCAGTGGATCGGGCACACGAATAGCCGATTTTGCCCAAAAATCCTTCCACCACGTTTCGTGCGACTTCCAGTCGGCTTGGTAACCTCTTGCTACGGCACTGGCAACATATTCGGTGGAGGTTTTTTGTTTCGGCTTATCTTGGTATTGAGAAGAAATACTCCAAATCCCCTCGATCATGCCCTTTTTCGGCTGCTTCCACTGAACCGTAATAGTATATACAAAGCCACCGTACCCTTCTTGGGTATAGGTGATGCTGTTATTCCCTTTTACAATCGTACCCTGTTTATAGCCTAATCTCCGCAAATCATTCCCTTCTACTGAGTTCGCACGGGCATTCTCATCGAACGCACCTTGGTACTTCGGAGCCATTAAGGCAGGCTCGAAGTTTTCTTTGACATTGTCAAAACGAAACCAGCCTACTGGCTCTGTGGCATGTACAAAGGTCGTTAGTTTCAATCCGCTTTCCCAAAGTACTGTACTTTGCGCATTCGCTAAGTTTAAATCGACAGCGGTAACTTTTTCTGCTGCTGGAATTGTAAATTCCAATGCGCCTCCTGGAATTTTGGAAGGTGCAGGCTCCCGGTCATAAGGGCCGTCGAGGTATTCCTGCACGGGTTTGTAATCTTTTTTGGCCACCTGCGTCTGTACCCATTTATAGCTAAACTCGTCCCGATGCAACCCAGCCATTGGACGCATATCCCAAATATCAGCCCGATCCAGTGAAAAGCGTAATTTCCCTTCCTTTTGCCAAATCAAAGCCCCCACCATACCATTCCCTAGTGGAATTCCCTCATCCCAAGTCGTAGCCAACGAATCGAAATGGAGGTTGTGGGTTTGGGTGGGTTGGGCAAACGTATTTGCCGAAATAAATAAGAATACGAGAAAAACGATTAATATGGTATTAAGTTTTGGCATTATGATACTGATTGTACTTTTAGACTTCAATAGTCAACCAAGATAAGTCCCTAATTGCTGAAATTCAATAAAAATGTTGCCAAATTAAACAATTAAAACAATGCCATTTGCTGAATTGATCACCAGAAGAAGAACATTATTCACTATTGCTTTCAGAACATTTTTGTTTGCAGTATTCAAGACTTTTAAACATCATCTGGGTGTGTGGATGGTTATCTCCAAAGATAGGATATCTATAATAATCAATGCATTAGAGGCTATTGCAATACTATTAAAGCCAGTTTTCAAGTTCTGATCTTCAATAATCAAAACTTTTTATAGAAATTTCTTACACTGCATTCTCACTGCAGTGACTCCCCTTACATTTGTACCTACCACTAGTATTAAAGTTAAAGAGACAAAATACTTAATGGGAGCAAAAACCTGAATTGCTGTAAAATGTTTCGGGGTTTGTTTGATTATAATTAAGAAATCAAATGAGGAAATTAACAAAAAGTGAGTTATGTAACTTTGAAGGAGGCATTTCTTTTGACTGTGGATTAGCAGCAACAGGAGCAGTTATTGCGATAGCATCAGTTCTTATTGCCCCTCCCGTAGGATTGGCATACGGTCTTCTTGGAGCCGGAGGTTTACTTTCCTCTATGGTAGGTTTATCCAGATCCTGTCAATATGATCACTAATTTGATTGTAACTTTTACCGCGCTGATGTTATAATTATTTTCTAACTATTATAATATCAGCACGGTAGATAAAAGTTAAAACGGGCATTAAATTCAACGGAGTAAAACTCTAAACAATTTGAATATTAACACTAAAAATTACTTTTTTGAAAAAAAATTATAATCAATGAATAAACATGACATTATAACCGCAATTTTTGTCCTGCTTGGATTAGCACGACTTACAGGAATAATAGAACCAGCTACCACCATTGATCAACTTCTAGCATTTCTTAGCCTGCATGCGGTAGGTGTTATTTTAATAACACTTACACAAAAAAAAACCATCCCATATATTAAGCTAATAACCATAAGTATTGT
>CAXBLH010000555.1:0-3356 GCA_963976315.1 uncultured Dyadobacter sp.
GCGCCTCACCGGTGATAAAATTGTGAATACCGTTGGTGAACAAAAAGTGGTTGTGTATGGAAGTCTGCTTGCCAGTGTGGGCTTTTTGGTGGTGGTCACTATTTCAAATCCAGTGATCTCTATTATCGGTTTTTCACTTATCGGTTTTGGAGCAGCGAATATTGTTCCTGTCTTTTTTACAGCAGCCGGAAATATTCCAGGAATCAAAAGCTCGGTTTCATTGCCAGCCGTAACTACTTTGGGTTATATCGGTCAATTAGCCGGCCCGGCACTTATTGGCTTCGTTACTAATTCGTTTTCACTTTCAGTGGGACTTGGTTTGATTGGAGTACTTCTGCTTGTAGTAAGTTTTAGTTATAAACACAACGGCTGATGTAGACAAAAAGTCTCCATTTACTTCCCAAAAAAAATCTCTGTCCCAAAAACCTCTAGCTCTAATAGCCTAACCCAAAGCTTTTAACAGCTATTGGCTCAGCGTATAAGTAACCAACGAAATATTAATTTAGAACACAATAATTTAATTTCAAATTAGTGAATAATATAATTCAATTAAACCTAATTTTACTGTTCAAACCCTCTTAAGTTACTGGTCTGATAAAGATTCAGGAGTAAAAAAATTCATAAAAAAATGGCTAGATTAGAATCTTTAATTAAAGAAAACCAAAAATTAAAAAATTTTGTACATTGGTTACTTATCCCCAAATACCAAGCTCGACCACGCATTTGGGTCAGGCTTTTTTTAAATCCATTCCTTCATAAGAAAGGAAAAAGAGCAGTGATTTGCAGAAGAGTACGAATGGATGTATTGCCTTTTAATGTCTTTTCCTTGGGAGATTTTTCCACCATTGAGGATTTCAGTGTAATTAACAATGGTGTAGGTCCAGTGGTTATTGGCAATCATGTGAGAGTAGGAATAAGCAATGTGTTAATTGGGCCGCTGACTATTGGGAATCATGTTATACTAGCTCAAAACATAGTTCTCTCAGGCTTGAATCATGGATACGAAGATGTACAGGTACCCATTGTAGACCAAAAATGCACCGTCTCCCCTATTGTAATTGAAGACGAATGCTGGATAGGTGCCAATGCGGTAATTACAGCGGGTGTAACCATCGGAAAACACTCCGTTGTTGCGGCTGGAAGCGTAGTTACCAAAAATGTGGAGGCATTTACCATTGTAGGAGGAAACCCTGCAAAACCTTTAAAAAGGTACAACGAAAATAGTAAAATATGGGAGAGAGTTTAATTCCCAGATACTAGGAACCACAAGTATACGTCATTAGGGGTGGAAATGCCCTTCATGACGCTATATTTTAAGTAAAAGCTTCAATCATAAGGTTAGTGGTATTAGGTTAAATGGGTCATTTGGGAGTCCGCTACCCTAATTTAAATGGCCTAAAATTTGCATTTCCCTACTTTGACTTTTGGAGTTGAAGTCATTCATAAATGGTCAAAAAGGTACGAGGTACCCGTAACTGCACCTTTTGATTAAGCTGATAGTTCCTGTTTTTTACCTTAAATTAGAATGGGCTTATCAATTTCAGATTAGAAATAGATAAAAAACTAAATGCGTTTATTAAGAATTAATTATAATTTTGTACAAATTGTATATCATCAGTGCCTTCTTATTAACTACTTCCAATTTTTAAATGCCTCAAACTACTATCCCTTTTTCAGAATTAGTAGAACGACTTTCTCAAGGTGACGAAGTTGCATTTAAGGAAATCTATACACGGTTTTGGGATAAGTTGTACCTGGCAACTTACAATAAAATCCGTTCAACAGAAAACGCTAAAGAAATCACCCAAGATATTTTTCTAGATCTCTGGCATAGGCGATATGAAGTTCAAATTAATGACCTTGAAGTCTATTTATTTACTGCTGCGAAATACCAGGTTTTTGATTTTGTAAAAAAAGAAATTGTCAGAAAAAAATACAAGGACTCGGTCTTTTTTACTGATCATGATGCGGTAAACACCCCCGAAAACCATTTTGTCTTTGATGAATTACAACAGTCCGTGTTGGCAGCCATCCAAACTTTACCTGACAAAACGAGAACGATCATTGAATTAAACAGGTTGCACTACAAATCTGCTGATGAAATTTCAACAGAATGCAACATACCTACACGTACGGTGGAGTACCATATTTCACAAGGTTTAAAAACCTTACGAATCCATTTAAAGGACTTTTTTATATTGGCCCTGTCTACTTACAGCTCCTTTTTTTAAAATTGGTTCAATCAATATTCCAATAAAATTGGATTAATATTCCGTTTTTAATATAATTTTTCAAAGAATATTTAACACCATTTGCGGTAATATCCCCTAAGGTCTACTTACCTATATGGGAATATTAAACGCAAATTACAATGTCTAGAAATCTCAAATGGTTTGCCTCCTTATTGGCCAAATACCATAAGGGTATCACGAGCACCGAAGAAAACCGGTTTCTTGATAATTGGTATAATTTCCTTCATAATAAAAACGAAAAGGACACAATCGAAGACCCTACGCTTCAATCAGAAATGTGGTCTCAAATCGAAAAGGGTATGTTTCCGCCCGATGAGCGTCAGGTAAACTCCTCGAAACTTTGGAAAAACACATTGGTTCGGCTTGCTGCCGCCTCTGTGGTTTTACTAATCTCCTTTTTAATTTTCCAAAAGCAATATCAAGGACCGCCCGTTATTGCTGGTGTAGAAGACAAGGTTTTAAACATCCTTCAACAAACAAAAAATAATTCAGAGGTCCCCAAGTTGATTTTTCTTTCTGACCAAAGCCAAGTCAGACTAGAACCTGGCGCAACAATCTACTTTCCGAGTCAATTTGATTCCTTAAATAGAACCGTTTATTTGGATGGAGATGCATTTTTTGAAATCACACCCAATAAAAATAAGCCATTTGTAGTTCATGCGAATAACATCATAACCCGAGTAGTTGGAACCAGTTTTACTATAAAGGAAAATAAATTAACAAAGAGCACCGAAGTCGCAGTAATCACAGGAATTGTGGAAGTACAAAAAATCAAAACCGGTAAATACCCTACTAAGGATTCACAAAAAGTGGTGCTTACACCTAATAAAAAGGTTACCTTTTTTGAAGAAGATGCGAACTTGGTTACAGGCATTGTAGAAAGACCCGAAATTATTAAAACCGCCAAACCAGAAACCACCTCCTTCTATTTTAAAGAAAAATCCATTGCTTATATTATCCCCATTCTCGAAAAAGCTTACGGAGTTCAAATCAAGATCAAAAATGAAAGGCTATATTATTGTACCGTCACAGCGGATTTAACCCAAGATAAAGGACTTTTTGCGCAACTAGAGGTGCTCTGTGCAGCTATCGATGCCCGTTTCG
>CAXBLH010000556.1:0-3346 GCA_963976315.1 uncultured Dyadobacter sp.
AAGACGGCAAATACCTACTAGAACTTGATCCTGGATATTATGAAATTATTTTTCAATACCTCGGCTTCAAGAATGTCATGAAAAGCATAACAATAGAAAAGTCCATGACGACTTTTGATTTGGTAATGCAAGAAGAAGCACTCAACCTGGGAGAGGTGCTCATCGGTGATAAAGACGAAGATCCTGCCTATACCATTATGCGTCGGGCCATTGCCAAAAGCCGATACCACTTATTGCAGATTGATAGTTATACCGCCAAGGTCTATTCAAAATCATCTTTTGTTATCACTGATTTACCTTTGGAGTTTCTATACAAAAAAGAAATGAAGGAATTAGAAAAGGAATCTAATTTCAAAAAAGGAGTACCAATTCTGAATGAAAGTGTGTCAGAAATAACCTTTAAGCAACCCAACAATTACACCCAAAAAGTCATAGCAGCTCGTAATAATCAAGATAATAGTTTCGCAAGTGCCAATGCTTATTTTCTCACCAGTTTTTACCAACCGCTGGTTGTTGAAGCCGTATCCCCCTTATCGCCCAAGGCGTTTTATTATTACAAATTCGAATATGAGGGGAGTTTTCGAGAAAACGGTATAGAGGTAAATAAAAGTAATACCCAAGTCCTATGGCCAAGGGGTATACAAAGGATCCATTTACATCATTGAAAACGCATGGAGCATATATAGCCTACATCTCCAAACGGTCAATAATGGCATTAATATTACGATAAAACAGCTTTTCAACCCTATACAAGAGGTTTGGTTACCGGTTAACCAACAGTTCCATATCAATGGTGGCTTGTATGGGATAAAAGGAAAAGGAGAGATGGTATTATCCCAAACTTTTTCAAAGGTGAAACTCAACCCCGTTTTCCAACCCGATATTGTAGTTCTTGATGCCAAAAAGGAAAAAAGTGAAGCAAAGCAATTCATATTAACCCACAAGGAATTTAAGTCAGGAAATCTGGACGAGCTTGTGGCGCAGCAGAAAAAAATCTCCGCTAAAAACCTTCGTAAACTCATGAAGGAATACGAGAAGAAGGAAATTGCTACTAAGTTAGAAAAAGGCGAAGATATTGATCTCATGAACAACAGGAAAGATTCCACGATCATTGACACCTTGGCTACGAAAAGAAGTATGGCTTTTTGGGATTCTATCAGGACCGTTCCACTCACAAAAGCAGAAATAAAAAGCTACGTTAGATTGGATAGCTTAATCATCACGCAGGTAGGAACCAAATATCAAAAAGACAGTATCAGAACCAGCAAACGGGATAGTCTTATTAAACACCCTAATGGTCAAATGGGAAATGTACTTGGCAAAATTATACTTGGTGAGTCTTTTAAGTTAACAAAGCGAGGAATATGGCGACTTGATTATGTGAGTCCTTTTGCTGGCTTACAGCTAAATACCGTCGAAGGTGTAGTCCTAAACGGAGGAGGAATTAAGGTGCGATATTCGGGCAAAGGCAACGATGAAAATAAAACTTATGTTTTGCGGATAGGCGAAGAGGGTATCAAAAACTATACCCTTAGGAACAAATCAGAACTTGTACTGAGTGGCCTAACTCGTTATTCATTCGCTAGAAATCAATTATTGATAAATGGTGGTTTAGATTACTCTTGGAAACGAAATCAGGTAGTCATCAAAGGCGGTCGTGATGTGGTACAATTTGATCACCAAAACCCTATAAACCCTTTTTTAAATTCAGTTACTACCCTACTGTTTGAACAAAACTTTGCTAAAACCTTTCAAAAGAAATTCCTTCAAGCGGAATTTAGGAATCGGGTGCCAAATGAGCATTTTGAACTTTCGGGTACTCTGGAATACGCACAGAGAAGTGCTTTGCAAAATCTAGAAAACCTGAAAAACTATCGCTGGATTGACTGGCGAAAACGATCATTTACCCCCAATACACCCTTCACCCAAGAAATTCCATTGGGTAATCTTCATAATATGTCACCAATGACCAGTCATAACTCCTTGGTTGTCAGCACAAAATTGGTATGGAAGCCTTGGCAAATTTTCAAAATCAAAAATAATGTATAAAGCTTTTATGAAAACGAATCTCCAAAAATCACCCTGGCTTATCGAAAAGGAATTCCATCGCTAAATAGTACCGTTGATTACGATTTTATAAAACTGGGCAGGCAACATGGGTTTAATATTGGGATAACCAGTAAAATTATTTATGCTGTATCTGGTGGAAAATTCTTTAATAATAATCAGGTTTTCCTACCTGATTTTCAACACTTTGACACCAACCCATTTAGTGTCGTTTTGGAGGATATTAGCAGTTCCTTCCGCCTGGTGGATTATTACCAATATAGTACGGCAAAGGAATATGTGGAAGCGCATACCTCAGCCGATTTTCGACAGTTACTTTTAACCCAGCTTACCATTTTACGGACTTTGGGTGTAAAAGAGAATTTCTTTGTAAACTATTTATCCACTCCTTCTACTAAAAACTATACGGAACTAGGCTATGGCTTGGATATTGGCATTAGGTTCCCAATTCGGTTTGAAGTGGTCAGTAGCTTTATAGCGGGTAACCAAGGATTCAGTTACCTCCAGACCGGATTCAAGATTGGCTTAACGAGAAATTTGTCTTTTGCTAAATAAAAAACGACCCATTTTGCTAGAAATAATCTATGCAAAATGGGTCGTTTTTTTAATCCAAAACTCAAAATAGAAATCAATGAGCAATTCCAATTTTGAAATAACAAAGCGCCTAGTGTTGCTCTCTTCGTTGCTTCAAACGTTGGATTAGCATATCATTAAAAGTCTTTTCTGCTTTATAAAGCTCAGCAACCTGACTCGCGGAAATCACCTTTAAAAAGCTGTTTTGATACTCCTTTTCCAAGTTAAGCTCCTGTTGTTTCAATTCCTGAATCTCTTTGAGTCCTCCTAAAACCTGATCATCGGTGAGACCTTCTGATTTTTTTTGACCTATTATCTTTCTTTGCTCCCTGTGAATCTGACGTTTCTTTTGAGAATATTCATTGTAGAGAGGCCAAAAATCAGTGGATTGTTCGGGACTAAGATTTAGGCGATTAGTAATAATCGCAATCTTTGCATCCTGAATCTTTCTCATTTCGTCATCGGGTTTTCTCTGAGCAAATACATTCCCAGAAATCACCAGTATTAGAATGAACCCTAAAAAGAAAGTACTTTTATTTTTCTTTGATGTAAAATTCATAGTGTTAATTGTTAGGCTCAAATCTTTTCTAAATTAATAGAAGAAGTTTCTTCTAATTGCTTGATCAGTAAGTCCTCATCCATCCCATCCAAATAATTCATTATGGTGGAATCCGATTCAAACGCACTTTGGACTACCTGATGCTCG
>CAXBLH010000557.1:0-3336 GCA_963976315.1 uncultured Dyadobacter sp.
CATCTCGCTCATTCACAAACGCACAACAAGTAAGAATTAAACCACTTTTTAAATCTCTTTCCGACAGTACTTCGTTGTACGACAAACCCACTGCACCTGAAGTACAGCGAGCCATGCAAGTAGAACAATGACCCGCTTTACAGCTGTATGGCAAATTGATTCCATTTTGATGAGCGGCATCTAATATGGAAGTATTTTCAGGAACTAGTAATTCATACTCCTGACCTTTAAATTCTAACTTGATTTTTTGCGTGCTGCTCAGTACCGCGGTGGCTACTGGTTTGCTGATCATGAAATTTTCCTTCCTTATTTGTTCCGATTCAAATCCTACATACTTTAATGTTATGGAAACAGTACGCATAAAGTCAGACGGTCCACAGACAAACACCTTCGACGATGGAATGGCATCTCCTACCCGCTCTTGCATCATTTGCTGCAAGCGGGTGTTGTTTAGCCTCCCTACCATACCCATACAGTTATCCTCTGGCTGACTTTGCAAATAAACAATTTTTAACCGATCTGGAAATTTTAATTCCCACATTTTTAATGCATTCAAGAAAAGGGTTTGACTGGAATTCCGATTGGCATATATCAGTAGTACTTTTATCCTAGCTACGGTTGTCAATACCTGTTTTAAAATTGAAAAAAGGGGTACGACGCCACTGCCTGCTCCAATTAGAATAATATTGGCTACTCCTACATTTTCTGACTCTTCGAAAACGAATAAACCCGCTGGCAGAAGGGATTTTAATACATCACCCTCTTTAATTGAATCCAAAATATAACGAGAGACCTCCCCGTTTGGCAGGCGTTTTACAGTAATGGCTGGCAGTGCATCCACATTTGGTGCGGAGCTTAAAGAATATGAACGCCGTACAGATCTTCCATGAAAATCAAACACCAATGTTAAAAACTGACCTGCCCGATAAGATAATTTCGGTTGCGAAATGGGCTCTAAAATGAAAGTCTTTGAATCGTAGGTTTCAGGAATTATTTTTTTAACTCGCAACAGCAGCTCCAAATTGTTCATAAACTAACGTCAAGTAATTTTAAAATTAAGATACAAATTTTGATACTCCGCCAATAATACCCAGCAATGTGCTTCACAATACCAATTCATATGAAAAACCGGATGAGGGGCAATTTTGTATAAAATTTTATTTTCGTAGGCAGTCAATAAGCCTGCAATAAAAAAATAAAACCCTTTAAACTCCCGATTTGTAAAATTTTCGACCGCAACGTATTGAGGTCTTTTGCCAAGCCGAAGCAATGCAATTGAGAGCAATACTTGTTCCATGGGGATTGAAGTTTCTTTTAGTAGTAACTCTGAATCAAAAATCAACTTTTCCTTAATGGGTTTTAAAATAACAGGATCAAATTTTGAAATCAACCTACTGACATGATAAATGATCAGTGAAGTTCTGGGATAATGGTGTGCGCAGTAAAATGGCACCGTCAAATAACGGTCTGTTTCTATTATTCTTTTAATATAATACAAGCTATCCTTATCATTGTCAGACAACTCCAGGCCTTTGGAAAAAACCCAGTAGAGTATGTTACTCAATGCGCAAGCATCAAATTCGATATACATTTTATCCCCAAACCAAGTAGAATAAGCTTTTAAAGATTTGCAGTCTTCAAAGGTATTTTTGATTTGTTGGTTAGAATTATTTGCGTGTTGCTGCAATTTTCTTTTCAACCAAAGGTCTTCCTCTTTGTTTTTGAAGGTATTAAGGTACACAAATGCGGTGTCATCAATATCATCGGGAATTTTAAAATGTAAACTATTTTTAAATAAATAGCCATTGGGAAAATGTTGTGAAGGTTTGGTTTTCCAAAAATTATAAGTTGCCAAACCATCTTTGTTTTGATACTCTGGATAGTTTCTGACCACTTTTTGGTGTACAACCGCTATTTTATTACGGGTTTCAAAGGAGCAATTAATCGCAATTTCTTGTAGTGAAAAGCAGATTATTGACGAAAAGAAAACAGTAGCATCTTCCCGACGGTACCCCAAACGAATGTTTTCGCGATAAGAGGGAAACAAACCATCGGAAAAATGGCTGTTCCCAAAACATTGCAGAGCAGCTACGTTATCTATACACCTGTCAATAAAATCCTTCATGGATCTCAAATAAAAAAATATCCAATTAAAAAGAAACCCTACCAGTTTTGGCAGGGTTCAAAATTAACAGTTAGTTGGTTTTTAAACACCCTCTGCTACTACTTCTTTCACGCCAGGAACCATGCGCGTCAAAAGGTTTTCAATACCTGCCTTAAGGGTAAGGGTTGAGGAAGGACAGCCACTACAAGAACCTTGTAAAAGAACTTTTACGATTCCGCTTTCTTCGTCGAAAGAATGAAAGTTAATAGCACCACCGTCCGACTCTACTGCTGGGCGCACATATTGATCCAAAGCAGCCTTTATTTGTTGAACACTTTCAGGATCTCTTGAATCCACTATTAATGTATTACTTTCAATAGTAGCTTGTTCAAAAACAGGATGATTTTCTTCGAAATATATCTTTATAAATTGCTTGGTATCTCTAAGAACCTCTTCCCAGGCCTGAGTATCATCTTTGGTAATAGTGATGAAATTACTTGCAATAAAAACCCGCTTCACGTGTGGGAATTGAAATAAGTCAGCAGCCAAAGGAGAAACTTTTCCTTCTTCCAAGGCGGCTTCCTGAGAAGGATAGTCAAATGATAATCCGTCTGGTACTAATTCAAAGTTTAAGACAAACTTCATGGAATTAGGGTTAGGACTTAACTCGGTATATACAAAAACAGGTCTGGAAAGCATATTATATAATATTATTTGCGTTTAAACTGGATACAAGGTAAACAGGAACCGCCCCTTTTTGGTTTGGTATTCACCGTATTCTATTTCAAAAAACAAAAAAAATGCCCACCGATAAGTTCAGTGGGCAATTTTTTCAAGCATAATGACTTATGCCTCGGCAGTTGCAGCAATTGGTTCAATGCTCACATAAGAACGATTGTCACGTTTCTTACGGAAAACAATTTTACCATCCACCAAAGCAAACAAGGTATGATCACGACCGATACCTACATTGTCGCCTGGGTTATGCTTAGTACCACGCTGACGAACAATAATGTTGCCAGCTTTAGCTACTTCGCCACCAAATAATTTTACTCCAAGACGTTTACTTTCTGAGTCACGTCCGTTTTTCGAGCTACCTACACCTTTCTTATGTGCCATGATATCTTAACTTTTAATGTAATAATCTTTGATTTGAATTAAGCTACGATTTCGTCAATGCTGATCTTAGTCAAATACTGACGGTGACCATTCTTAACCTTGTAACCTTTACG
>CAXBLH010000558.1:0-3334 GCA_963976315.1 uncultured Dyadobacter sp.
ATTAAACTGGCGGCATTATGAAGGAACAGGTTAGGTCCAAATCCATGCTTGGGCACTCATTTAACAAAAATAACTCATTGTTGGCGACACCAAAGTCAAATGAGAAAAAACTCTTTGTCTATCTAACCTGCTTATTTATTATCACTTGGTATCTACAACTAGGGCTAAGAGTCGGTATATTGGGCGCTGTTCGATTTGAGTTTTTACTCGGCGCCTTTCTGAGCCTTTCTGCTATAGTTAAATTACTTAATGATAGGAATTCTACGCCTATACAGGGCCCTATCATCTTATTTTTCGCTGTATTAGCATTCTACACCCTCTTTTCCTATGACCGTAGTCAATCTTGGGAGACCTTTTTCAATCGGGTTGTAAAATTTTCGATGCTCGCCGCCTTTCTTGCGGCCTTCATTCGCACTGAATGGGCCCTCAAGATGGTCATCGCAGCTTTCCTACTTGCGATGCTAAAAATGGGTCAGGAAGGTTTTATGGGCTGGATAACCGGCGGGATGGTGTGGGAAAATCAAGGAATACCGAGACTACATGGTGTAACTGGGTTATACAGACACCCCAACTCCTACAGCGGCATGGCTGTAGGATGCCTACCATTTATCTATTACTTATACCCAATTTCTAATTGGTGGCAAAAATTGTTGCTAATCGCATTACTGGTTTGTGCGCTAATCATTATTGTATTTACTGGCTCCCGAACTGGTTATGTTGCGACCATACTACTGGGCATCTATTTTTGGAGAGAAAGACTTAAAGTAAACAAGTTAAAATACCTAGTACTAGGGATTACCATCTCAATAACTGCTTATATATTACTTCCCGAAGCATATACTAATCGCCTACATTCGATAATAACTTTAGAGGAAGCCGAGGGATCATCTTCAGAAACTCGAATACAAATCCTAAAAGACTCAGTAAATGTATTTTTATCTAAACCTTGGGGGGTGGGGGTTAGTGCATTTCCAAGTGTACGCATCGAAATGTTCGGCCGATACCAAGACACGCACAACCTTTACTTAGAACTTTTGACAAATATGAGTGTCTTCGGGGTAATTTCGTTCTTTATATTCATTCGAACCATTATCAGGGAAAATAAAAATATCATTTCCCGTACCGACAAAATATTCGTCAAAGCAATTGCCCAAGCCGTAATCGCATTCATTTATGCTCGATTGTTCTTAGGACTATTCGGGATGGATACCTACGAGATATACTGGTGGTTTTCAGCTGGCCTAACAATGGCAATGTATAGAATCACATACAGCACCCATCAGGAGAGGTTCCCGAGTAAAACCTCCAGATTCAGAAGGGCAACTCAAATTCTTTAGAAATCCAAAAAAACGATGGGTATCTATCTATAAAACAGGTGGGTACTTATTGCAAAAGATACTACACCCATCTCCGGAAATCGCATACTTTGCTTCTAAAAAAGGTTCTCTGAAACCCTAAAAAAAGAAGCCCCGAAATCAACATCATAATCGAGGATCCTTCGGTAACCTGCGAAACCTTAAATATCTGACCAGATAAACCAAGAGTCTCGCCGGTACTCAACGTTGCGAATTCGTTCACAAAAAAGGATTGATCCAAAAAACTCAGTGGTTCGTTTGCCATTTCATTATTCACTAGATGAAGTTTCCACTCTGGGAACGGCTGAAACGTAATCACTTCTCCAAGAGACTGCACCGACGGTGACCAGTCGAACCAACGGGTAGGACCACCCTCCGGCTCCTCCGACCACACACCGATCTGATTGTTAGCAGAGTCAGTCGGAGTCCAACTCCGCCCCCAAAGGTCAACGCTCAACGATACCCATTCCCAACGCTCCACATCAACACGAAAATTAACCGTAACGCTGCTACTTTCGCCATTGGAAAGGCGCTCCGCATGCCCCTGAATCTGATAGTCGATCAAATCGGGGTAGGCCGAAAATGAAGCTAACCAGAACGTGAAGGCGAGCATCCATCTCATTGTATCAAACTCCTTTTTTTCGCTGCAGTGGTTATGACTTCCGTTACTTTATTTCCAATACGCGAATCTTGGATGGGCATTTTGTACATACTATTGGGACAGGATCAGAAGCTCGCCCAGAGGCGTCTACGATACTAATGAAAGAGCCTTCTAAACCCTCAACAATGCTGGAATCGAGAATAATTTCAGAGCTAGACCAAGACTTCGCAGGGACAACAATCAACCTCGTCGTATCAGCATCATCCATACCGTCCCGAATTTCTATCCGGGCCAAATAATTCTCGCCAATCGCAACATAGGTATTGTCATACAGCCCGTTGAAGTCGCTGTTGTCTCCGTTGCCCCACCACCCTGGAAAATTTACCCGGTTAAGAAATAGTTCATCAGCGGACAGTTTATTTCTATCGCTCACGCTCCTTTCCGAACGTACATCCCTATCACTGACACTACGCCAATAATAGCTCACCTCACTGGAGCTACTGAGATCAATACCAATTGATAAGTTGTTAAAATCATTCCATGACCACCATCCGCCTCCGCCATCTAGCCAAGTGATATTTCCATCATTGCCGCCCAATGTGAAATTGCCACCGCCAACATGCGTAGGCAGCGTTAGGTCAAGATCTGAGGGGTCGCTGTAAGCTCCGTCAGCAGCTAAGGCCCAACTGAATTTCCAGCTACTAACACTCGGAAAGTCTTGGGTTGAAGACGCACCGGCAAACGTCGTGCCCTTAGGCACCTTTACTGAAAATGCGATAAAGACCTTTTCACTATTTTTGAATCTAGCCTCAAGTTGCGATATTCGATTCATTGAACTGAGTGATTGCGTACGATCCCGCGCTGTCATGGCCAAATTACCGTTGCCTTCATCTACATATCTTGCAATACCATTGTACCAACCCGTACCACCCCACTCGCCTACCGTAGCGGAATCATAAACGACGGGCTCTCCACCACGACCTGCCTCAAAATTATCAAAGATGACAACGTCTGGACCAGAACCAAAACCAGTACCAGATACCCTGACTTCACCTGAGTCAGCCAAAAGCTCTACGGAGCCTATGCTGGGCGCCGCAGCAACTGCCCCACCAGTCAAAGCCAAAACAGGTAAAAAATACAGAGCGCGATTCGGGAGCATCTTATCACCATTGTTTGTCAATTTTGTGCCTACCGGCCAATACTAGCACTGCAGTATCAGCTTTAGTAATAATTAAAGGTACTAAAAAAATTTTCGTTATTATACTGACTCTGAAAAATTACAAAATTAAATATTTTTATTGAAAAGTTAAGAGTCAGCGCACAAAACTTGGTTAGATAGACACTTCCCGTTTAAAAATTCTTTTCCGAATCATATAAA
>CAXBLH010000559.1:0-3326 GCA_963976315.1 uncultured Dyadobacter sp.
TCCTTTCAAAATAAATCCAAAACACTATTAAACAATACATTAACCATAAAAATCAATACAACAATAAGTTCATCAAAGAAGAAATAGCCCGATATAACCATACATTGGTATATCATTGAAATGATAACGCCCTATTAACTTTGAAAATTCTCGCAAAAATCAGCCTCCTTTTGGGCTTGTTTGCCTACTCCGTACAAGCTCAGGAGATGGCAACTGGAATCGTGTTTCGCGATTTAAATAAAAACGGCATACAGGATAAAGGAGAGTCGCCCTTACCGGGAGTGTGCGTGTCTAATGGACAGGAAGTATTTAAAACGGGTAAGGATGGCAAGTGGTCTCTTCCAGGTAGTCAGGATGTCGGTTATTTTGTGATCAAACCAGCAGCGTATATGACTCCGGTTACCAAGGATCAGATACCGCAGCATTATTATATGCATAAGCCAAAGGGTTCCCCTGCATTGGAAGTATCTGGTGTTTCGGCCACTGGCCCCATGCCCAAATCGATCAATTTTGGTCTTTGGGAGCAAAAAGAGGATAAAAAATTCAAAGCTTTGATTTTTGGAGACACCCAAGCGAGGGGACTTACTGAGGTAAATTACGTCACACATGATGTAGTAGAAGAATGTATTGGGACGGATGCTGTGCTTGGAATCAGTTTAGGTGACATTGTCGCTGATGACCCGAATTTATTTAAGGAAATCAATGAAAGCATTTCAAAAATTGGCATTCCATGGTACAACATATTCGGCAACCATGACTACAATCGGGGGGCAACCGACGACCGTTTTTCAGATGAAACCTACGAACGTTTCTATGGGCCAAGTACCTATGCTTTTGAATACGGCCAGGTTGTCTTTATTTCGCTTAAAGATGTATATTTTGATGCAACTGGAAAGTATAAATCCCACTTCACGGAACAGCAGCTGGGTTTTGTAAAAAATTACCTTGCCCACGTTCCACAGGAGAAATTAGTTGTATTAGTCATGCATGCACCTATTGTATACTGCGACAACCGCAAAGAGATGTTCGACATCCTTAAGGATCGACCGCACACGCTTTCCGTTGCGGGACATACGCACACGATGTCGCATGTATTTGCCGATGAAAAAATGGGTTGGTATGGCAAAACACCTCACCATCATTTCATCAACGCCACCGTTTGTGGAAGCTGGTGGTGCGGCATCAAGGATGAAAGTGGTATACCTCACGCAACTATGAACGACGGGGGACCAAATGGATATTCAGAAATCAGTTTTGATGGTAACACCTACTCTATTCAATTTAAAGCAGCCCGGCGGCCGGCGGATTACCAAATGAATATCTATTTACCAGACGATATCAATCAGGCTGATTTGGATACGACTACCGTATTGGTGAATGTTTTTGCGGGTTCGTCGAAGTCGAAAATAACGCTGAATGTGGAGCACCATGAAGGCTGGACTACCCTAGAATTTAGCCCTATGCGTGATCCTGGTGTAGCTGCTATGGCTAAGTATAATCCATTTTTACAGTCAATGGTTAATGGAACCAAGATGGATACTGTTTTTGGATGGGAAATGGACAACCCCTCTATTTCGCGCCATATTTGGAAGGGAAAACTCCCTTCGAACTTACCTCAGGGAACACATCGACTTACCATCAAAAGTACCGATATGTTCGGACAAGTTGCCATCGGTCACCGCATATTCAGAGTGAGGTAAATGAATATAAAACATTCATAGTCAGGTGAAAATTAGAATAATCCATCGTATCACTTAGAGCCTGTTAAAAAATTAACCAATAGTTTGTTTATGGTATTTTTTAATGGCACCATAAATCAGTTTGGAGGGAACGGTGTATAATAGATGGATACTGCTTGGTACCACTTAGACTTACCAAAGAGTCTCCACTGTAACCATAAATACTCCATTTTGTGAGTCCCAATCCACGATTATACCTTATCCTTTGTCTGCTTATACACATCGTCAAAATAGACAATCGCTCCTTTTTCATTCACATCAGCCCCTAGATAAAACAAAAATACAGGAATTCGGTTTTCTAGTTTATTCCATTTTGGCGGTCTAGCTGTAGTATCAGGTTCGGTAAAAAAATCGTCTGTTAGCATTTTTTTACCAGCCATAAAATTGGCCAGATCGGCGGGTTTCTGAACCCGAACACATCCATGACTTCTCCAACGTTCATCGCCAGCGAAGAGATACCGAGCATTAGTATCATGTAAATAAATGGCTAATGGATTCTTAATTTCCACTTTCAAAAGGCCCAGTGAGTTGTCTTCACCCGTCTCCTGCCTAAAACGATATTCGAAATCTTTTCCTTTTTCGATTTTCTTCCATTTTACTTCCGATGGGTCCACTACCTGCCCTTCCTTGTCAATAATTTGAATTCTGTTTCTGGTTAGGTAAGCTTCATCTTCCAGGACCTTTGGTAACATTTCCCGAATGGCTATACTTTTTGGAACATTCCAGTAAGGGTTTGTTACGATACTAGTCGCATAGGTATCCATCGTAGGAGTTCGTGAATCGGTTTTCCCAACAATCGTACGCATCTGAACCTCCACTTTTCCAGTAGAATCAATTCCCTTCAAATAAGCCCCTCTGATATTTACAAATACAAACCTAGGGGCATGCTGAGACTGACGGTGCATCCAGCGATAGGCATTTAAAGATTCTGCTACTTGTTTTGCTTTTTCTCTATCCCCATTAGCTTTTGGTAGTCAGGATAAGAAGGCTCCAACCATTCCATCACATGTGAAACTGGATTCCCTTTGACCATATCTTCGGCAGCAGCTCTTATCATTCCAGTATCTACTGGCATAGCTTCCTGCAAAAATGCAAGCTTTGGTTCATTTCCGTACGCTATTTCTTCGAGTACCTTAAAAATAGCCAACGGATTTTTATCCTGGTTATAATTAGCAGTATCTATTCCGATGCTTACAGCATATTCCATCACCTTTTGGTGCGTATGTCCTTTCTTTAGTTGATTGGCTAATTCCTCTTTCGACATACTTCCAGGGTCTCTTTTACAAGATTGGATGAAAGCCAAGGCAAATAATATAAATAAGGGAGTGAATTTTAAATATCTCATAAATGAAGTCTTTGGCATAAACGTTATTGTTTAAACCTAACCCCACCAATTTTTATGCTAAACCAGCGTGCATACGCAAGGAGCTATGCGTCAACACTGTACAAATTCTACAAAAAGAACCGGGAGCAAATATTGTGGATTAAAATCAGCACTATGATTCGAATTTCCAGAAACTCTGTATCATTAAAATTTAAACAAGCTCTAAACGCATCAACTTAGCAAAGTACTATTTACAAAAATTG
>CAXBLH010000560.1:0-3323 GCA_963976315.1 uncultured Dyadobacter sp.
ATTACCTAATACCGAGCCATTAATTCAGTACCAGCTAAAAAGAGACGGGAAAGTGATTTTTACCAGTCCAACGGCTCTCTCTTACCTTGACAAGGAGGCCAAATGTGGACAAACCTACAAGTATGAATTAATTGCTCTGCTGAATAATAATGTATTGTCTTACTCTACTTTTATAAATATCACCTCCACAGCAACCGTTCCGGAAAAAATATCTTCTGCTTATGTCAATGTAACGGGCAATAATGAGATTACTACCACTGTAGATTTAACTGGTACGGGTCTTACAAGTACCTACGATCTTATAATCCAGCGGAGTGAGAACGGTTTGAGTCAGTATACAAAGGTTTCTCCTGATAAAAACCAAAGTCTTACTTTTATAGATAATAATACCAATACCACAGCGCAATCCTATTGTTATCGTTTCAGTTATACCAACTCGTGTAAACTAGTTTCACCATGGAGTGATCCTGTTTGTTCCGTGCTACTTGAGTTTGATCCAGTTGGAATTAAATGGAGTGATGATAGGCCCTTTTTGTCGAACGGAGTATCCTACTATGTGGTCAAAACGGATAAGAACGGCCATCTTGTTGACGAAAAACCAAAGGGTCAGGAATTGTTTGACCAAGTATCATTAGCAGATCAATCCACTGAAGACTACACTTATAAAATAAAGGCTGTTTCTGACGAGGGGGCGATTAGCTATTCCAACGAAATTAAATTCAAAAGAGACTTGGTACTTCAAATACCAGATGTATTTACTCCAAATAGTGATGGTATCAATGACATTTTTAGTGTGAATGCCTATTTTGCCAGTACCTTCGAAATGCTTATTTATGATAGATGGGGAAAGGTTATTTTCTTTTCTAATAACCCCAGTTCAGGTTGGAATGGGCAGTTGGAAGGGAATGACGTTCCGGCTGGCTATTATTTGTATAAAATTACAGCTACTGATGTGGAGCAGGTAAACTCCGTTCATACCGGTAGTTTCTTGTTGCTTCGTTAAAACGAGATGCGATTCCTAATATGGGTTTGCGGTATCTTTTGCAATCGATGGACAAATTAACCAAGATGCTAAAAATCATGTTTGGGATTGATTTCAGCCCGAGAGCGCGGTGCCTGCTTGTCTTCCCAAGCAAATCGGGTTACGGGCTATTTAGAAACTGGATTCCTTACCAGAATAAAAGCGGAAAAAAAATGGTACTTTTATGATTCTTTAAGAATTATTTAGACAGTAATATGCGTTGTATTCTTAATAATATACTACTAAAATTAGAATAAAGATGTTTGGAAACATGGCGGACATGATGGGTCTCATGGGTAAAATGAAAGACCTACAGGCGAATATGAAAGAGGCTCAGGACCAATTATCTGGTATAGTGGAATCTGCCGAGTCAGGTGGTGGAATGGTAAAAGCTACTGTGAATGGACAAAAAGCACTAATTGGCTTGGAAATCGATACTGACTTGGTGAATCCTAACGATAAAGAGATGCTTCAGGATCTTATTGTGGCGGCGGTGAATAAGGCCATGGAGAATATAGAACCAAAGATTAAGGAGCATTTACAGAAAGCTACAAGCGGAGTTATGCCTAATATTCCTGGTTTTGACCTTAGCAATCTAATGAAGTAATTTTTTCATGGGCTCAGGTGCTTCTATTGTAATATTGAACTATAATGGCAGACATTTCTTAGAAAAATTTCTTCCAAACGTAATTGAAAACTCTAAGGGCTACCCCATTTGGGTGGCAGATAATGCCTCTACGGATAATTCCTTAGTTTGGTTGGAAAGCAATTTTCCAGAAATAAATATTTTGCCCATTTCCCAAAATTTAGGATATGCGGGTGGATATAATGATGCTCTGAGCAAAATAGACTCTGAATATTATATCCTGTTAAATTCTGATATTGAGGTAACGGAGAACTGGATTGAGCCTGTGTTAAGTTTTATGGCAAGCGATAAAAAGATTGCAGCTTGCCAGCCCAAAATTCTTGCTTACGATTTGCCCACACATTTCGAATATGCGGGTGCAGCAGGCGGATATATGGATTATTTGGGATACCCATTTTGCCGTGGCCGAATATTTGATACACGAGAAGAAGATAAAGGACAGTACGACGATGAAATTGACGTATTCTGGGCTACTGGTGCGTGCTTATTCATTCGGGCTACAGCGTTCCGAGAAGCTAAAGGTTTTGATGAGCGCTTTTTTGCGCATATGGAAGAAATTGATCTGTGCTGGAGGTTACTCAATGCTGGGCATCGTATCACCTACTCTGGAAAATCAAAAGTATATCATGTCGGTGGGGGTACACTTCACAAATCCAATCCTAAAAAAACGTTTCTTAATTATAGGAACAACCTGATCATGTTATTCAAAAATCTTCCAAAGGGAAGAAGGTGGATTACAATCTTTTATAGGCTAGTTTTGGATGGTATCTCCAGTGTTCGGTTTATGGCTACGGGTGCTTGGCCGGATGTTGTAGCCATTATTCGTGCTCACTGGGCCTTTTATGCCATGATTCCAGGATTGATCAAAAATGAAAAAAGAACACGATACCGTGCGCCTCTTTATTATCGGAGCGTTGTGTGGGAGTATTTTGTAAAACAGCATCACCGCTTCGGACAGCTCACTTTCAAGACTACAGTTCCCAAATCGTAGGGCTATGGTGTCTTCTCCAGTGCTGCCGCAACTGCAACCAAAAAGCCAATATTAAATAAAGGATGATCGGGGAGCCAAAGGTCATAAAAGTGGCGTAAATAAAATAGAGACGAATACTGCTCGCAGGAAACTTGAGTTTCTCTCCCAATTTGGCACAGACACCAAATATTTGATCTTCTACAAAATATCGAAGTTTATTCATGGTATTGTTGCTTTAATGGTCTCATATTTAGGCAATTTATCCATTAAATACAATTAATAGCACATATCGCCCGATTAAAATTAAACGATAGGCTTTTTAGCTCAGTATTAAATATTCAAATTATTGCGTCAAATAAATTGATTTCCAAACAATTTTTGTTTCTTTGTGATTTAAGAATTTATAATTGCTTCATTATTTTCATAATGCTCTGGCCAAAAAATCCAAAAGTTCTTTTGTTGTTTGACCATCTCCCATATCTTTATTTGGAGAAATTGCATTGTGCCTTGTGATGAAAAAAATATAAATTTTTAAATATATTCACCTTATTCATTTTTATTTTTTTTCACTATTATGCCAACAGGTACTGTAAAATTTTTCAATGAAGCCAAGGGATACGGCTTTATCGTTGAAGACGACACAAACAGAGACATTTCTGTCCATGTTACAGGATTGGGAGGACTTA
>CAXBLH010000561.1:0-3318 GCA_963976315.1 uncultured Dyadobacter sp.
AACTATGACACGCTAATACATTGAAATAAAGCGACAAAGTTAAAATCACTTTTAATGATGTTGCAGGGCTAGAAGAAGCCAAAGAAGAAATTAAAGAAATTGTAGAATACCTGCAAAGTCCAGATAAATTCAAAAAACTGGGTGCCAAGATACCGAAGGGTGCCTTATTGGTAGGACCTCCAGGAACGGGTAAAACACTCTTAGCAAAAGCCGTTGCTGGTGAAGCGGGTGTACCTTTCTTTTCACTTTCAGGATCTGACTTTGTGGAAATGTTTGTGGGTGTGGGAGCTGCACGTGTACGCGATTTGTTTAAACAAGCCAAGGAAAAAGCACCTTGTATTATCTTTATTGATGAGATAGATGCCGTAGGGCGCTCACGTGGCCGTGGTGCTATGCCAGGATCAAATGACGAAAGAGAGAATACCTTGAACTCACTTTTGGTTGAGATGGATGGATTTGGCTCGGATTCTGGAATCATTATTGTAGCCGCTACCAACCGTCCTGATGTACTGGATCCAGCACTACTTCGTCCAGGACGTTTCGACCGCCAAATTTCGGTGGACAAACCAGATGTGATTGGCCGTGAGGCAATTTTCAAAGTACATTTAAAACCTTTGAAACTTGGTTCTGATGTGGATATGCACAGGCTATCTTCTCAAACACCAGGATTTGCAGGTGCTGAAATCGCCAACGTTTGTAACGAAGCAGCTCTTATTGCTGCCAGAAGAAATCGCGACGAAGTAACCATGCAGGATTTCCAAGATGCAATGGATCGTGTAATTGGTGGTTTGGAAAAGAAAAATAAAATCATTTCACCTGAAGAAAAAGAAATAGTGGCTTACCATGAGGCAGGCCATGCAGTTGCTGGGTGGTTCTTAGAACATGCCGATCCGTTGGTGAAGGTTTCCATCGTCCCTCGTGGTGTAGCTGCTTTGGGTTATGCACAGTATTTACCCCGTGAACAGTATTTGTATCGTACCGAGCAGCTATTTGATGAAATGTGTATGACATTGGGTGGACGTGCGGCAGAAGACGTAGTTTTTGGAAAAATTTCAACTGGTGCGTTAAGCGATTTAGAACGTGTGACCAAAGTAGCGTATAGCATGGTTACAATGTATGGTATGAACGAAAGAATTGGTAATATCTCTTTCTACGATTCCAAACAAAGTGATTACGCATTCACCAAGCCTTACTCTGAATCTACTTCCCAAGCGATTGATGAAGAGGTTCGTAAGTTAGTAGATCAGGCTTATCAGTTTGTCAAAAAACTTTTGGCAGAAAAAAGAGATGCTTTGGAAGTACTTGCAAAGGAGCTTTTGGAAAAAGAAATACTTTTCCAAAGTGATCTTGAAAAACTGATTGGCAAGCGTCCTTACGAGCGTGAAACGAGTTATCAGGCTTATGTAAATCGTCGCTCCAATGAAGAAGCTGCTATTCATGAAGAAATAGTAAAAGAAAAATTAGACGAAGAAAAAAATGATGATAATAAGAAAGAAAACGATGTAGAAGCACTGGCCGAAACAAAAGATGTTACTCCTTCTTAAAATCACTTATTGATATATTATAAAAACCGAACAGAATTTCTGCTCGGTTTTTATTTTTAGTTATACCTTTAAAATTCTAATCCTAAACAATCAGTTCTATGCCATTTGAAATAATAAAGCAGCAATTTGGAGATCTAACAGAATTTGTGGTTCAAGAAACAACTACCGGAAACCGTTTTGTAGTTATTCCAGAACTAGGCGGTATCATTCGGCAACTGTCGTTCCGAAAAGGCACTACCCTATTTTCTGTTTTAAAAACACCCACCACACCTGAGAAATTAATCGCCGACACCCAAAGCGCCAGCGAGTTATTATTTCCATTTGCCAGTAGAATTCCAGATGGTCAATATCATTTTTTGGGTAAAGACTACCAGTTAGATAAAAATGAAAGGGGTAATAAAAATGCGATACACGGACTAGTCCGTAAGCAAAACTTTCGGGTACATGAGCAAGCAGTACAGGAGGATAAAGCCTTTATTACCTTACATTATCATTTAAACAAAGCAGCGGGTTACCCCTTCGAAGTTATTTTTGCAGTTACCTATTCCTTAAATACTGAAGGCGAGTTTAGCCTAACCTACCATGCCACCAATAATGGACAGTCGGCATGTCCCGTGATGTTCGGTTGGCATCCCTATTATATTCTGGGTAACGAAGAGGTGGATGTTTGGAAAATTAGTATTCCTTCAAACACAATAGTTGAATTTGACGACAATCAAATTCCCACTGGCGTGGCGCCCTATTCGGAAATGGGCGAAACACATTTGTTAAGAAAGGAATTGGACAATTGTTTTTTGGTTGAAACCGAAACTGAAGAAGCAATTACCGATCTCAGATCCGACAATCAGGACATTACCCTTCGCATTACACAACAGGCTGGAGATGGAAAATTCAATTATCTGGTGGTTTATACTCCACCAGCCAGAGACTGTATTGCAATTGAACCCTTAACAGGAAATGTAAATTGTCTCAACAACGGAGAAGGATTGATTTTGCTGGGCCCAGGACAGACGAATAATGGGACTATAAAAGTCAAACTATTTTAGAATTTACGGTACCATTTGGTTTTCTGCCAGAGTAGCGGCCACTCCATAAAATACTTGAGATGTGCGCCCAAAACTTTCGATTTGAAATAGAATCCATCGCGCATTTTGATACCATTTTTAAGGTAAGCAACCGTGGAGTTAGACGTTGCAGCAGGCATTGACTCCCAATTGGCAATTAGCTGATTGGGAGTTTGTGATTTTAGCTCCTGTTCCGAAAATGGCAAGCTGAATTTAAACTCGAAACCTAAAACTTTTAAAAGTTGAAAACTATTTAAAAGTAAAAAGAAAATCCCCTTTTTTCTAGCTATTTTTTGAACCAAGTCCCAATCAGTAAGGTGCCCAAACTTTATCAAATAGCCCGTAAAATCGGCAATATACTTTAACTTTTCCCAAGATTCCTTACCCGAATGATGTACCAGCAACAATAACAGTTGATATTCGTTAATAAAGCCATTTAGATTTGTTTCTCCTTTTTGGAATTCTGTTTTATAAGTAAGCCATTCCGTTTCAGGAAAATCGAAAGCCAAACGTGGATAAGCGTTTTGCCAATGTACCTCAATAGCAATTTTCTGAAAACCCATATCTTTGACCATGGGGATATGGTAGTCGGTCCGTAAAAATGCATTAAAAGAAGTAGGTTCTCCTAACAGAAAAGTACGGTAATCATCGGGCTCGTAGCCTAAGTTTTCTTTAAGGACCTTCAACGATTTGGCAACATCAGACTTGCC
>CAXBLH010000562.1:0-3308 GCA_963976315.1 uncultured Dyadobacter sp.
AACAAATATTGACGGCATTTTTTATAGATAATACGTAAATTTTGAAGAGTTAGGGTTTAATGGCATCGGCGAACCACTTTAACCTTCGACTTTTAACACCCTAATACCCTTTAGCTATAAGCTATATGCAGTAAGCCGTAAGCTAATAATCCTTCGACAGGCTCAGGATGACCAGTGCATTTTTAATCGCATCGGCGAACCGCTTTAATCTTCGACTTTTTAACTCCTATTTCCTAACCCCTATAACCTATTTAGCAATAAGCCTTAAGCAAGTAATCCTTCGACAGGCTCAGGATGACTAGTGCATTTTTAATCACAACGGCGAACCGCTTTAACCTTTAACACCCTAACCCCTAAACCCTTTTTCCCTGACTTCCTCCTCTTCGATACCGAGGTGCATAGACATAAAAAAACACCAACCATTGCTGATCGGTGTTTGATATTGTGAACTAGTAGGGATTCGAACCCCAAACCTCCTCATCCGTAGTGAGGTGCTCTATCCAGTTGAGCTACAAGTCCATCCTTGAATTGGACTGCAAAGATAGTAGTTGGTGTTTAATGACGCAAATAGTTTAGGGTAAAAAATTAAAGTTTTTTTTAAGAAAAAATCATTTGCCCTGATAATCAGCTTTTTCCTTTTTAAGAAAGGCGGTGATTCCTATTTTAGCATCTTTACTTTCGCTCAACTTCTGTTGATTTATGGCTTCTAGTTCCAGCATTTGATCCAAATCGGAATTGAGCGACTGGTTGAATACGCGCTTCATGGCACCGATGGCCATTGTGGGCGCTGCTCTATAATAGTTTACTAATTCGTCTACGGCATCATCCAGTTTATCACTGGATACACATTGACTCACTAACCCAATTTGAAAGGCTTCACTGGCGGAGATTCTTCTACCTGTACTGGCCATTTCAAATGCGCGTGCTGGTCCCACTAGCCGAGGTAAGATGAAACTTGCGCCTGCGTCTGGCATAAGTCCTATTTGTACAAATAGCTGGGCTAGATATACATGCTCCGCAGCAATGACCACATCACAGCTAAGTGCCAGTGATGCTCCTGCTCCCACTGCTAAGCCATTTAATCGACAAACTACCGGTTTTGGGAGATTTCGGATGGCTCGAATCATTGGATTGTAGTATTCTCGCAAAAGCCTCTCGACATTTTTGCCAGCAATATTGGTATCCTTTAAATCGGCTCCAGAGCAAAATGCGGTATTGCCTTCCGCAGTGAGGAGCACCACCCGAATACTTTCATCTTGATAAGCTATTTGAAACGCATCCGTAATTTCTGCGATAAGGTTGGTATGGAGAGCGTGGTGTACTTCTGGGCGGTTTAAGGAAATCCGCAACGTACCCTCTGAGTTACTGACTAGTATGTTTTTGTACATCGTTTTATCCGTTTTAATACTTTTAAATTTAAGATAATAAAATGGAAGTTATTCCACCAAGCTGGGTTTGTATGTGGTTAGAAAAAAAGATAAGCAGTTACCACTGCAATCACCAGTCCATTAAGGAAACCTGCTAAGATTTGAAGTGAATTATGAGCATTCAGTTGTAAGCGCGCGCTTAATAACCAGCCCGTTAGTATAATGGATAAAATCAAGGCAATGAATAAAGCCGGTTCGTCGTAGCTGGTTTGTAGCGAGCCTATCATTCCGATAAAACCTCCCATACCAGTTGCGTGGGCACTAATTTTCCAAAATAAACTTACGAGTGCTACCACCACCAATGAAACCGTTACACTTGCCAATAGTAGTGCAATTTGGGGGGCAAGATTGGCGATTGGTTGAAGTTGCCAGCCAAAAAGGTAGATAGCAACGGCGTAGGTAACGATGGCCACCAAGTAGGGTTGGCGGCGTTCGGAAAGATTGTCGATGTGCAAGGAGCTTATTTTCCCAAACCGATACATATAGAGTATAATGACGGTAGGAGCAATAAACGTATTGAGGAACAGCAGTAGTAAAATACTTAGCAACGCTGGAGTACCCAAAGCATCCACTCCAAGGAGGGCTGGAGCTGTAAAAAACAAAAGCCCGAACAGGTATGTCGTAATTATAAGTGGATGAAATACTACGGAAAGAATGGTGGCTATTCGCTTGTTCAAAGTGTAAAAAGTATTAATTATATGCCTAACAAAAGTAAATCTAAAGCTAATCTTGCGCAATGCAAAACAACAAGAATAAAGTTAGTAGGGGTGGGAAATAGGTTTTCGGAGTCTATTTTGTAATTTTGCGGCCAAAATTATTTTGTACTAATAAGTATTAGCTGCCACCGCTAACTAAATATATTAATGGGACCGTTGCAAATAAAACAAATACTAAGTACCTCTCCTGATGGACAGGCCGTTACGCTGAAAGGCTGGGTAAGGACAAAACGTGAAAGTAAAAATGCAATATTTATTGCCTTAAATGATGGATCAACCATTCATAATATTCAGGCAGTGGCGGAGCCAGGGCAGTTTTCTGCGGAACTAATCCAACTCGTTACCACGGGGTCTTGTTTGAAAATAGAGGGTAACTTAGTGGCTTCTTTGGGTGCGGGCCAGTCTGTGGAAGTGAAAATAGTGGATTTACAGGTATATGGTACTGCTGATCCTGATTTGTATCCTTTACAACCCAAAAAACACTCACTGGAATTTTTACGCGAAATAGCGCATTTGCGTCCACGTACCAATACTTTTGGGGCGATTCTGAGGGTACGTCATGCACTCGCTTTTGCGGTACACCAATATTTTAACGACAAAGGGTTTTTCTATCTGCATACCCCTGTAATTACAGCTTCGGATGCGGAGGGGGCCGGAGAAATGTTCCGGGTTACGACTTTGGATTTGGAGAAATTGCCAAGAAATGAAGAAGGAGGAATAAACTTTAAGGAGGATTTCTTTGGTCGTGAAGCCAATCTTACCGTTTCGGGGCAGTTGGAAGGCGAGTTGGGTGCCATGGCACTTTCTAAAATATATACTTTTGGGCCTACTTTCCGTGCAGAAAATTCCAATACAACACGCCATTTGGCCGAGTTTTGGATGATTGAGCCTGAAATGGCTTTCTTTGAATTACAAGATAATATGGATTTGGCAGAAGATTTTGTCAAAACTGTTATCCAATATGTACTCGTTAATTGTAAGGATGATCTAGATTTCCTGCAAAAGAGATTGGCAGAAGAGGATAAATCGAAACCTCAAAATGAACGCTCTATTCCCCTTTTGGAAAAGCTTAGCTTTGTGGTGGATAACCCATTTGAAAGAATTACTTATACCGAAGCCATTGAGATTCTTTTGAAATCAAAGCCTCAGAAAGAAAAGAAGTTCC
>CAXBLH010000563.1:0-3304 GCA_963976315.1 uncultured Dyadobacter sp.
AAGCCACTTGCCTGTATTTGCTGTTCAGGGGTTAATTCGGGAAGTACTGACCATCGTTTTTCTATCATGTTACAAAGATAATGCTAATAAATGTTGAGTTTCAAAACCATTGTACCATAAATCGGGATGAAAGCTGTCCGAAACATTTTATCTTTGCGTTTTAATTACGGTTGTAGAACAAAGTAACACTTTGGAACCGGGGACAGTAAGTTGGCATAGGTATTCATTTTTTGTTGATTAAACCATATCACGCATGATTTTTGTATAACTGTTTTTACTAGCTCTAATATAGTTACCAATAATCAGCCTGAAATTCGTTTTCAGGAGTAGTTTGAAAGCCGAAGCCGGCTATGGTTCTAATACAAAACAAGTCGTGATAGTGTCTATTACATTTTAATAAATTTATAAATAAACTCGAATTTATATGCCAAGGATAATGGCAATCGATTATGGTGCTAAACGTACCGGCTTGGCAGTTACGGATCCATTACAAATAATAGCCACTGCCCTTGAAACCGTTCGGACTCATGATTTGTTAAATTATATAATAACCTATCAGGCTTCCGAGGCAATTGATTCTTTCGTGGTAGGTATGCCCAAGCGAATGGATAACACCGACAGTGAAAACGCTGCAAGAGTTAAAACGTTTATAAAAGTATTAGCAAAGAAATTTCCTGATATTCCAGTTCACGAGCATGATGAACGATTTACTTCCTCGATGGCACTTCAGGTCATGTTAGCAAACGGTTCCAAGAAAAGCGACCGGCGTGATAAGTCCAATATAGATAAAATAAGTGCCACTATAATACTGCAGTCCTTTATGGAAAGCAGACGCTAATCAAAGTATTAACAACTCATATTTATAATAGTAATGATATATCCGATAGTCGCTTTTGGCGATCCTATACTTCGAAAGGTAACAAGGTTCATAGAAAAAGGAGAAATGGATCTCCAAGTTATTTCGGAAAACATGTTTGAAACCATGTACAATGCAAGTGGTGTAGGTATTGCCGCACCTCAGGTGGGGATGAATATAAGAATGTTCGTGGTGGACGGTACGCCATTTAGCGAAAGAGATGAAGAGGATGACGAAGATGCTGAAATAGATTTGAGCTTATCTGATTTCAAGAAAGTGTTCATTAACCCCGAAATATTGGAGCAAGATGGGGAGGAATGGGGTTTTGAAGAGGGATGTTTGAGTATTCCTGGCATCCGTGGTGAAGTTTACAGGCCAGAGAGGGTGAAGATAAAGTACTTGGATTTGGATTGGAATGAGCATATAGAAACTTACGAAGGTGTTGGAGCTAGGATTATCCAACATGAATATGACCATTTGTTAGGAAAGCTTTTTGTGGACTATCTCCCTACTTTAAAAAAACAATTTATAAAAAAGAAACTGACAGACATTTCTAAAGGGAAGGTGGATGCGGACTATAGAATGAAGTTTCCTTCCAGAAAATAAATAGCATGAAAGTAAAACCGGTTTTAAACGTTGCAGTTGTACAAACTGATATTTATTGGGAAAATGTTACGGCGAATTTGGCTTCCTTAGAAGAAAAAATTGCTCAGATCACTGAACCCTTTGATTTATTGGTGCTACCCGAAATGTTTAATACCGGTTTTACTATGAATTCCAAGCTTGCTGAGCCCATGAATTTTACCACCACCAGATGGATGAAGCAAATGGCAAAGCAGTATAATTCACTGGTACTGGGTAGCTTGTCTGTTAAGGCAGACGGGCATTTATATAATCGTTTGTTAGGGGTATTCCCAGACACCACAGTCCAATATGTCGATAAGCGGCATTTATTTCGTTTGAGCAGCGAGCCAGAAATATTTAGTCCAGGATCAACACGTTTAATTTTGGAATGGCAAGGCTGGAAAATTTGTCCCATGATATGCTATGACCTACGGTTTCCCGTTTGGAGTCGTAATAATAATATAAATCCATACGACCTTTTGGTATATGTAGCCAACTGGCCAGCAGTAAGATCCTTTGCCTGGAGTACCTTATTAAAAGCCCGCGCGATTGAGAACCAATGTTTCGTCGCCGGGGTGAACAGGGTTGGTAGTGATGCAAATTCGCTGGAATACCAGGGCGATAGTGCCCTTTTAAACTTTATGGGCCAAGAACTTGTTGCTTTAGAGTGTCAAGAACTAATTGTAGTGGAAAGTCTAAATTATTCTGACCTTACTGACTTCCGCAACCAAGTTCCTTTTTTGATGGATGCAGACCCTTTCAAATTAATGTAGCATCCAAATAGTTACTATTCAATTACCTTAGGAACCTTTATATACCTATTGTTTTTAGAGGGCGCATTTGCTAAAGCCTCTTCCCGTAACAAACTATTTTGACCTACATCTTCTCTCCAACGGTTATTCTCTTCAGAAATATGTGTGAGTGGTGCTACTCCAGTAGTGTCAACGTCGTTTAATTGCTCCATCCAAGAGAGAACATTTTCTAAACTCTGTATTAAAGTAGTTCTTTCCGAATCTTTTATTTCTAATCTAGCAAGGTTTGCAATTTTATCCAGAGTAGCCGAATCAATATTCATATATTATTTAATTGTTATATTGAGAATCAAAATTAAGTAGTTTACAAAATTACTATAAAATTTGTAGAATGCTGGAATAGTGTAAAGGTGAAAAATGGCATGATTTGCAACATAACCATTCCTTTTTACGAACTTAGTCTGGAAATACCAAGCTCTAAAATAATTTCAAAAAGTTTACAAATTTTAAAAGTAGGTCTTTGGGTCAGAGCGTCTTTAAGACACAGTGTCCAATTTTATAGTTATTAATTTGTAGTTGAAAAATAAATAACAAGGTATGAATCTTTGATAGTACAATTTTTAAATATCTAAGATAATTGTATAATCACTTTGTAATCAAGTCGTAAAGCAAATATTTTAGCGCTAACAATTATTCAAACATTCTTTAAATTATACAAAATGCAATATTTTATGTATGCCTAAGTTAAAAAATTCCTGCAAAACCCTTGCTTTTATTTAAAAGGAAAAATCATACTTTTGTAGGAAGTAAAATGCATAGTAGCATTCAAAATTTTATTTTACAAAAACCTATTTTAACCAAAACTTTTATTTAATTCACAACCAAAATCTCAATTTAACCTTTAAAAGTAAGTCTGATGGAAAAGAAAGCTACAAGTCCGGCACCAGCTCCGAAACCTGCTGCGGCAGCAACAAAAGGAAAAGGCGGCCTAAACCCGGCATTAGTAATCCCTGTATTATTTGTTATTGCATTATGTGTATTTATTTATGTTTTAGGTGATGCTTCCCATTTT
>CAXBLH010000564.1:0-3302 GCA_963976315.1 uncultured Dyadobacter sp.
TGTTTATCAATCTCATCCGTTATTTTCTCAGAATTTCGATTTAAAATCCTGCTTATCATACTTTTAACTGGAATTTTAAAACCTGCAACTTGTATATTAGGTTCTGTTATCCATTCGAAACTTTCCACCATCGTTTCTGATTCTAGTTTCCAGTTTCTTGAAACACCAATTTTTGAAATGAATCTAATTTTTATTGAAAATTCAGTATCCTTATAACCTGATACCGTGATACCCAGTGGACTAAATTTATAGCCAGCACTTGCCCATATTTTTAAAGGAACTTCGAATAAAAAAGAAGAATCGATAGCCACCATTTTAATCGGACTAATCTTCCAAATTTTCGCTTTTAAATTATCCTGATTATCGTCTTCATAACTTTTATCTTCATAAATCAGTCCATTTATCGACTTATTCAACTGATTTTCAATTTCTTGAACTGGAATCCGAACTGGGATATTCAAAAAAGAAAGATGCTTTTCGCTATGAATCTGATCGTCGGTATACAAATATTCTTCCATTGGAGCTTCCGGTGAAGTATTTTTTGGGGCACATCCGAATATAAAGCTAAACAAAACGATTCCCATTAATTGGGTCGTGAGAAAAGGAGTACAGCTAGATGATTTTGACCAAAGTAGCTCCATATCCAAATTTTTCTTTTTGGGCATCCTTAAAATAATTAATATCCTTATTCTTACTTAATTGTCTATGAATTTCTTCTCTCAATTTACCATTTCCTACACCATGGATAAAAGTTATTTCTGGCATACCACCTGCAATCGCCTGCTCTAAACTTTGATTAAAAATAAACAGTTGGTGCTTTAACTTTTCTTCTTTTGAGAGGGCTGAATGCTCCGCAACAAGCTTTTCAATATGCAGGTCCACAATTTCATTAGGCGCATCCAGTACCACCACTTCTTCGGGGGTACCGCCAGCCATCATGCTTTCTCTTAACTTTTCTGACAAATTAGTTGGAATTTCCTTTTCAGGCGTTTTTACATTATCGGCATCAAGTTGTATTACAAAGGCTTCGCGGTTCAAAACTGGTGCTACCTTCTTACTTTTGAAAAATGTTTGTGCACGGCATTTTACTTTTTTATTTAAGGGCTGGGGCAACTCATAATTGCCTTCTCTGTAAAACAAGAAATGTAAATCAAAAGCGGGCCATATCTCAAAATCCTTACCTTCCAGCTCCGCAATTTTTTGACTCGTTTTGGGCATTAAAGTGCCAGCACCGAGTCCTTTGTGCTGTTTAGTATCCTGACTTGTAGCCGTAAATGGAATTACCCAACCGGAATTATTTACCACATGTAGGGTATAAACTCTATCATTCACAGGCATGAAAGCTAAATACAAACCCTTTGTTGCAAATGCTGCTGGAGCCTGAAAAAGATGATCGGTTTCCTTCCTTGCCGCTATCCCAGGCGCCTTAGGATTACTCATACGCTGGGCTTCAATGGGAGATATAGTGACCAACTCCTTTTGCAAAACAGGAATTCTAAAACCATCCTCAATTTCTACTTCTACCACATTTCCAGGCAAAAAGGCATAAATAATCCCTTCTTCTTTTCCATGTACCAAACGAACTTTATCGCCAATATTCATAATTTTTTACTTTTAATTTTGAAACCATCAATACAAAACGCTCGTATCAACGCTATAATTTTATCCCAAACTTCCTAAGACGGGTCTTAGAAGTAAAATGGCTTAAACTCCACTCCATTCTTACTAATTTCAATAGCCGGGGCTGGAATTTTTACTGAATTAACAATAAAAGCCAGTGTTTTTATAAATTTTTTATCCGTCTTAATTTTTGTAAGGTCCAAATCAAGAGATAAATAAAGCTTCCGTACAGGTTTATAACCCATTTCCTGGCTCTTGGCTACTTCGGCGGAAACCATACCGTCGATACCGTAACCAGCTGATAGACATAACCAAGATGGCCATTTGGAACCTCTAAAAAATGATTTAGGACTAGCTGACAGCCAGTAAGTTTGGCCGTTATAATCTTTTAACAAACGTTCCTGAAAATTCTCTCCTAATAATTCAGGGCGTGTCCTAGCCAATGGTGTCAGGTGTGTTGAAAACTTCGGCTGGATTTTTATTTCGTCCCAAAATAACATCTGACTTAAAAAAATAGTGGAACCTGTAACATTTGCAACCATATCACCTACCGAAAATCCATAATCTGGTGAAAAACCATCTAATATTTCAATAGGTGTTTGAAAAATCACACCTGAAACAGCACCATAGACAAGCATTTGTCGCTTTGAAATGCCAGTAGTTTTATAAATGGCGGCTGTGTGTCGCGCAATTTGATAGGATGTGTAAATATGCCCCATCTTGTCCATTTGAAGCCACTCCTTGGTATCATCCTGAAATTTAAAGCCTGTTATTGGGTTTTTATACCACGACTTGCTAAGTCCGTAAATCGTCCCTAAATAGACCGCTGACTGTGCCGCAAAAATCCCCCGTAATCGTTTATAATTTGGTCTTACAACTTCTGTATTAGATAGCTGTAAGGTATCATTTTGGCCATAGAGAACAGTACAAAGCAATAAACCTATAATTAAAAACCACCATTTTCTATTGATATATTCCATTCAAAATTTTTTTCATCAAATCGACTTGACGAAATAATAATTCCCCAAGCTTTTAATTTAAATTACCAGCACTTTTAATAATATGCTCAACCATTGACTACTTCTGGACAAACTGCTCTAAAAACTAGGATTAAAAGCGGGTGGAAAAATAGTAGCCAAAATATAACATTGATGATGAGGTCTAATATTCTCCTAAATATTTCCTGGTTCCCCATTCCAACGAGAGCAACGCCACCAATAGGAAGAACAGCCATTTCAAATGAATAATATCCATCAAGCTTTCACTTGATTCCAATTTGTCGGGTGGCCGATTTTCTTGCATTTCTTTAATTTTTGCAACCATCCCGTTATTGTTTAGGGAAGCTCCACCACTTTTACTAGAAATTTCGCGGAGCAATCCAAAATCCGCGGTGGTATGAAGTAACTCTTGTTCGTTTTTCTGAATGACAAACTGACCACTAATTTCTTCGGTTTTACCTGAAACAGTAGTCTTCGCATCGAACCTATATGCACCTGTCGGGAGGTTGCTGATAGCATACCCATCTTCCTCTACTTCGTTCACAAAACTATATTCTTGCTTCTTGAATTTTTCTCCTGCTAGCGCTATTTCAATTTTAGATCCATAGGTGCGTTCAAAAATAGCGTTATAAACCTCTGTTCTGAATACAACCGGCTCCCCTTCGTCATAAGTTTGATTGGAAG
>CAXBLH010000565.1:0-3299 GCA_963976315.1 uncultured Dyadobacter sp.
CAGCATAAGCAAATGTCAATTTTCGCTCCGCACGGGTGATAGCTACATAAAATAGCCTCCGCTCTTCTTCCAAATCCTGACGGGTTTCTAACATCATCTGGCTCGGGAAAAGGTCTTCTTCCAGGCCTACAATAAAGACATTTCTAAACTCCAGACCTTTGGCGGAGTGGATCGTCATCATCGTTACACGGTCATTGTCCTCGTCATCGTCAGGTTCGTCGGCATTGGTAAGCAATGAAACCGATTGTAAAAAGGCACTAAGCGATTTGTCTTCAGTTTCTTCACTATCCACAAACTCTTTGATACCATTTAATAGCTCCTGAACGTTTTCATACCGCGAAAGCCCTTCCACGGTTTTATCTTCATACAACTCTTTTAACAACTTGGACGATTTGGCCACATGAGAGGCTATCTCAAAGGCATCTTTCCCCTCCTCCACCAATAGCTTATAGCTTTTGATTAAGGTACTGAATTGATCGATTGGCGTGGAAACCTTGCCCCCTAAATATCTCCCCGGTTGCGACACTACATCCCATACAGAAATATCATTTTCGGCTGCAGCCACGTTGATTTTGGCAATGGTACCATCACCAATACCACGCTTTGGCAGGTTAATAATCCGCTTAAACGCCTCTTCATCGCGTTGATTAACGGTGTAGCGTAAATAACCTAGCAAGTCCTTTATTTCCTTTCTTTGATAAAAGGACATTCCCCCTATAATACGGTATTTAATTCCAAGCTTGCGAAGCGCTTCCTCAAAAGAGCGTGACTGGGCATTGGTTCGGTACAGAATGGCAAAGCTTTCGTTTTTCAACGATTTCTGCATTTTTTCCTCAAAAATAGCCGAGGCTACTAATCTACCTTCTTCGTTGTCGGACCCTGCTTTTATCACATCAATTAAAGACCCTTCTTCATTGACGGTGAAGGTTTCTTTCTTAAGTTGCGATTTATTCCGGGCAATTACTGAATTAGCAGCATTCACAATCGTACTCGTAGAACGGTAATTCTGTTCTAGTTTTATAGTTTTTACATCCGGAAAATCCTTTTCAAAATTCAGAATATTCTCAATATTAGCCCCTCTGAACGCATAAATACTCTGGGCATCGTCACCCACAATACAGATATTGCGATTCACTGCCGATAGCTTGCGGGTAATGAGATATTGCGAAACGTTGGTATCCTGAAACTCATCCACCATCACATGCTGAAACTTGTGCTGGTATTTATATAAAACATCGGGATGATCGCGGAAAAGGATATTGGTATTGAACAGCAAATCATCAAAATCCATAGCATTCGCCTGAAAACAGCGTGTGACATAGGTTTTGTAGATCCGGCCAATTTCTTTCATACGAGCAGCATCGTCGTCTGCCTGAATAACGGGATTGTTGATGTAGTCGTCGGCGGATACCAATCTATTTTTAGCACCGGATATCCGATTGAAAACGACATTCGCTTTGTATACTTTATCGTCAAGATTGTAACCCTTGATAATACTCCGTAAAAGCGATTTAGAATCGTCGGTATCATAAATCGAAAAATCGCTGGTATATCCCAGATAGCGTGCTTCAATTCTAAGTATTTTTGCAAAAACGGAGTGAAAGGTTCCCATCCAAATATTGCGAGCTTCATAACCAACCTCGTTTTCAATACGTTGCCGCATTTCTCCCGAAGCTTTATTGGTAAAGGTTAAAGACAAAATACGAAAGGGATCGACGCCGTTTTCGATAAGATGCGCAATCCGAAACGTTAATACCCGTGTTTTTCCGGAGCCTGCACCCGCTATGATCATCAATGGCCCATCACCATGTAGCACCGCTTCACGCTGTGGTTCGTTGAGTGTTTGTAAATAATTATCCGTTTTTTTTGATTGATCGCCTTCCTTTTTCACCTTAGTCGTAATTAGTCACTTGTCAATTTCTCTGAATGCCAAAGTTAGAAAGCTCTCTGATAAAATTATCATTTAATTCTGGTAAGTTATCCAAACGCAGGGCTGGGTTTTTGTAAATTCGTTTTAAAATAATTGCACTGGAACAAGAAAACCAGATATAACGTTGCATTTTGAAACACTGGTAATTAATTGAAAGATGAATCTTTTAGAAGTTGAAGACTTGCCATTAGAACAACAATGGGAGCATTTGTTAAATAGCTTGGAAGAAATAATTGGTAAACGGCCCGCCGATTTGAACGGAGTACTGTTTTTGGTAGGGGTGCAAGAGCTAGGACATGGCGCCCGCCGTTTCACCAAAGAACAAAAGCAAGACTTGATGCATATTGCTATTTGTAAGATACTAAGTCTATCTGGATACTATAAATTGGAGTATAGCGACAAAGAAGGTTGGCCACATTACCAGCTTTTAAAAGCATTACCGCAAGGAGATATTCTCAAACAAGAAAAGCTGCTGATGATGCATGTGATTGAGTATTTTAAAATGGTATAAGGTATTTCAATATTCAAATTTTGATATAGTAATGCGAAGTAGGCTATGACGATGAAAAACAAAACAACCACAAACATGCCATTAACAGTTTTATTTGACGGTGACTGCGCACTTTGTAACAAATTTGTTGTTTTTGTTTTGAAACGAGATAAAGGAAAAAAATTCCATTTTCAATCCTTGCAGTCAGATTACGGTCAGACTATTCTAAAGCTACATCAGCTTCCAAATAGTCATTTTGAAACCGTTGTGTTGGTAAAAGAAAATCAGGTGATGGAAAAATCGAATGCAGTTTTGGAGATATTGAAACAGCTTGGCTATCCTTGGAAGCTATGCTACTTTTTCAAAATAGTACCCTTGGCCCTTCGAAATCACATTTATGATTTTGTGGCAAGAAATCGGCATCGATGGGTAAAACAGGCAACCGTCTGTGCATTACCAAAATCAGATTGGAAAGGGCGGTATTAACTGATTTAGTTAGAAATTGATACGTAATTCAAAAGCAACTACTTCTAAAAGTATTGATTCAAATCAGTTTACGAATAAAAATATTTGGACACCCTTGATAATTTCATTTCAGTTTTTCTATATTTGCCAAATAATAGCTCAACAAGGGCACTAATAATTAACATTGATGATAAACATATTAAATACTTCATGGTGGCAAACTCGTTCAAAAAATTTGAACGCGTAAGCTTCTATATGGTATTATAGCTATACTAATATCACGGCTCGCTGTTCATTAAACAGCGAGCCGTTTTTTTTATTCCTAAATTTAAACAACAAAACCTGTGTCAGTCCACTTCAAAATCAAATCTGAGTATAAGAAATTACTTGCGGATACGCTTACGCCTGTTTCTA
>CAXBLH010000566.1:0-3293 GCA_963976315.1 uncultured Dyadobacter sp.
TTGTGACAGTACCGAATCCATTGGGTATAAAATCGGAACCAATTGGTTATAATCCTCCTGATAAGACTGCTTTAACAAAAACTCAGCCTCTTTAAGATCTTGATCTGCTAAGAAATAAGCATTATACCTTGATGTAATGTTATGAAAAGTAATAGCGCCCGGTCGTGAGCTAAACTGAGAACAGCCGCTTATTAAACCAATTATTAATAAAAGGAGAAAATTTGAATAAAAATTAGCAATAACTTTACTTATCACAAACTGAAATTTTGAAGGTTTAAATTAATAGTATGCTTATCAAGTTAACGGCAATTTCCGAAATTACGTATCGAATATAATGCCATTTACAAAATATAAAGACAACTTTACCATATTTTCAACAATTAAATTATGAATCAGCTCCCAAATACGGAACCTAAAAACCCCAAGAGATCCAATTCGCAGTTTCTTAAATACTCGGGTATGGCTACTCAAATGCTTGGAACGATTCTTCTTTTTACCTTTGCTGGACTAAAACTAGATAGTTGGCTTGGAAGCAAAATTCCGGTTTGGACCATCGTACTTTCCTTGACTGGAATCGGAGGCTCCTTGTATCTACTCATCCGAAACTTACCGAAAATTTAAATAAAAAGTTATAACATGTTACGCAATACGATTGCCACTGCAATTATAGGAATTGTATTTTTTATAGTCCAACACTTTTTCAGAAGCGACTGGGTACACCCCTATTTTTGGTATATACTTACGTTTTTTTATGGATTGTCCTTTTTGATTTTTCGATTAATGGAATATGGTCATAAGGATAATAACAAAAAGTTTGTCAGTTTTTACCTCTCTACGGTCGTTGGCCGTCTTTTATTGAGTTTAATTTTCATTGGTTCATTTTTATATTTTGGCCTAACTGACTCATTACTATTCATTATTAACTTTTTTGTACTCTATTTATTTTATACTGGCTTTGAAATATATGGTTTGTATTGTAACTTGCGCCGCGATTGACAAAGCGTAGTATTTCAAGCAATTATGTATACCACTTTACAACAGTTTTTTACCACCGCACTGGTAGCAGTTAGCATTCTTTTTTCTGCACCTTCATTTGCGAATGAGCCAGAGCAACACCCTGAACATCCAGTTCAAGAAAACATCAATGCTGCTGAGCACGAAATTGAACATAACCTTGAAGAGAATATCGAGGAGTTTAATATCGGAGACATGATCATGCACCACATTGCTGATTCTCATGAATGGGAAATTACGCATGGTGTAGCATTACCTCTTCCAGTTATTTTATATTCTGAAGACAGGGGCTTGGAAGTTTTCCTTTCGAGCAAATTCCACAACGAACATCATGAATACAATGGATACCATTTGGTTCACGGTGACACCGAGGACATTGTACCTGTAGACGAATCTCGGAGTATCATTGATATTTCGATCACCAAAAATGTTGCCTCCATGTTATTGAGCGCATTCATTTTGATTTATCTATTTACAAGTATTGGAGCAGCCTATACCAAAGGCAAAGGAAAGGCTCCAAAAGGATTTCAGAATGCAATGGAAGTTGTAATTCTTTTTATCCGCGATGATGTAGTGAAGCCCAATATTGGCCCCAACTACGAAAAGTATTTGCCTTACATGCTTTCATTATTCTTTTTTATATTGGTAAACAATATTCTGGGTCTTTTGCCAGGAGCCGCCAACGTAACGGGTAATATCGCAGTAACCATGACGCTAGCGGTAATCACGTTTGTTATTGTTCACTTGAACGCCAACAAACATTACTACAAGCACCTTTTTAGCCCAACGGGCGTACCAGCAGCTTTATTGCCGGTGATGATCCCAGTGGAAATTGTTGGGGTGTTCATGAAGCCATTCTCCTTAATGGTTCGTTTGTTTGCCAACATGACCGCAGGCCACATTATTCTGCTTAGTCTATTCGGATTAATATTTATATTCAAAAGCATCATGATCGCTCCTGTGATTTCATTGTTCGCGCTTTTCTTGAACGTCATTGAAATTATGGTTGCCTTTATTCAGGCTTTTATATTTACACTTTTATCGTCCATGTATATCGGAAGTGCTATTGAAGAACATAGCCATGCCGATCACGGACATTGATTTTAATTTCTCTTTTTTTATTAATTACAATTAAATTTTACAAATTATGTTGCTTCAAATTTTGCTTCAAGCTGCGGAACAAGGTGGTGCTGGTCTAGCTGTATTCGGTGCTGCAATCGGTGCTGGTTTAGCTGCTATTGGTGCTGGTCTTGGTATCGGTAAAATCGGTGGTAGTGCAATGGAAGGTATCGCTCGTCAGCCAGAAGCTGCAGGTGCTATCCAAACTGCAATGCTTATCATCGCGGCTCTTATTGAAGCTGTAGCGTTATTCGCAGCGGTAATCTGTCTGCTTATTTCTTTCAAGCTTTAACAAAAACGGTCAGACTTCGTTCTGACCTGCTTTATTGCTTTATCAATAGGATAAGGCATTGGCAAAAACATTCCCGTGGAAACAATAGGTTTCCACGGATTTTTCTAAAAAAAGAGCATTAAATTGAATTCAGGTCGTTAACCTTAGAATTCAAATACAAAAAATTTCAACTATTAAACTCATCTAAATTATGTCATTGCTTACTCCAAACCCCGGTCTGATTTTCTGGATGCTGGTAGTATTTTTACTGGTTGTTTTTATCCTTGCCAAATTCGCTTGGAAACCAATCATTAATGGACTAAAAGAACGTGAAAACGAAATTCAAGGTGCCTTAGATCTTGCTGAAAAAACAAGGGCTGAAATGGCACAATTGAAAGATGATAACCAGAAAATGATTGCGGAAGCCAATGCAATTCGTGATACTATTATCAAAGAAGCCAAAGAAGCGGCTGACCGTACCATTGCTGCATCGAAAGACAAAGCGGCTCTGGAAGGACAACGTATGTTGGACGCTGCCCGTGAAGCAATTCGTAGCGAACAAGAATTGGCGGTGAAGAAAATCCGTAATGAAGTAGCAACGCTTTCTATTGAAATTGCAGAAAAAGTATTGAATCGTGAATTAAAAGACAAAGCTGCTCAACAGGCTTTGGTTACTGAACTAGCAAGCAGCGCAAGCTTAAACTAAGTTTAATTCATTGTTGTTTTAACACACCAAACTGATTCAAAATGTCAATAAGTATTGTAGCTTCAAGATATGCTAAGTCGTTAATCGATTTGGCAAACGAACAGAACGTTTTAGAAGCTGTTCACCAAGATATGCTGTTGTTTCAAAAAGTAGCAGACGATAACCGGGGACTAATGCTCGCAT
>CAXBLH010000567.1:0-3264 GCA_963976315.1 uncultured Dyadobacter sp.
TGTTGGTCGAGGTAGCGGAGCCAATAGTATCGTGGCTTATTTACTTAATATCACCAATGTGGATCCAGTAGAATTGGACTTGTACTTCGAACGGTTCATGAATTTGTACCGTAAAAACCCTCCCGATTTTGACATAGATTTTTCTTGGAAAGACCGGGAAGACATTACCCGCTATATATTCGAGCAATACGGTAAAAACAACCAAGCCGCACTACTTGCCACCTACAATACATTTCAATACAGCGCCGCAGTACGGGAATTGGGCAAGGTATTTGGTTTGCCCACACATGAAATAGATGCGCTAAGTAACAAGAAATTCGACCCCAACAAGCTGGACAACCTTTCACAGCTCGTACTGAAATATGCCTTTTACTTACAGGAAAACAACCAACCCAATCACCTGAGTATTCATGCAGGAGGAATTCTAATCAGCGAAAAGCCCATTCATCATTTTTCGGCAACGGATCTTCCCCCCAAGGGTTTTCCCACTACACAGTTTGACATGGTGATAGCAGAAGACGTGGGCCTCTATAAATACGATATTCTAAGCCAAAGAGGGCTTGCCAAAATAAAGGATACCGTTGATATTGTCGCTTACAACCATCCAAGTCTCCCTCCTATTGACATACATGATGTCAAGAAATTCAAGACAGACCCAAAAGTCAATGATCTTATCAAAAATGCCGCCTGTATCGGCTGTTTTTATGTAGAGTCGCCCGCTATGCGCATGTTACTAAAAAAGTTGGAAGTAGATAATTACCTAGGGCTTGTGGCAGCCAGCTCCATTATCCGACCGGGCGTTGCCAAAAGTGGTATGATGCGCGAATACATATTGCGCCATCGATTCCCGGAGCGCCGCAACGACGCACCCCAGCAGCTATTGGAACTCATGCACGACACCTACGGCGTGATGGTATATCAAGAAGATGTGATCAAAGTAGCGCATTATTTTGCCGGCCTTACCCTCGGCGAAGCAGATGTAATTCGGAGAGGTATGAGTGGTAAGTTCAGAGGGAGGGAAGAATTTGAAAGAGTACAAAGTAAGTTTTTTGAAAACTGTCAACACAAAGGCTATGACCCTACCCTCACCCAGCAAATTTGGGGACAAATCGCTAGTTTTGCTGGCTATGCCTTTGCCAAAGGACACTCCGCCTCTTATGCTGTGGAAAGCTATCAAAGTCTTTTTTTGAAAGCCTATTACCCGCTGGAGTATATGGTAGCCACCCTCAATAACGGGGGAGGATTTTATTCCCAAGAACTCTATCTACACGAAGCTCGCATGTGCGGAGCCACCGTTGAAGGGCCGTGTATCAACAATAGTTACTCCGAAACCTGTATCAACGGCACCACTATTTACCTAGGTTTCCAGATGCTACATCAGCTCGAATCCCGAACCGTTGAAAATATTTTACGAACACGTCCTATCGATGGTTCGTTTACATCACTAAATAATTTTTTGGATCGGGTAGCGATTTCTATTGAACAAATAACAATACTCATTCGAATTGATGCGTTCCGTTTTACGGGTATCGACAAAAAAACCTTACTCTGGAAAGCAACATTCCGGCTCAATAAAAATCCCAATAAAACCCCGCAGAAACAATTATTCCCCTCCGAAATCAAAGACTTCAAGCTCCCTGTTTTTCAGAATTCATTTATTGATAACGCCTTTGACCAGATCGAACTATTGGGGTTTCCACTATGTAGCCCCTTCGAGCTTTCGAGCCAACCCGTACCACCTGGCGTGATGACCAAAGAAACGCCACAGTTTATTAATCAGCGTGTTACGCAATATGGCTATTTGGTAACTATCAAAAACACCAGAACTTCGAACGGAGAAATCATGCAATTCGGTACGTTCATTGACCGTAATGGCGACTTTATTGATACCGTACACTTTCCACCCGTTGTAAAAAAACACAAACTTACTGGCCGAGGACTCTATCAGATACAAGGAAAAGTAGTTGAAGAATTTGGATTTCTTTCTATTGAAGTCTCCTTCCTCGAAAGGCTTGACATGATTTCTAGAAAGTAACCCCCACCACCAATCAATTACCTTACCCCTCCTTTCCCCCCGAGAAGGTAGCTTTTCCAGACAGGAGCTCATAAATAGCTTCCTGGGATCTTACTCCGTCTGCCGTGTTTTCAAAGAAAATATTTTCAAGTCCTTTTCCCAATACCACCGCTTTATGGGTATCCTCCCACTGCAAAGAGAGTATTGACAAAAGTTGTGCTTTTAATAAGATAAGTTTGCTTACCTGTACTATTTTCTGATAAGTGTATTGGATGTAAAAAACCAGCCAATTGAGTGTAAAAGTAATTAGTAACAAATGGAATTACCGTCTCTGGAATGGGCATGTTATAGCAAAAGTCCACTGGATGCTCTTCCAATTCTGGAATAATATACTGGCGGAGAATCTTACCAAAAAGATCCTGCGGAACCTTTACAATTGCTTTTGAGTAGTGCTTATCCCCTATTTCGGACTTCTTTTGCAGATAGGGCATCCTAACCCGGTAAAACGCATCAAGGTTTGAGGAATAAATCAAGAGAAATTTAATTCTCTCATAAAGAGGAACCAGTGGATTAGCGGCTACTAGCAATACCCTTTCATTAAAAGATAGCCAGCTGATATCCCGATCAAAAAATGAAGATTTTGACATAAATTTTCAATAAGAACTCAAAACAGAAATGGTTTTCACCCTATAAAAATCAATACGCCAAAGCAGCTATAAACATTCAATTGGCTATATAATAAGAGCCTATTTAAATTTTTCCAAAAGCCGACTAACCGAAATGCGACAACTTAATCCATCAGTTCGCCCACCAACAATAGTGAATTGGCGATCCAGCCGAAGCCGTTATAATCTTCAGAATTGGCAATCGTGATATTCCTTTTTTTCAAAATTTCTGATTTATCGAACTCCTTTCCTGTCACGTGGAAACTAACTTCATGGATGTCGTCTGATAGGTCTTTTATAAAAAAGGTATTTTTACGGTAGTTATTACTCCATTTATCAAAACGGTAAATTTCTATTGGCTTTTTTCCATCAACAGTCACCTCGACGATACCCGTCTTGGGGCCAATAACGTCATAGACACCCAAGATTCCTCCTTTGAATTTAACAGTAAAAGCAGCGCCGGGAGAATTAGCCCTATATAATGCGGGCATGTATTTAACAAACTTTTGACTCAGCTCATTATCAGGTGACAACAATTCCCAACCTGCATTTATTTTTAATTTGGATAACGGAACGATCTGTGCA
>CAXBLH010000568.1:0-3262 GCA_963976315.1 uncultured Dyadobacter sp.
AAACCGACAAGGAAGCCACTGGGGTTAACGGTGACGTGAACTCATTCGACAATCTCAGGGCACCTCAAAATCAACCTACTAGTGAGCCCACATTATACCGGAATAGGTGGCTCACTTTCGCCAGAATATATTCATTTAAAAAAATCAAAAAAAATGTTTGTTGAATTAGAAGTAAAATTGGGACTTATCGTCCATGGTTATGACCAAGATAATAAAGAGATTCAGGAAGAGTTCACTAAAAAAATCGTCGCTTTGGAACGCATACAATCCATCAGTGAAAAATACATTTTGGTAAAGTCGTCGCACGATAGAGTGATGTACTGGGAATACAAAGACACTATGGAGCAATTAAAACATAAACTGTTGGGTATAGGTATTAACATTGCATCGTAGTGGGTCTTTGGGCTTAAACACACCATTTTTTTTAGAACCTTATCGGACTCAGTTATAGCCATTAACCCTTCCCTCAATGGCTAATGACAATGGGTAGCCACCATTCAATGGAACGTCTTTAAAGAGGCGTTCCACTTCGGGATAAATTAATAGCGGCAACACCAAGTCGTAGTTTGAGGTTAGTATTTCAGTCTATTTTAAAATCCACTCCCAAATACGGCATGATTCCAGAGTAATAACCATTACCTCTTTGCACTATTCTTTCATGGCATGCAGTCCCATTCTTTCTCCAATTTTCAGCATATAAACATGCGCCTGCTCCAGCTCATTGGGAATAATCCCTTCAATAATTGCTTCCCTAATCTCCTCTTTGATAATGCCCACTTCTTTATTGGGCTTTAGACCAAAAGCCTCCATAATATGTTCTCCGGATATCACAGGTTGGAAGTTACGAAGCGTATCTCGTTCTTCTAAATCTTTGAGCTTTTGCTCCACAATATCAAAATTATGGATATACTTTTTGACTTTCAGTGGGTTTTTGGAAGTTATATCAGCACGGCAAAGTTTCATTAGATCCTCAATATCCTCCCCCGCCTCCACAAGTAAACGCCGCATTGCAGAATCGGTAATATCCTCCTTTGATAATACGATTGGACGTAAATGAAGCCTTACAAGTTTTTTGACATACCTCATTTTTTCATTGAGCGGCAGTTTCAACCTACGAAAGATTTGGGGCACCATCCGTGCACCAATTTCTTCATGATTATGGAAACTCCACCCTACCTTTTTATCAAATTTTTTAGTGGCCGGTTTTGCGATGTCGTGTAAAATAGCAGCCCAACGCAACCATAAATCATCCGTATTTTCTGAAACATTATCCAGTACCTGTAAGGTATGGTAAAAATTATCCTTGTGACCACGGCCGTCAATGGTTTCAACACCCTGCAGTTCAACAAACTCAGGAAATATTATGGCTAATAACCCAGCGTGGTAGAGTAATTTAAAACCATAAGAAGGAGTTTTTGACGCAATAATTTTGTTCAATTCCACAGATATACGCTCCATAGAAACGATTGAGATTCGATCCTTCATGGCCACGATGGCGTCGAAAGTATCCGGTTCGATATCAAAATTAAGCTGGGTTGCAAAACGAATTGCCCGCATCATACGCAGTGGATCATCGGAAAAAGTTATTCCCGGTTCCAAAGGGGTACGTATTATTTTCTTACGAAGGTCCTTTTGGCCATCAAAGGGGTCTATTAGTTCTCCATAACTCGCTGCGTTCAGGCTTATCCCCATCGCATTAATAGTAAAATCCCGACGGTTTTGGTCGTCCTGCAAAGAGCCGTCTTCCACAGCTGGCTTACGAGACTCTGCATGATAAGATTCCTTTCGGGCACCTACAAACTCCACTTCTAGATCCCCTTGTTTGATCTGGGCGGTACCAAAATTTTTATAAATATGCACCTGAACGTCAGGCCCTAAAAGGCTGGCTACTTTTTCTGCTAATTCAATACCGCTTCCAATCGAAACTATATCAATATCCTTACTTGGTCTTTTCAAAATAAGATCCCGTACAAAACCACCAATAATATACACATCTCCATCCATTTCGGAGGCAGCCTGTACAACGGTTTTTAAAATGGGATAAGGTACCAGTTGTTCTTTAAAATTCATTTTACAAAGGTAATGCTTACTTTAAATGAAACTACAATCGATATTTGTATTGACGAAAAACTTTGTAGTTAAACACTAATTCGGAAGGTGTAAGGCATGAAAGTTTATAATTCTCCATTGGGACAGCGGTTGCTAATCCTATTAAGGCAGCTTGCATTAGGACTCACGATTGACCATAAAAAATGCTGTCCGCGGAAACCTTTCAAATAGTTCGTCTTTGAGCGATTCTGCGATCGGCAATTTTCCAATGGCGGTAGACATACAATGCAGCCAGGCGACGGCAGCTTCCTCTGTGATGGTATGAGGCATATGTCGCGCGCGCATCATTGGGTGGCCATGAACTTCACTATACAACTGCGGCCCGCCCAAAAACTGGGTCAAAAACAGACGCTGCTTTTCTTTGATCTCTTCTTTGTCATTTTTAAACAAATGGGAAATAGTCGCATTTTCAAAAACCAAATCATAAAATAAATCAGTGAGGTGTTTTAAAGTGTCGTCTCCACCAATTCGCTCATACAAAGTTTCATTCTGCATTTTTTCTCCATTTAATTTATTTTACAACCTGCTTTCGCGGTAAATAATTTCAGCGAAACAAAATTGCATGACTTCCATTACATAGGTAGCTTATTATATCTGCTTCGATAAGCCGCTGGAGTAAGGCCTGTTATTTTCTTAAAAGTGCTTCTAAATGCTTTACTATCAGTATAGCCCACATTGAACATCACTTCGCTAATATTCTGTTGACTGGCTTCATATTGTCTTTTGGCACTTTCAATTTTTACACGTTGTATATATTCCAAAACCGTATTGTTAGTCGCGATTTTAAAACGCCTTTCAAAACTTCTACGGCCAAGTGACACCAAGGCGGCAAGCTTATCGACACTCATTTTTTCATCGACATGTGCTTCTATATAATTTTGAACCAATAGCATTTCATTGTCTTTATGACTTTTTTGTCCCTTAAAAATCATAAAGGAAGTTTGACTATCCCGATCAATATCAATGGCAAAATATTTGGAGGCCAAAATCGCCATTTCCCGGTTAGTATATTTTTCAACTAAATGCAGTAACAGACTCCAGTAAGAATTCGCACCACCACTGGTATAAATCCTATTTTCCTCGGTTAAAATTGCCCCATCCAAAACGGATACTTTTGGATACCTTGCTCTAAATTCATCTGCAAATAACCAAT
>CAXBLH010000569.1:0-3262 GCA_963976315.1 uncultured Dyadobacter sp.
CATTGCCAAAATCGCAGGAATAAAAATGTGCGAAGCCTTTCGGAGCCAATATCAATCCGATTTCATATCCGTGATGCCCACTAACCTTTACGGACCCAATGACAACTATGACCTCAACAACTCCCATGTTTTACCAGCCATGATCCGCAAGTTTCATGAGGCCAAAGTCAATGGAAAACCACAAGTTGAACTATGGGGTACGGGATCCCCTTTGCGCGAATTCCTACATGCAGATGACCTTGCGTCTGCCTGTTATTTTTTGATGCAAAACTATAGTGATGCAGGTTTTCTGAATGTAGGTGTTGGACACGACATTTCTATTAAGTCACTTGCGGAGCTAATCAAGAAAATTGTGGGCTTTGAAGGAACAATTCAGTGGAACACCGAAAAGCCGGACGGAACTCCACGCAAGCTTATGAACGTCAATAAACTACATGCGCTGGGGTGGAAACATGAAATTGAATTAGAAGAAGGAATCCGATCTACGTATCAAGATTTCCTTTCAAACTTACAAAGTTATGCTGTATAATTATTTTAATATAATAAGTCACAAAACACATATCGCCCAACAATTATACACTATATTTTGATTTGACCTATGATAATTTGTCTAATGAACAAATTTCCAGTATATAATTGTAAGAATGTTCGGCAAAAACTAATAGCTTTGCATCGCCTTATGCTTAGGCATGTAAATAACTTAGTCATAGAAAAATGTCCACAATAATAAAACTTGATCAAATAGATCGGAAAGTGTTGGAGATATTGCAAACAAATGCAAAAATCACAAATGCTCAGCTTTCTAAGGAAATAGGTTTATCGCCCGCTCCAACATTGGAACGCGTTAAAAAGCTGGAACAATCCGGAATTATTAAAAGTTACCATGCCCAGCTGGAACCAGAACGCGTAGGCCTAGGAGTGAGTACTTTTGTACAAATTTCATTAGTGGGTCATCGTAAGTCTGTTACAGAATCTTTTGTAGATAAAGTACACGCCATCCCAGAGATTGTGGAATGTCACCATATTACGGGTACAGGAGATTTTCTTTTAAGGGTAATTTCGAAAGATATTAGTACTTATCAGAAGTTGATGCTAGAAAAAATCAATGAAATAGAAGAAGTATCAAGCACCCAAACAATGGTTATTCTTTCTACTTTTAAAGAAAGTAAAGTATTGCCGATTCCGGCATAAAATGGCAATTAAGCTTAAAAGTAAAAGGGCATTTCTTCGCTAAGAAATGCCCTTTTACTTTTACATCTGTTGTTACTGATGTTGCTCCCTAAGCAAATCATTCACTGTTTTTACAGGATTAAAGGTGATCAAAGGAACTTCCACAAAGAGTGTATTCCAATTAGCCATTGCACCATTCCATAAGCCTGGTAATTCTTGAGCTTTTAGATCTTTACCATCCTTGGACTTTCCGGTAATAAAACCTGTCAAAGGATCTCTGAATTTTTTTAGATCATACGTATTGCCATCCTTATCCTTAGTAGCGCATACCAGGTCAACGGGGTTAAAATGCGTTGAGTTTTTAAACTTGGCATTTTGCTCCTCATTATCCACATCCACTTGTGCGGACTCCACAATTTGAAGAGACGACGAGCCGTCGGCATTGGAAGCCCAAAATGGCCCACCACCAGGTTCACCCTGGTTTTTAACCATTCCACAGGCTCTCAAGGGCCTGTCTAGTTTTGAAATAAAGTACGCTTTTTTCTCCTCTGGTGTAAACGCATTAAACCCAACAGGAGGCGTTACGCTCATCTCTTTTTGGAAGAAAGTATCTAGCTCCTCCAAGAGTGCAGCGTCATGGCTATTGTCTAGCTGTGTGAGGTAATCAAAAACCCGTTTTTGGTATTTCAATACTAGGCCAGCGAGTGCCTTTTTGAAGGTAATTGTCTCTTCTTTAATCTGGTCCGGCACTACGTTATCAATGTTTTTGATAAAAATAATATCCGCATCCAGCTGCGCTAGGTTGTCCAATAATGCACCATGTCCAGCTGGTCGGAACAGCAAGCTATTGTCCGCCTCACGGAAAGGAGTATTATCCAAATTAACGGCTATGGTATCTGTAGCACTTTTTTGTTCAGAAAATGATACAAAATATTTTACACCAAATGTGGTTTGATAGGTAGGAACTACCTCTACTACTAATTTCTCGAATTTATCGCGGTGCTCTGGCGAAACCGTAAAATGAATTTGTACATGTCCACTTGCATTAGCATATTTCGCTCCTTCCACCAAATGCTCCTCCAATGGCGTACGCGGGCGATCGGTATAATTATGAAACTTCAAAAGGCCTTTGGGCAATTCACCGTATCCTAATCCTTTATCCGTCAAGAAATAAGAAACAATAGTCTCTTTATCCGCAGTTGCTATATCAAAACCGTCGGATTCCAGAGCGGCTTTAAGATCGTCATAAAACGCAAATTCATTAATTCTTTCAAAAAACTCCTCCACCGATTTATCACTTTTCCCATTCTGTAAAAAACCAAATAGTGCTTTAAACATACGCGTAGCAGCCCCCGAAGCAGGAACAAATTTCAGCAATGATACGTCTCCATCAGACGCACTTTGATCAAACTGTGCAATTAATTCAGAAATTTCATTGGCACTAAAGTTTAGAATCCCATCGCCAATTGTAGCCGCTTTAGATAGGTTTAGAAACGGGAAGCCGTTTACAAAATAATTGACTTGCTGCTCTACCTCGGCTAATTCACTGCCTCGGCTATTAATTTGTTTAATATCGTCTTCTAAAAACATATAAATTTTAAGTTAAATTTTAGGGGAACTATTGAATAATATTACTCAAAATATTGATTTTACTATCTAAAGCGCTAAAAATAATTACTTTACTGTTCTAATGAGTTAAAGGATTTTTAATTTGGCAAAACTTAAAAGTAAGGTCTTTTCACCCACTGTATCGAACTTTACAACGGCCTTTCTATCTGTTCCTTTAACATCCATTTTTGTAACTATACCAAAACCAAATTTAGTATGCTCCACCTTGTCCCCCTCTTTTAAGCTGCCAGTATCGCTGGGTTTAAAATCATCCGACGGAACATGAGCCTTTGATGCGGGTATGTTCTTGGGTTCGGTGGGTTTCCTGGGGGAAAGGTTTCTTACAAAAGAGGCACCAGTACTAGGTGACGATGCTCCCCCTTTATCCATACCGGCCAACATTCGAGTTACGTTCAAATACTTGGGGTCAACTTCTAATAAAAATCGGCTTGGTTCACACATTTTTAGCCTTCCCCACTGGTAC
>CAXBLH010000570.1:0-3244 GCA_963976315.1 uncultured Dyadobacter sp.
TCTCAGGTAGGCAACCTTCAAAAAAACCAAGAATTAAAATCCATTTTGTTGGAAGAAACCCCTTGGGTACTAGCGGCGAAGACGGAAACCGAACAAAAAAAGAATATTGCGCTACTTTTTGATCTGGTAAAAATGAGTAATCAATTGAGCAATACCATTGATAAACTTCGCCAATTGCAAAGCTCCAACGGAGGTTTTGTTTGGTTTAAGGGCGGACCAGACGACCGTTATATGACCCAGTATATTCTTTCGGGGATTGGCCATCTTCAAAAATTGAACATGGTTCCCAAAGGTCAGGAAGACTATTTGACTGAAATTATTGAAAAAGCCCTTCCCTACCTTGACAGCCGAATCAAAGAAGACTATGACCGTTTGATAAGCTCAAAAACAGATTTAAAAAAGTATACTCCTGGCTCCCTGGAAATTCAGTACCTGTATACGCGGAGCTTTTTCCCGGCATACGGCATTGCAAACGCCAGCCAAAAAGCAGTCCAGTACTATCGGGAGCGGGTACAGCAAACTTGGGTGGAACAGTCGAAATACATGCAGGGATTGGCTGCTTTAGCACTCTTCCGTTCGGGAGACAAAGTAGTTCCTTCCAAAATCTTGAAATCATTACGTGAAACGGCAGTACAAAACGAAGAGCTGGGAATGTACTGGAAACAAAATTACCGTGGCTGGTGGTGGTACGAAGCTCCGATTGAAAGGCAAGCTATTATGATTGAGGCATTTCAGGAAATTGAAAAGGATACAAAAACGGTAAATAGTCTTAAAACGTGGTTGTTAAAAAACAAGCAAACCAACAGTTGGGAGAGTACTAAAGCCACCGCCGAGGCTTGTTATGCCCTATTAATGCAAGGCACTAATTGGCTGACTTCAAATACCAAAGTTGATTTACAGGTTGGTTCAATAACTTTAAACAATGCAGAATCGGAAGCCGGAACGGGTTATTTCAAATCGATAGTCGAAAGTGAATCCGTGAAACCGAAAATGGGAAATATTACTGTAAAAATTACGAGCGATACACCCAAAAGCACACCGCCAAGTTGGGGTGCGGTATACTGGCAGTATTTTGAAGATATGGACAAAATCACTTTTGCTGAAACACCACTTAAACTGAGTAAAAAGTTATTTTTATCCAAAAATACAGACAAGGGAGAAGTGCTTACTCCGGTAAATGAAAACGATGAATTACATGTTGGTGATAAAATAAAAGTAAGAATAGAGCTTCGTGCCGACCGTGACATGGAGTATGTTCACATGAAGGACTTACGAGCCTCGGCCATGGAGCCCGTCAATGTTTTGAGTAGCTACAAATACCAGGACGGACTGGGGTATTACGAAACAACCAAAGATGCCAGTACCAATTTCTTTTTCAATTATTTACGTAAAGGCACCTATGTATTTGAGTACCCACTTTTTGTAACACACAGTGGCGATTTTGGAAATGGTATTACCACTATCCAATGTATGTACACACCAGAATTTACAGCCCATAGCGAAGGTGTCCGTGTGAAGGTGAAGTAGCAAAAAAGCCCATCCAAACTTTGAAGTGAAGTTTGGATGGGCTTTTCAAATTATTGGGATTACATAGAACCGGTTTACAAACTATTGGTTAATTTGTAAACAGGTTCTTAATATCCCGAATTCTGAGGTCCTAAGTTAGGGTTAACTTGTAGCTCTACCCTTGGTAAAGGCATTTTATAGTCACGAGCTGGATCAAAGTTGGCATGTGGCTCCAAGGAGTTAGCCCCTTTGAAAAGTACTTCTCCCAAATTTCTCCTTTTAATATCATACCAACGTTTGTATTCAAAAGCGAGCTCAATTCTGCGTTCTTCCAGTACCAAATCAATAAATGCTTGTTTGCTATTGCCCGCTTTTGCGTCAGCAGGAAAAGCAGTTTGTTTCCCTGCCCAGTTTCTGGCTCTGGCTCTAATTTGGTTGATATAACCAATTGCTTCAGGAGTTTCACCGTTTAGCTCAGCAGATGCTTCGGCAGCTATCAACAAAACTTCCGCATAGCGGAAAGCTGAATAATTCTGATCAGAGTAACGCCCCTCCGTATTTGAGTTACCTGCAAAACGCGCATATTTAGCAATATGAGGTCTCTTGGTATTTGGAAAAACGGTATAAGGCGAAAGTACACCACCAATCAGAACAGAATCCATAAAACTTACGGTTTTTCGGTAATCACGAGCATCCCAGCTTTCAAATACTTTCATAGATGGCACTAGCACACTCCATCCACTTTGAGGCGCATCACCACCACGAACACCGGTCATAGGAGGAACAATATCATCATTCTGACCTCCACTACCGTTTTGCAGCCCTAGAAAGTCAATGTCAAAAATATGTTCCGCTAAGTCAGTAGGCTGAGGTGCTCTAAATAGTGTTTGAAAATCCGGCTCTAATGCATACCCAAATGTGGCTCTATTATCTATCACCCATTTCGCTTCTTTATAGGCATTTGCATAATCTTTCTTGGTAAGATGAACGGATGCTAAATAAGATGCAGCAGTACCTTTGGTCGCACGACTTTTCACATTAGCTGGCTGCCTATCTGGAAGCCATTGTTTTGCAAACTCTAAATCAGCCAATATACCATTGTACACCTCCGCTTCGGGGGTTTTCGAAATTTCTTTTACGGCCTCCGGATTACTAATAAAATAATCGATATACGGGATGTCCCCAAAAACCTGTACTAAATGAAAATAACTAAATGCCCGGATAAATCGCGCTTCAGCTATCAAAGGATTTATTTCCTGATCACTTAGATTTAAGCTTTCTGCACCTGCAATTGCCGCATTCGAAGCACTCACTACTTGGTACCATATCGGCCAAAACTTGGTTACCATGCCATTGTTAGCATCCATGTTAAAGTCATTCACTTGCTGGCGTTCCGCAGGAGTTCCCCTGTCGCCAATATCCACCATATCGCCACGCAACATAAGTGCAGACACAAACTGACGACCATACAAAGACTCGGTTGCAATCATCCCATACGCTCCAAAAAGGGCGGTTTCCACATCCTTAGCACTACTAAAAATGGACTCAGGAGCTAGCAACCCCACGGGTTTTTCTTCCAAATTTTCGCAAGCAGAAAATACGGCACAAAACCCCAATAACAGGTATTTATATATTTTAAATTTCATTGTTTTCAAATTTTTATATTGACAATCTTAGAAACCGATATTTAAACCAATCGTATAGTTTTTAGCATTGGGGTAACTACCATAATCCAAGC
>CAXBLH010000571.1:0-3236 GCA_963976315.1 uncultured Dyadobacter sp.
TTGTTTTCCTCAAATACAAGGAAAAATTAGTTTTAATGCGGTAACTTATCTCTAAACCTTCCGTATACCCAGGTACCAGCAATGGCACTCAGTAACGTCATGGTAATTACCGTAGCCCCCACGCCAATTTGCGCAAATAAGGGACCCGGACATGCTCCCGTAACTCCCCAACCGAGGCCAAAAAGAAGTCCGCCATATATTTGTCCTTTATTGAAAGTTTTATCGGCAATGACCACCGTTTCCCCATGAATCGTTTTGATATTAAATTTCTTGATCAAAAATATAGAAAGCATGGCTACTCCAATGGCACTTCCTATTATACCGAACATGTGGAAGGACTGAAAATGAAACATTTCTTGTATCCGAAACCAACTGATTACTTCTGATTTTACGAAAATTATGCCGAAAAATACACCTACGACCAGGTATTTAAGATTGTAATACCATGGATGATGTTGGCTACTTTCATTAATACACATCGTATCGGTGGCACGTAAATCGTGATCGGATTTTTCAGGGGTATCTATGTTGTTTTGCATCTAAATAGGCAGTTTAAAGTGAGAGGATGATTGGCATTAACCAGTTTGACATCATAATACCGCCCACCATAAATGAGATGGTAGCAATTAAAGAGGGAAGTTGAAGGTTTGCAATTCCCATAATGGCATGTCCGCTGGTGCAGCCGCCTCCATAGCGTGTACCGAAACCTACCAAGAAACCGCCCACTATAATTAAAATAAATCCTTTGAGAGTAAATAAACTATCCCAATTCATGATTTGGACAGGAATCAGCGAGGAAAAATCGGTAATACCAAAATGTGCCAATTCGGCTGCTAATTTTGGATTGATTTGCACGGGTTCCGGATTGTTAATCCATGTAACCGCAATTATTCCCCCAATAAATATGCCAAAAACGAAAAATAGATTCCATATTTCCTTTTTCCAGTCATACTGAAAAAAAGGGATTTTGGCCGGAATACACATCGCACAAACATGGCGTAAGGAGGATGAAATGCCAAAAGATTTGTTTCCTAATAGTAACAATGCAGGCACAGTTAGGCCTATCAATGGCCCAGCAACATACCAGGGCCATGGTTTTTGAATTAATTCTAACATATACTTTTTAACTAATTTTTTGTTGAAGACTTTTCCAGGATCCACCGTTATAAACTTCGAAACCCTGCTTTTCTAGAATACTTTTGGCATTACCACTCCGGTGACCACTAGCGCAACAAACAATGATGGGGAGTTTGTTTTTTTTCAAATTGGTCATGTTTTTTTGTAATTGATCCAAAGGAATATTCACACTTTCTTTTATACTGCCCGCAGAAAATTCTGCCGGTGTCCTTACATCAATAATCCGGGCTCCTGTGGCGCGTAAGTCCTTAAAGTCTGTTTGGTTAGCTCTGAATAAGGAAGCTATAAATCCCATGTTTTTTGATTTTAGAATGTTGAAAAGTATAATTCGACAGTTACAAGGTACTTGGACAAACGAATGCTGAGACAGGTACCGAGTTATCGCCTTTTATAGCGGCAAACCCACCTTTTACGTCCACTATATTGTCATAACCTCGTGCTTTTAATATGGAATTAAATACCATAGAACGGTATCCCCCTGCACAGTGGACGAAATAAGTAGTGTCTTTGTCAATCTTTGATAGATGTTCGTTTAAGTAATCTAGCGGGATATTTTCTGCTCCGATTACATTTTCAGAAAGGTATTCTGACTCCTTACGAACATCCAGCACTTTTGCTTTGGGGTTTTCAGATAAGCGACTAGCCAGCTCAGAAGCCTCAATGGATTCAATGGTATCGATCTCCTTACCTGCGTTTTTCCAGTTTTGAATACCTCCCTTTAAATAGCCAATCGTATGGTCATATCCTACACGAGCCAATCGGGTTACTACTTCTTCTTCTCGTCCTGCTTCTGCAATTACCAGTATGGTTTGCTTGATATCCGGTATCATAGCGCCTACCCAAGGTGCGAAACCACCGTCAATTCCTATATTGATAGCATTTGGAATAAATCCCTTCGCAAAATCTTGTGCGTTTCGGGTATCCAGTAAAAGCGCATCGGTATCATTCGCTGCTTTTTCAAATTCATCCGGATTCAGCGCATGATTTCCTCGTTCCAGCACATGATCAAAACTTTCCGATCCTTGAATATTCATCATTACATTTTCCGGAAAATAGGCTGGGGGAGGTAGTAAGCCTGATGTTACCTCTTTTATAAACTCTTCCTTGGTCATATCGGAACGCAGCGCATAGTTGGTCTTTTTCTGGTTTCCCAAAGTATCGGTAGTCTCCTTGCTCATATTCTTTCCGCAGGCACTACCAGCTCCGTGCGCTGGATATATAATCAGGTCATCTGGTAAAGGCATTATTTTGTTCCTTAGCGAATCGTATAAATGACTGGCTAAAATATCTTGGGTAAGCTCGGCGACTACTTTTTGTGCCAAATCTGGGCGGCCAACATCACCGATAAAAAGGGTGTCACCAGTAAATAATGCGGTTTCCTTTCCATCTTCGTCGATGAGTAAATAGCATGTACTTTCTAAGGTATGCCCAGGCGTGTGAATTACTTTTATTTTAACATTGCCCACTTTCAGAATTTCTCCGTCGTTGGCGATATGAGCAGAAAACTGGGTTTTGGCTGTTGGACCAAATACAATTTCCGCTCCTGTTTTTTTAGCAAGGTCAATATGTCCCGAAACAAAGTCGGCGTGAAAATGTGTTTCGAGCACATATTTTATTTTAGATCCATCTTTTTGAGAACGCTTTAAATAAGGCTCAACTTCTCTAAGCGGATCAATGACTACGGCTTCCCCGTTACTTTCAATATAATAAGCTCCTTGGGCAAGGCATCCAGTATATATTTGTTCTATTTGCATGGTTGTATGTCTATCTATTTTAATAATTCTTGATTCAAAATTGCGAAATTCAAATGTTAATCTGTGTGATGTTTGTCACGTTGTAAAAAATACTTTAGTGACTAATCAATTTTATTAGGCGACGATTAACATAACAGTCGGACGTTTTACGAGACCCTATGTGATTAGCTCCAATTAATATAACTCCTTAAATAGGATATACATCCCCATTGCCAGTACGAACCATCCGAATCCGTTTTTTAACCTTTCTCCGGAAAATCTTTTTGATAGAAAGTTGCCCACAAAAAAGCCGGTAATAGCAAGTAAGCTAACAGAAGCCAGTAATATCCAGTTCATGTTCGTATG
>CAXBLH010000572.1:0-3219 GCA_963976315.1 uncultured Dyadobacter sp.
ACCCCGTGACACAAAATAGAACCTTGATAGGGCATTCGTATGGCGGGTTGTTTGCGGTGTATACGTTATTGCACCATCCTCAATTATTTTCAAACTACATCGCCATAGACCCCAGCTTAGATTGGGACAATCAAAAATTATTGTCGAGCCTGAAAAATGCACTCGATGAACCAGAGCCAGAAGTTCCAGCAATAAAGCAGGAACTTATCGGGGAGTCTGTAGTACTGCAGGAAGCTATGAATTTGATGTTACGAGTAGCCAAAACAGATGCTAACGTACTAATACTGGGGGAAAATGGTACAGGGAAGGACTTAATGGCCAAAGCTTTACACCATAATTCTAATCGATCAAAAGAACCATTTATCCGTGCCGATATTGCTTCCTTACCCGAAACCTTGGTAGAGAGTGAACTTTTTGGCCATGAAAAAGGAGCATTTACAGATGCCAAAAGTGCACGAATAGGAAAATTTGAAGAAGCTGAAAAGGGTACCTTATTTTTGGATGAAATTGGCAATTTATCCTTAACTACCCAACGTAAATTATTAAACACCCTGCAAAACCGGACGGTGGTTAAACTTGGTCAAAATAAAGAAACCAAACTCGATATTCGTTTAATTTGCGCGACCAATGAGGCCATTACCGAAAAGGTTTCGACTGGGGAATTTAGAGAAGATTTGCTATACCGAATAAACACAGTTACCATCGAAATGCCGCCTTTGCGTAATCGAAAAGGAGATATTGAGCTGCTATCTTACCATTTTCTTGCTATATATAACAAAAAGTACAATCGGAAAATAACTGGATTTTCAGCCAGTTTAAAACAAAAAATGGAACTTTACCATTGGCCAGGTAACGTACGAGAGTTACAGCATGCCGTAGAACGAGCGGTTATTTTATGCCAAAATAATTTACTAGAATCCACTGACGTATTTGGCTCCGAACGGGAAACTTCAAAAACGGCAAAGATAAAAAGTTACGATTTGGAGGAAGTAGAAAAACAGCTTATTTCCGAGGTGATGCAGCGACAAAGGGGAAATATTTCAGAGGCGGCCAAAGAACTTGGACTTTCACGGGCGGCATTGTACCGACGAATTGAAAAATACGGACTTTAATTTTTTAAGCTATGAAATCCTTTTCAGTCCAAATTATATTCCGAATTTGCGCAATAGTACTAGCCGGCAGCACTTTGCCTTTTCTGGTAGCACTAGAAATGTATACAGCAGCTTGTCTCATAGGCTTGGTACTGGTATTAATTGGCTTTTCACTTTATCAATACACGCTCTCCGTCAATCGAAAACTGACCTTATTCTTTGAGTCCATAGAATATTCGGATTTCACCGTAAAACTCAATTCAGACAGTCCAAAGGGGAAAAGTTTTGCTGAGTTAAATAATCGGTTGAACGATGTAATGGAGGCTTTCCGTGAATCACGAGCCGAAAAAGAAGCGGATTATCATTTTTTAAACACGGTGTTGCATCATATTGATGTGGGTATTATTTGTTACGATGAAGCCGGTAACGTTGAAATTATGAACCGAGCGGCTATTCGACTTTTGGATCTTCATAAACTGCGAAAAATGGCCGATTTGCTAAAAAGTTCCAAGGCTAATTTGTATCATTTATTACAAGAATTAACTATTCCTGGGCGACTAATGTATGAAAGTAAAGAAGGCCGACAGTTGTCTATCACTATCACTAAACTGGAACTACAAAGCCGCATCGTCAACATCATTGGCATTCAAAACATCCGTACCGAATTACAGGTAAAAGAAGTAACTGCCTGGCAAAACCTTACGAAAGTACTAAGGCATGAAATAATGAATTCCATTGCGCCAATCGTTTCTTTGGTGGGTACCATGCGGACGATTCTATCGGAAGATTTTCGCTCAAAAGAAGGCATCGAAGAACCTTTGGAAGATCTGAATTTGGCGTTATCAACTATTGAAAGCCGAGGCAAGGGCATCATCGACTTTGTAAATGCCTATCGAGATTTCACAACATTACCAAAGCCCATTTTGAAAAATATTCGGGTTTCTGAGATTTTAAAACACTTTGAAACACTACCATTTAATAGTCCCATCCAGATTGTCATCGTCAATAACTTCGAAATTGAATGTGATCAAGGCCAAATAGAAATGGTTTTATTAAACCTCGTCAAAAATGCGAGTGAAGCGCTAACACAAAGGGAGGATGCCCAGATAGAAATTAAAGCCTATTTGCAGAACCAGGTCAAGGTAATTGAGATTAAAGACAATGGAACCGGGATTGTTGTAGAAGCTTTGGACAAGATTTTCGTCCCTTTTTTCACCACCAAAAAAACAGGATCTGGTATTGGATTAAGTTTATCAAAACAAATCATGCAAATGCACGGTGGCGACCTACGCGTAACCTCAATGCAAGGCGTAGGTACTAGTTTCGGAATGATTTTTTGATCAGATACTTGTAAGCTTCACTTGGCGGGAAAGCACAAAAATGATTGCATGCAACTTTCTAGCGCCTGCAATCATTTTTATGTAGGAGTACCTTCTACCTATTACGGCATCAATACTTTGTCTATTACATGAATTACACCATTGGACTGAAAGACATCTGCAATGGTTACCATTTTGATCAATAACCCAGATATCTTTCCCTTTCTTAGAAAAAGTCAATTTCTCTCCCTGTACTGTTTCAGCCATTGCTTTTCCTTTTCCTTTTTTTATCATGGCCGATAAGGACTTGGAATCAATGTTACCTGGCACCACGTGGTAAGTTAAAACAGCGGTAAGTGTTCCTTTGTTTTCGGGCTTAAGTAAGTTATCCACAGTACCAGCAGGCAAGGCTTCAAAAGCACTATTAACAGGTGCAAAAACCGTAAATGGACCCTTTCCTGATAATGTTTCCACTAACCCAGCTGCTTTGACTGCTGCTACCAAGGTGGTATGATCCTTGGAATTAATGGCATTTTCAACAATTGTTTTGGAAGGGTACATAGCGGCTCCACCTACCATCACTGTTTTTTCACTTTGAGCAAAAACTGATCCTGAAATTAAAATTGCAAAGGCAAGTAATGTGTTCTTGATTTTCATGGCTTTCATAGAAAAATTAAAAAATTATTTCCTCCACTTACGCCCATAATTTAATTTTAGATCGAATGGTTAAAAAAAATAAGAAACTATGTTTAAAGTTGCCCTTCTAACTAATTATCTATAAGGCAAAACATCCCCTGGTGTTTTTGTAT
>CAXBLH010000573.1:0-3205 GCA_963976315.1 uncultured Dyadobacter sp.
GCCTTCAAATAATTTTGAACTAAAATGTCCGTATTTTCAGAAGGTGGAACTACCTTATCAAGGTGGCTAATCACATGTAAAATAGGCACCTTAAAAGAAGCCAAGCCTTTGAGGTCATTGAGTGGAATGTCCTCGACATGAACCGCTTCCTGCTCTGACACCTCGTTTAATTTCAACCACATTGCCCAATCCTTTTCAGAACCTGAACTAATTCCTTTGCCGCCCGGCCAGCTTTTAGGATCACAAACAGGAGCCTCCGCATAGATACAAGTCACCTTATCTGGATTTCTTTTCGCCCATCCGTAAACATAAAGTCCTCCTCTGCTTACACCCTCCAATGCTACTTTGGGAGCCAATTGCTTGTTAGCTACCAAATAATTGTAAAAATGATCCCAAACCTGCATCGCACTTGCATGTCCGAGCATGCCGTTGGTATTGATATAGGCCACATGAAATCCACGTTCAAGCAAGATGCTATCCATTTCAGTATGCCAAGTAGGAAAATGAGCTCGCCATACCCAAGGATTTCCTTCTATTGATTTCTTCGGCTTTACCAAAAAAGCTGCTCGCCCTTCAAATTCAAATTCTGATTTTTCAAACCCTTTCCAGACAACCGTTTTTTCTACACTATTGGACTGAGCCAATAGGAGTACATTCGCATGAAGTAGCAGTACGAATCCTAAACAAAGTAATTTTTTCATATTCATTTTTAAAGGGGGAAAAGGGTTTCTTTTACTTTTCCAGATAGGGAACTCTTCATTAAATTTAATAAAATGAAAGATTTTTAAATTTTTCTGGCATGGTTATTTATGTTTTTTATTAAAACTAATTACATTTATGAATAAAGTAGAGAAATATAAGGCAATGGAGAAAATACTCCGTGAGCTAGACGATTTGAAAAACAGCCAAACTGCGGTTATAAAAAAGATAGGACAGATAGAGACTGAAAATATGAATCTTAACAATCAGGTTCTTGAAAAATCCTTACTCAAAATATACGATGGCGTATACCAGAACTTGCAAGTTGTGGAGGAACTGCATCAAACTTTTGGAGAATCTGTCAAGGGATTTAAAGCCAAAGAAAATATTACTGATGAGATGCTAATGGACATAAAAGCCTAACCCTTGATCTTTTCATTCATTAGTTGGTACCACCCATATTGGGTGGTATTTTTATTTATGGGCATCATCGCGCACGCCTAACGCAAATGCACTCCAGTCCATATTTTTCCTTCCCTTGGCCAATGCTGTAATAAATCTATTTTTCACAATATCGGCTATTGCCATGGGTACACGTACATTTTCAGCGGCCTGTAAAGTCAATTTTATATCTTTCAAGCCCAGTGGTAAAAAGAAAGCAACGGGTTCATAATGATCCTGTGCGACCATTTTTCCATAGTTTTGAAAAATAGGGGAAGCGAACAAAGTAGTCGTCAACATGTTATGTATGTCCTCGCGGTTAACTCCATTTTTCTCGGCAAAAGTGTAGGCTTCGGCCATCATTTCGATACTTGCTGCAATCATGAAATTACCTGCTAATTTGACCACATTGGCGGCAGCTGGGTCTTCGCCAAAATCAAAAATACCCCTTGCCAGACATTCTAAAAAGGGTTTGGCCCTTAATTTAGCGGAGGTTTTACCTGACATACAAATGTTCCCCACTTGTGCTAATACTGCTTCAGGACGGGCAAAAATGGGAGCAGCCACGTAACTTGAACCCGCATTTTTATGGATTTCTTCCAGTTTTCGGGAGCTATCTGGCGAAATGGTACTCATGGAAATATGCGTACCATTTCCTAGTTTGGCCAGCAATTTTTCAGAAATAACCGTCTCCACTGCCTCATCGTCGGCTAAAACAGATATAAATACTCCACCCTGTTCTATGGCCTCTAGTAGGGATCCAGCAACCGTTGCACCCTGTGTTTTCAAAGACTCTGTTTTGTTTATTGAACGATTCCATACCGTTACTTCAAAGTTCGACTCAAGAAGTTTTTGGGCAATTGCCGAACCTAAATTTCCTAGGCCAAGCACGGTGATTTTTTCTTTATTCATTGTATCCTTAAATTTTACAATATAAAACACAAAATGTGCAAATAAATACCCATATTATCATTCGGTTATACTTGAATAATACCCACGTTAAAACGCTTTTCTATAGGCGACTGGTTGGCAGCTTGAATTCCCGCAGAAATAATATTCCGCGTTTCAACTGGATTGATAATTCCATCTACCCAGAGTCTGGCCGCTGCATAATAAGGCGAAAGTTCTTCGTTATACCGATTGGTAATTTCTGTCATAATTTCTTGTTCAGCTTCCTCCGTAATTATTTGTCCCTTGGACTGTAATTTAGCCTTCTCTATCTGTAAAAGTGTGTTGGCAGCAGTTGCTCCACTCATTACAGCCATTTGAGCGGTTGGCCAAGCAAATATCAATCTGGGATCATAAGCTTTACCGCACATGGCGTAATTTCCAGCACCATAAGAGTTTCCTACAATAAAGGTAAACTTAGGTACCACAGAATTGGCAACGGCATTGACCATCTTGGCGCCATCTTTGATAATTCCTCCTTGCTCTGCACGGCTACCCACCATAAAGCCGGTTACATCATGAAAGAACACTAGGGGTATTTTTTTCTGATTACAGTTCATAATAAAACGGGCCGCTTTGTCGGCTGCTTCTGCATAAATAACACCGCCAAGCTGCACTTCTCCTTTACCAGACTTTACAATCGTTCGTTGATTCGCTACAATTCCAACTGCCCAGCCATCCACACGCGCATAACCACAAATAATAGTTTTGCCATAGTCTGGTTTATATTCATCTAGCTCGGAATTGTCCACGATACACTCCAAAACCGTTTTCATGTCATAGGGTTTTAAACGATCCGTTGGGAGTATGTCAAATATTTCTTCGGCGGCACGAAGGGGCTTCAAAGCATTTTTTCGGTTATAACCAGCAGAGGCTGGTGCGCCAATTTTATCGAAATGACGCTTAATTGCATCTAAACAGGATTTGTCATCTGGAAATTTATTATCAGTAACCCCTGAAATTTCCGAATGCATTTTGGCTCCTCCCAAGGTTTGAGTATCAACGGTTTCCCCTATTGATGATTTTACAAGAAATGGTCCTGCTAAAAAAACGGAACCAGTCTCTTCCACAATAAAAGTCTCGTCGGACATGATGGGTAAGTAGGCTCCCCCTGCCA
>CAXBLH010000574.1:0-3179 GCA_963976315.1 uncultured Dyadobacter sp.
GTATAAAAAAACGAATCCTGAAGTTTCTCAATTCCCAAATCTTTTTCGACCAATGTGAAATTCTTAAGTAAATCCTCTATCTGCTTGTTTATTATCCTTTCCAGATCATCACCTAACTTAGAGGAAATTTGAAGTATATCAATCAGCGGGCTATGGTGCAAGAAAATAAGGTACAATACCACCAATGCCTTTTTCTCATCTTTTTCCTCTAAATAATTATATGCTACAAAACCACCCAGTTGGGCATGGCGTTTTAAATAAAAATTTATCGGTTCTTGCTTTAAAAGGTAATTTTGGAAATATGAAGTATATTTTCCCAAATCGTGAAAATCGACAACGATTTCCACGATTTTTTTCAGTTCTTCATTGTTATATCCTAGAGATAGACCTTCAACCAGATGAAATAATGCTTTTTCCTTTACTCCATTTATATGGACGTACAACTCTTTAGAACCTTCGGTAACTCCATTTTCATTTAACTTACTGTGCGAATAATAGGTCATGCGTCCATAAATTGAATATTAAGTTCGCCAATATTACTTTGTAAAACATAATAAGAATTATTCAGCTTGACCCGTAAAGGATGAGGTGTAATAGAAAACAGCAACCGATTCATTTTGTGTACTTCCCGGTTTCCATTGGCCATAAAATCACCGGGAAGCATATCTTCTTCTACAAAGTTATAACTGTCGAATTCTTCTTTATCAAATTTTAAATCTTCTACAAGTTCTACAGGTATCGCAGAATGAATTTGAACATAATCATTTTGGCTTTTTACCTCTATTTGATTATCCTTGAAGATCTGAATGTCTGAAAGTCTTGCTGTAAAATTTGCAGTCCCTAAAGTGATATTGTAAACCGGTTCTTTTTCTAAGAAATGGTTTTTGATCGACTCATATACCGCTTTTCCTTCGTCACCCGCCTTTAAAAAAATCTGATAAGCCACACCCCCTTTGGCAAGACCCCAAGCCGTAACAACCTCAAACGGCGTTTGAATTCGACCACCTTCCCCACGAAAATCGGAAGACCAGTTTTTTGCCATATCCCCCATGCTTTTGATGCTCAAAAAATTGAGTCGGTGAAAATTTTTCTTTAAAGGGGTTAGAACCCTAATGCCAAACTGGATTTTTTCGGAAGCCAAATCTTCATAATAAGAATCTTTTGGCCATCCCATTGCAGCAGCCACCATACCCATTAAGGCCGTACGTGGCGGTATGGAAAAACTAAAGGCAGTATTATTGGCGTAATACTTTCTGAAATGCGCCATTTTCCCGCTGATTTTAAAACTTAATATCTCCATAACAGTAGGTTTAAGGTGAAACTTCTGTTACAGCGAGAAATCAAAATCGGCAGAGGTTTTTACAATTACTTCCTTGATTTTGTTATCCCCGTTTTTATCATCGTCAATCAATTTTTTTAGAGCACTTAAATCAATTGATAGATCTTTGAATTTCCGGACTTGCTTATCGGTTATCCCTTCTTTGGGTTCTGTTTCTACAAAATTGCGTAAATCCCCAAATTGCCCGTTTGAAACTCCTTCGTTGTAAACGATTTCTATGTAGAGTTTTGGATATTGATTCAATTTAGAGCGTGTGGGTGATGCCGGGATGCTTTCCCAAATGGCTTTTCTAAATTCCAAAACATCATCTTGGGTAAGACCTGTTGTTTTAGCGGCAGGGGCATTGATCGTTCCGTTAAAACCCAGCAAACTATAATGCACTCTGTAATCTTTCCCAAATGTACTGCTGTCATCATTCATAATTGTGACAATAGAACTTGAATCTATCAACTCCACTTTATTGAATGAATAGCCCCAGTTCAATTGAATAGGTCCGGTATAAGCTTTAGTAAATCCGCCAACTGCAAAAGCACTACCGAACATCCTGATATCAAGGAATTTCTCTTTTACCAGATACGCTAATAGTTCATAATTCACATCCTTATCCTTAAATTTCTTATCAGTGATGGCTTTCCAAACTCCTTCTGCATCTTTTTCTTTAGTAATAATATCAGTATAAATTTTTAATGCCTCTGGATTATTATTGAATGCTATTTCCAGTTCGCCTTCATTTTCAACAGTCCTTTTTACAACCGCCTTGAGCTTGCTGTCTACACTTACCTTAGAATCCCCTTCCATGTCTACAAAAACGACTTCATCCTCGTTGCTTGTCTTCAGATAATCCCTGATAAAACGCTTTACACGGGTATCGGTCACCAGATTGGTCTTAGTATCGTAGTCCATTCTGGGTTTGTTTTCCTGATCGGGATCTCCATTTGGGTTACACTGAATAGCTTCATAAATAAATAGGAAATCGGAAGAATTGGTAATACTTGGTTTCATAATTTTAGTGTTTGGATTGGTTTAGAGCGTTTCTTGAGTTTCTTTTTCGGTTAGTTCTTCGGCATCTTTTACACCGACACCAAAGGAGTAACCCGTTAGCAGAAAAAAGACAGCCTCTTGAGGGTTTAATGTCCAGTCATTAAAATTGAAATGTTTTCCAAACTCATTGTCTGTAAAAATCACTTTGCCCATTGCATTGTATTGCTTGGCTTTTTCAATTAACGAGATACGAAGCCGCTGTATATTTTCTTTGTCCATGCCGTTAAAGTTTACTTTCTGGATAACCGTTTTAGTTTTTCCTTTTTGGATGTATTCTACCGTATTGAGCATCCGTCCCAGATAGAACATAGCTTGTTGATCTAGATTTAAAGACATTTTGGAAAAGAATTCATTAATGGCTTGCTCGTACTTGTTTTCCGGTTTTTCTTCGGATGTGTTACTGGTGGGATCTTCCATATCGATAAGGTTTAGTTTTTTAAGAAATTGAATGAAGGCGTGGTATTTGAAAACGCTGTCGCGAACTGCCATGGAAAAATAGTCTTTCGAATATTGTTGAACATTGGTATAGCTTCCGTAACGCCGGTAATAATGACAAAGTACAAGCTCTACAAAGTAATCATAAAGAATCACTTTATTTACTTTTCTATTTTCAAGAATGGTTTTAAAAAGCTCTAGTGCTTTGTTCTTTTTTTCTTTGTCTTTACGCAGCGGAATGATTTTGAAAACGGAATTGAAGTTTAAATTTCTTGGCAGGCGTTCTTTGGTCTCATAATCATATTCCGTCATCACTTTGTCCCAATCCACAAAGCTGGCCTCACGAAATTCCCAGTTGACATCA
>CAXBLH010000575.1:0-3153 GCA_963976315.1 uncultured Dyadobacter sp.
CCAAAATAGGAAAACATGTAATAGTGAATACCAGTGCGTCCATTGACCACGACTGCCAAATAGCTGACTTTGTTCATATTGCACCTGGAGTGGTTATTTGTGGTAATGTTCAAATAGGTGAAAAAACATTAGTGGGCGTAGGTAGCATATTGGTACCTAATATCAAAATAGGCAAGAATTGCCTGATAACAGCGGGTAGTGTGGTAACTCAAAATATTCCAGATAATAGTATTACCAGAGGAAACCCTGCGCGACTTTTCCCAAAAAATGATTTGTTCCAAAACTGAGTTTTAACTTGCCCCATGGATACTCCCAACACTAAAATTTGGCTTTCTTCACCACACATGGGAGGCCAGGAAATGAAATATATCCAAGAAGCATTCGCTCAAAATTGGATTGCTCCTATTGGACCAAACCTCGATCATTTTGAGTCTGGACTTGGCAACTACCTAGGCGTAAAGCATGTGGCAGCGCTTTCCTCTGGAACTGCGGCAATCCATTTGGCGCTTATTTTGCTTCAGGTGAAAGCAGGAGATATTGTATTATGCCAATCGCTCACTTTTGCCGCCAGTGCAAACCCTATTACCTACCTCGGTGCAACGCCTGCCTTCCTTGATAGCGAGCTTGATACTTGGAATATTTGTCCGGAAGCCCTTGAAACAGCTATTGTACATTTTTCTAAAAAAGGAATTAAACCTAAAGCACTTATATTGGTGCATTTGTACGGTATGCCAGCACGTTTAAGTGAACTGCTGGCTATCTGCCAAAAGTACGAGATCCCAGTAATAGAAGACGCCGCAGAAGCCTTAGGCTCCAAGTACAACAACACACTAGTAGGCGGGTTTGGAGATTTGGGAATCCTGTCATTTAATGGAAACAAAATCATTACCACTTCTGGTGGGGGTGCACTGCTTAGTAACCGAGAGGAATATATTAATAATGCCAAATTCCTAGCGACACAAGCCCGTGACCCCGCTGTACACTATGAACACAGCCAAATAGGGTATAACTACCGCATGAGTAATATTCTAGCGGGTATTGGTCGTGGGCAACTGGAAGTAATCGAAGAACGTGTTTCTCAACGTAGAAGCCACTTTGAATACTATAAAAAGGCACTTTCAGAAATTGGAAATATTGCTTTTCAACCCGAACCCGATAACTGTAAATCCAATCGGTGGCTTAGTGTATTTACGACACTTGACAGTAATATTGATATTAATAAAATTCAAAACGCACTAATGAATGAAAATATCGAAACCAGGCCCATCTGGAAACCGATGCATTTACAGCCTGTATTTAAGGATGCCCCCTATTTTGGAGGGACAAATGCCGAAAATTTATTTCAAACTGGAATGTGTTTACCGTCTGGCTCTAACTTAACCGATGTTGAAAAGGAGCGGGTTACCATTGCTTTACGGAAACAATTATAACTAAAAAGGCCAAGCTCCAAAATGAAACTTGACCTTCAAAATAGCTTTCCAATAATTATTGCGCTACCTCCACTTCAAAATATAAGGGCGTATAACCTGGGATAGAAGAACTTCCGGATGCACCATAACCAAGCGATGATGGGAAAATAATAATGGCTTTCTCTCCTTTCCGCATTTTACTAATAGCCGTATCAAAACCAGCAACAGTAGCATTAGTACCAGTTGTAAATGGAAATGTTCCAGAGTCGAATGTAGTGCCATTTAAAAACTTACCTACATATTTCACAGACACGGATTTTCCAGCCCCGATAGCATCTCCTAAAACTTCGTTGGTACGAATAATCACTAATCCATTGGTCGTTTTCTCGGATACCACAAACTGCTTCTTCGCTACAAAATCATCAATTTGCTGCTCCTCAGTCCGGGTTTTAATAAGCTCCAACTCCATACGGATCGGCGAATAACCTGGTATGTTTGTCTGATTTGCTGAGCCAAAAGCCAGATAGTATGGTAACAAAAATGTGGTTTTTTCACCTGTTTTCATTTTAGTTACCCCTAAGTCTAGCCCATAAAAACCAGTATTATAGGCTCCAACAGTAAATGTGAATAAGGAATCATCATCATATGAAATCACTTGGGTGCCATTTAGCAAATATGCATTTATATTTACAGAAGCGGCATCACCTAGTTTTGGAGTAATACCACTTGGATTCGAAACCCGATTGATATAATAAAAACCAGTGGTATCCTTTATTGCGCTACTTCCTTGGCTATCACTGTTTATAAAAGCTTCAATAGCAGCGACATTCTCTATGATTTTCTCTTCATCTTGGCTCTCATTTGACTTCATACAGCCAGTAATGCCGAATACTAAACTTGTAGTAAGCGACAATAGCAAAAATTTAATTTTCATTTCGTTTTAACAAAATTTTTAAAAAGATATTAACAGTACTTCTCTTATGGTGACGCACAACCTTCTAAAATGGTTGCAATCTAGAATCAAACTTTTTGTTTTTTTAGCTTTTCATAATATTTACAAAATGCGCTGAGCTGGCATTCACTACATTTTGGGCTTCGGGCCAAACAAATGTAACGGCCATGTAAAATAAGCCAATGGTGCGCTTTGTGAACCAATTGTGACGGTATATATTTAACCAATTCCTTTTCTACTGCCAAAGGCGTTGTAGCTGTTTTTGGTACTAAGCCGATGCGGTGGGATACTCGAAAAACATGCGTATCAACCGCCATAGTGGGCTGGTTAAAAATTACGGACGCGATTACATTCGCTGTTTTACGGCCCACCCCTGGAAGCTTTTGTAAGTCTTCCACCGTAGCCGGAATTTCCGACCCAAACTCATCGACCAGCTTCCTGCCAAGCCCTACCAAATGTTTACTTTTGTTATTAGGGTAAGAGATGGATCTAATATAACTAAATACTTCCTCCACCGTAGACATTGAAAGCGATTCAGGATCAGGGTATCTTTCAAACAGTGCAGGAGTCACCAGATTCACGCGCTTGTCGGTACACTGTGCAGAAAGTACCACCGCAACGAGCAATTGAAATGGATCTTTATATAGCAACTCTGTCTCCGGTTCTGGAAAGTTGGTTAAAAAATAATCTATGAATGCTTTATACCTCTCTTTCTTTAACATGCTGGTTTCTCAGGTGAAGATTAGTCCCTCACGATTGCGTTTATTTTAATATAATTTCGGGCAGGATCCA
>CAXBLH010000576.1:0-3152 GCA_963976315.1 uncultured Dyadobacter sp.
CGAGATCTACACTCTTTCCCTACACGACGCTCTTCCGATCTCTTATTTCGCCCTTAGAACCTAGGAAAGTGGCCCTTGCATCGCTGCCAAATTCTAACTGGAATTCTTCTAGCCAATAATGGAGTGGGAGTGCTGCTTTGAAACTTCCATCAGGCTGAATGTAAGAGGGTACAATGATTTCGGAATTTGGTAAAAAAATATTGTTACGCGAGAAATATATGGTTGGATTTTGTCTGTAATGTTCCCCGCTATAATTCTGAACTTTTCCGCTTACAAATACGCTATCAGGCTGTGCAGTGCAAATAGAAGTGGTTGCAAGCAAAAGGATAATGATTCTAAAAATCATAAGGTCTAAGTCGGTTGATATTTGCTCTAAATATAATTGACTTGCTTATTGGAAAGAAATAATATTTCTAATTTATCACTATTGGTTTTTGAGGTGGGTTTTTATAAAATATACAGAAATTAGTTATCTGCCCAAAATCGTCTTCATGTAGCATTTGACGGCCGAAAGCCGATAGCGATACTCAAAAAGTCGGGATAAAGTCAAGTGAATCTCTCAATAGGGCTGGTTAAAATTCATATCTGTGTAAATTGATAATCTTGTAATTACCGGCTGGCGTTAATTAGTATTGGAATAAGTTTTTCAGTATCACTAGGAGCAGGGGCGTTTTTATCCAGAAATTTTCCGTTAGGGCCTATGATCGCATAAGTATCCGATTCCAAGGGATTTAGTTTGAATAGCAAATCCAAAGTTTGGTTATTGGTTGCCAGCATGTGCGTACCACGCAGATTATGACGTATTATGAATTGTTTTGCCAAATCGTTGATCCTAAAATTTTGGTCGTTGTCCACCAAATGTATATACAGGAATACTACATTCTCGGGCAAACTGTTTCTTAAAAAAGCCATGTATTCCAAGTTAGACAGACTGCCTGGATCGTCTAAGTTCCATTTTACAATATAAACGGTATTACCTTCATAGTATTTAAGGATATCTTTTAGCCAAGTAGATCCCCGACCCGTTGAAGTGGATAAAAAGTACCCCGGTATTACCTCCGTTGGCGTTTCGCGGCTGGCGTTGCTATTTATGAATTCTTGGACTAGAACGCTATCCTTTACCTCCAAATCAATAATTTCTCGTAAGGATTTACTTAAACTAAGAGCAGAGACGTGTTTTTGGATATGATTACCAAAAGTATTTATTTGTTTTTGGTCAAAAGTGAAGAAACGTTTGGTAAGGTATTTCCCAAGCAAAAAAGCGACCGAAGCGTCTGAAAACTCTTGGGTAGCCATTCTATTAAACCTTTCAAAATCAAAAAGCATGTTTAGTTCCACTTCATTTCGTGCAAACATTTGATTTAAGAAATTGATTTCATTACGATCTTTCAAGCCTTCCTCCGTTAATTGCGTTAACCGAAGTCTTTCGGAGTCGGTTAATTTACTGTTATTATCCAGTATCAACTGCGCCATGGTTTTTACTGGCAGCGATTCATATTTGCCTGGATTAGCATATTTAATTTCGTCCAGTTTGAATTGCGCATAGTGAAAGAATTTTTCGGATAGCAACACTTTGTCTGGGGTAAGCGGTTGCGCTATCAAATCGTTTAAATTAATGGTAGGATAACGGTCTATTAAACGGTTTGCTATCAAATAATCTAACCAAATAGTCTGGGATTCATCGGTAGCTTTACTAGTAATCCAGTACCGTAAGTGATCATCTAAGGGACTATTTTTTGAAATATTATTCAAAATCTCCAGTCGGAAATCTCTTCTTGCTACAATTTCTTGTTGGGCTTGGTCTTGGTTGTTGGACCAAAAGGTTTTAAAAAAGTCAGTACCTAGCCTTTTATTACTATCAAATGCTTTTTTTTCTGCTTCCAAATAGGAGAAGTACTGATTATTAGCTTCTGCTAATACTCCTGAGAAATAAAATAAACGTTTGGCTTTTCCGATGGAATCTGCGTTAAATGTGATCCTAGCTTCACCCTTAGTGCCCAGAAAAGTAGCATTTGCCATACCACCATAGTCTAGGAAGAACTCTTCGGTAACATAGTTCAGTGGAATTGCAAATCGGTAGCTACCATCTGCTTGTAAGGGGGCTTGGTGAATAATTTCGGAATTGGGTTGGAAAATATTGTTTCGAGCCACGGTTACAAACGAGGACTTGCGATACAAGCGTCCATCAAGGTTTATTATTTTTCCGTTGATAATTAAACTATCTGTTTGGCTGTGAGCCGTATATGAAAATAGAATAGACAAGACAAGTATCGAAAGGCGGATTCTCATAAAGTATATAGAATGATGTAAGTTTTAAATATAGCAGGAAAATTACAACTAGATAAGTGATTCAGGTTTTCTTTCACCATCTTCGTATTTTACGAAAATGCCATGGTAGCGTTCCTGAGCCTGATAATCTTTCCGTAGAGGATGCCCTTCCCAGTCTTCGGGAAGCAAAATCCTTCTTAAGTCTTGGTTTCCTACAAAATGAATACCTAATAAATCGTAGGCCTCTCTTTCATGCCATTCAGCCGTTCGCCATATCTGACTTACCGATGGTACCTCTGGCAGAGGCTCACCATCCTGATTTCGTTTAAATACCGTTTTTAGCATTAAATTATGTCCAAATGGAATAGAGCTTAAATGGTATATTATTTCCATGGTACCTTTTTCGGGACCATTGTCCAATGCGGTTACACAGGACAAAAAGTCAAAGTACAGCCGGTTGTCTGTGTAAATAAATTCACATACTTTCCACAAATCTTCTTTTTTGATTACAACTGCGGGTTGTAACCCCGCATGTATCGTCTCCACTACGGACTCGGGAAAAGCATTGGTTAGAATATTGTTGATTTCTTCAAATACCATTTTAAGCTCGTTTTACTAATTTTTAAGGCTACTTTCTTCCTGTTGCATTTCAAGGAATACTTCCGGTTTAAATGGATGTTCCAAACGGATTTTTTCTTGAAGTTTCATAAAGCCACCAATCAACGCTTCGGGCCTAGGTGGACAACCTGGAACATAGACATCCACGGGAATAATACGGTCGACCCCCTTCACCACATGGTACCCATGTTCCCAATAGGGGCCCCCACAATTAGAGCAACTACCCATAGAAATGACATAACGAGGTTCCGCCATTTGTTCATAAA
>CAXBLH010000577.1:0-3136 GCA_963976315.1 uncultured Dyadobacter sp.
AAGGTATTCTATTTGATCCATATTGCCGATTAACTCCCTACTCGTTTGAACACTTTTTAGCGTTCTTTCTAAAAATAATTCAGCTTGGTAAGTCACCGTAACGATGGATAAAATGGGCATATAACAAGTTGCAGTTTTATTTTGAAATGGACTCATATAGCTCCAAATGTCTTTTAGCGATTACATTTTCTGAGTAAGTGGCAAGGACTTTCGTTCTTGCTGCTTCGGATAAACTACTGTTTTGGTTAGTCTCCAAAACGAAAAGTATCCCCTTTTTTAATGATTCAGCTGATTTGGAGATAGCAACATATCCGTTTTTTTGATGATCAATCATTTCAGGAATACCACCGGTATCAAATCCTACCACTGGAGTACCGCAAGCCATCGCTTCCATAATCGTATTGGGTAAATTGTCTTCTAGGGAGGGTACCACTACCAAATCTGCTGCACTATATGCATTTATCAAAGTTTCAGTATCCGATATTTTTCCAAGAAAGTGAACTTTGACATTTAAGGTATCAAAGTCCTGGATTTTCCCTTTTCCAAAAATCATTATTTCCACTTCGTCACGGTCTAAAGAATTAATCGCTTTTTCAAAATAGGAATATCCCTTTCTTGGATCAGCGGTATTCACACCCGAAAACAGTATCAATTTTTTAGAAAGGGGCAGGTTCAATGCTTCTTTGGCCTTGTTTTTTTCAACAGGAAAGAATAGGTGGGTATCTATACAATTGGGTATAGCAAGGGCGCTATGGTGTTTTCGTAAGGGTGCCTTCAAGGTCATGTCCGTTAACCACTGGCTTGGAGCCACAAATGTTAAGTTTGCAGGTTCATAAAAATGCATTTTCTTTTCAAATTGACGGAACGATAGGTCGTAGTCATCGGGTTTGGATAAAAATGGGCAGTTATGGCAATGTTCATAAAACCGGGTACATCCACGGCTATAATGACACCCTCCAGTGATGGGCCACATATCGTGCATCGTCCAGACGATTGGTTTTTTTAGAGCAAAAAGTTTAGCGAGTGAGTCTAACGATAAAAAACCGAAGTTGATCCAGTGTAAATGTAAAACAGTTGCTTTTTGTACCAGTGGGTGGTTACTAATATCAGTTCCGACTGTGGCTGGTGAAAACGCAAAACGAATGGAGGAATCTTTTTCAAAGGGCAAAAAGGCCAATCTTTCACCAACAAATTGGAGCCAGGCTATTCGTTTTTTGAAGGTGGTATCGGCCCAGGGTGTAACATGTTCTTGAGGGGCCTCCATTGTATGCACTAATAATTGACAGTCCACTCCGGATTTTAAAAGTGCTTGTTGAAGCCTTAACGCGGCCACTGCTGCACCACCCTCTTTATGAAATGTGCCAATCTGTAAGATCATAGCTGGTTTTGGATTTTATCTTTTGGCCTTGGTCGGTATCCAAATATATTGATTTGCAAGTCCATAACCTCATTATCTCGGTATCGATGGTTAATAAACGGGCTTTTTCGATGCTGCTCGGTATCGATTAGGTACCGAAAACCATTTTCTTCCAAAACTTGAAGTACTGTACTTAACGACTGGTAATGGTCTATGTAGGAATGGAATTCAACAAAAATATTTTCGACATGTTTTAGATCAAAACGGCAATCTTTGAGTACTTCTGTTTCAGCACCTTCGATATCCATTTTTAGAAAATCTATTTTTGATTTTGTTTTTAAGAAATTGGATAGCTTGATGGAGGGTACTAATATTTTTTGTCCTCCAAGAAACATGGACGACGAATCCGCTGCTTCATTCGCAAACCAAATGCCCTCCTCGTCTGTCCACACGGCATTTTCTATGAGATTCACATCGGTGATATTGTTAGCAGCCAGGTTGCTTTTAAGTAATTTGGCAATGGTGGGCGATGCTTCAAAGGCGGTAATTTCACTGTTTGGAAACAACTGTTTGTAATACAAAATGCTCATTCCAATATTGGCACCACAGTCAATAATGATTGGATTTGTGCTGTCGCAAGAGAATTTATAGCTATGGTCGGCAAATATTTCTTTGAACTGCCACAAAAAGGACATACAATCTGGAACCTCTAATTTATAGCTTCCAAAGCTTACCCTTTTGTTAGCAAACCTTGGCTGATCACCGTATTGGAAACAAAGCGATAGAAATTGCCGGTAATCTTTATTTGTAAGAATATGAAATGGTTCTTTCAGAAGATATTTTAGCCAGTACATGTGTTTGTATTAATTCTTTGAGACAATAGACCTTATCATGAATGATTTTATATGAAGACTTTTGTTATCATAAACCAGAAAGCAACAGTCAGTTAGAAAATCGTTTTTGGGAAGAATCTGATAGCCGAAAGCCAACTACCAATTGCAACCCGAGACAAGTCTTGATAAAGTCTAATATCAAAGGTATTATTATTTGATTTATTTAAACTGAAAATTCGAGATAGAAAATGGAAAGCATTGACTGAAATAGAAGATTCAAGGGGATAATTAATTCAAAATCGTAGTTAAATGGCCAAGTATACAGAGGATATACAATTATGATCCTAAAATTTGTTACTAGTAAAATGAATCTTTATAGCTTTACGATCCAATTGAAATACTTTTATGCAAATGTTCGATAATTCTTCTGTTAAAATTGCAGTAATTGGCCTTGGCTATGTTGGTTTGCCACTTGCTGTTGAGTTTAGTCATTATTTTCCTGTGGTAGGTTTCGATATTAATGAAGCGCGTATTGGAGAACTACGCAATAAAATTGATCGAACTCAAGAGGTAACGGCGGAGACGCTTGTTAAAGCTTCTAAACTAGAATTTTCTCATGTAGTATCGGATTTGGAAACTTGCAATGTATTTATAGTTACGGTGCCTACACCCATAGATAATTATAAAAAACCCGACCTTGTACCGCTTCTCAAAGCAAGTGAAACCGTGGGACATGCCCTAAAAGCAGGGGATGTCGTTATTTATGAATCCACCGTTTATCCGGGCTGTACAGAAGAAGACTGTGTGCCTGTTCTGGAAAAAGTGAGTGGCTTGAAATACAACGTAGATTTTTATTGTGGCTATTCACCCGAACGGATCAATCCGGGGGATAAGATCAATACGCTTACAAAAATCAAAAAAGTAACTTCCGGTTCAACGCCCGAAA
>CAXBLH010000578.1:0-3112 GCA_963976315.1 uncultured Dyadobacter sp.
GCTATTAACGAAATGATTTGGAGCTGCAACGTGGAGATGATGCTGGTTTGTGGAGTTTCTTGTGCTTATTGTTTCGCTTATTACTGCTATTTAAAGATTCCTCTGTTTGGAATAGTGTATGGAAATATTGCAACACAATCACTCCATGATGATTAATAGCAAGTACTATCCCAGATTGTGCGGACAGTTTTTTAGTTCGGAATGATAGTGAATCAGCTATTTGGTCATTTTAAAGTGCATTTTTTTAAAAAAGCTGTTTGCTGTTGTAACGAGCATTTCTTTTCAACACTATAATACAATCAAATAGCTGTTCCCCTATTTAAAATACTATGACTTTTTGAGTATTGCTATCGGCTTTCGGCCGTCAAATTCAACCTGAATACGAATTTCGAGCAGAAAGCTAAATTCTATTTTTTTATAAAAAGCACACCTTAAACTCCGATCGTGAATTGGTTAATTTTTAAACAGACTCTTAAACTTAACTAAGATAATTTACCGCCCTTTCGATACTAATAATCGTTGCGTCCAAGTGGTACCATCTGTTTTTTGGATTTGTAAAAGGTGGGTTCCTGCATTTAGCGTTCTTACATCCACAACAGACGAAATTTTGTCTTCCAGATCTAGGATACATAATCCATTAATATCGACGATTCTAATCCTATTTATACCATGGATATCGCCCGTTTCAATTGTTAAAAAATCACAAACTGGATTAGGGAAAATTCGAATATTAAACTCTTCGATGCGGAGCTGGGTGATTTTACTGAAAGAAAAGGTCTGATCCAGATCGATCATTTTCAAGCGGTAGTAGTTACTGCCAAAATGGGGGTTGCTATCAGTAAAATAATAGGCGTGCCTTGTATTGCTCTCGCCCTGTGCTTGCACCGAACCAATTACTTCCCAAAGCTTACCGCTGCTGCTACGTTCAATATCAAAACTTTTGCTTTTAGTTTCATCACTAGTACTCCAGTTGAGATGAACGGTGGTTTGTTCCTTGACAGCATGAAAATCTAATAACGTTACAGGCAAAGGGCTGACAACATATACAGGCGAAAAACGAAAATCGTTGGAAGGATCTACATTGCCAGATGGCGGGGTGGTCTGGTTGCCGATGGTCAATACAGTAGTAAATAATATGCTAGTTGTAAATGCAGTAGCCGTTACTGGTATTTCTACCTTGCCTTCTTCTCCCTTGGGAATCCCGGTAGGAGAGGTTACTGTAATTTCAGTGGTACCCGTTGCAGTTTTGCTTTGTTTCGTGGTTAACAAACTAAAAGTGCCATTGGTTACAAAGTTGATAGCACCGGTAACTGCGAAAACCGAAGGTATTGAGATTACAAAAATAGCATCATACGGATTTAAATTAGCTCCTAAAGTATGAGTTCCGGAATAATTGCCAATATGGACTGTAATAAGCCCTGATTCATCTTTAGAATAGCTGGTTCTGTTGAAATTAATACTGGCAGAACCTGGATCGGCCTGCGCATAAATTTCTCCAAATAGGCACAACAGGAGTGGGAGCAATAACATTGCTTTCTTTTTCATAACGTCTGAGTTTTATAGAGGGGGGTGATAATTTGGTATTTTTTAACGGGTATTCTTTAGCTCATGGGCAAATGTTCAGGTTAAACGTTTTTTAAAATTCCTATGGATTGGCTCTAATTATCTAGACCGAGACATGCCCACAACCAACCATATATTTACAAATGGTTTCTTGTAAAAATTATATTTTTGAATAATTTTATTCAAAGTTATTCTTGCTTTTCTTTGAATAAGCGGCAAACGCTCCAAAAATGGCATTTGTTGGCTTAAATTAAAGATAAAGCACCAGGCAAGTGCAGAATATTAATCCTTCTATTCAGCGTGTTAATAAACACGCATACACCGGTAGAAAAGAAATACTCTCATCAAGGTTCAAAACTGGATAGGATTCCAGTTCATTCCCTACTTTACTCTGAATGATCAGGCCGCTAATGATACTTAGCTAAAATTTCGGAAAGGAGAGATACAAACATTTTTTTTAAAGTTTTGAGGGATTGGATGTTATGGTAATTTACATCAAATATACTCTTCATTTTTAAAACTACAATACGTATTAGTTCGGTAAATTATTTAGAGCTACTTGTGTAGGGGTATACCGGTAATTCGATATACTTTATAAGTTATATCAAATTACACATGACTTTAACCGTTATCATTAATTTATCAAGTAAAAGTATGGCGATTCTTTGTTTTGTCTCTTTTTTTAAGGTGGGTTTCGGGATTCCTAGCTCAAAACAACCCTAAGTTTAGCTACAGAAAAACGTACTTCAGTCAAAGCAATTCTAACAATGATTGCATAATTCTTTTTTTTATGAATGAGTCGTCAAGTTATAAGACAGGTAAACGGGCAAATGCGTATTGATTCTAATCGCTGTGTGAAATCACCTGGTCTCGGAGATTCGAAGGAATAACAGGTTTGTCGTTCTGAAAGAGCCGTGAAGTTATGATTTTAAGGTTTCGAACGACTTCTCGTTTCTAAGTAGTCTTTCGTATTCCAATCCGCAGTGGTGTTATTCTGCGCTGGGTTCTGAGGGGAATTTTGAAATATCCATATAGAAAACTTCCCAAGTATGCCCGTCAAAATCTTCAATAGTGCGCTGTTGCATAAAACCATAATCTCTCATTTCGTTAGGTTCAATCCCACCGGCATGGAGTCCATTGGTCATCATGCTATTTACTTCCTCAAAACTGTCAACAGCTAATGAAAATAGACCAGCGATATTTGATTTGGTGTCGGCAATGGGTTTGGTAGCAAATGTGGTGAATTTTTCGTGTGACAAAAGCATGACCATTATATGCTCACTCCAAACCATACATTTTGCGGAATCATCTGAAAACTGGGGATTGTTTGTAAAACCTAATGCTTGATAAAAAGCCATCGATTTTTGAAGCTCCTTCACTGCCAAGTTGATAAAAATTTGCTTTGCCATGTCAATTGCTGTTTGAAATTTGTTTTAGCGCCTGTTAAAATTAACCAATAGTTTGTTTATGCTATTTTTTTGGCTCTACCTGCATTAAATTTTCCAGAAAAGCTATGGCTATCATACGACGAACCGCCCTTAAAAATTTG
>CAXBLH010000579.1:0-3100 GCA_963976315.1 uncultured Dyadobacter sp.
CCCTACTAAACCTACGGGGAGGTAATCGATCACAAATCGGAGAAATATATAATTAACATCGTTTACTTCTGAGCCCTTAGCCTTTGAAATAACGCTGGTGGCTTCTTTACGAATTGATTTTACTTCATTCTCAATGGTTTGCAAGGAGGTGCGTTCACGATCAATCGTGGGAGTGTCGTCAGTATGAAGTGCATCAGCGAGCGCCATTACATGAACCTGTTTGCCAGCCTGGACATCATCATGCCGTTTCTCTAGCGCCTGGTATTCCGCTTTGTATTCCGAATCCATTACCTGTTCTACGGCCGTTTGATTGAAAAACAAAGGGGGCTTGTTGAACTGATAAAAGGCAAAAACGAGAACCCCTACTAGCAATATTAAAAACTGCATGGGTATTTTCAGAAGTCCATTCATTGCCAATCCAAGTTTACTTTGTCCTTCTGAGCTGCCAGTAAGGAAACGGCCAACCTGCGACTGATCCGTTCCAAAGTAAGAAAGTTGAAGAAAAAAACCACCGATTAAGCCAGACCAAACATTGTATCTATTATTGAGGTCAAAAGTAAAATCAATCACATTGGTTTTACCCATTTTTCCAGCCACATGAATGGCATCGGTAAATGTAATTCCTTCTGGAAGGTACTTTACGACCATCACTCCAGCGATAACCATACCTACAGCAATAATGCCCATTTGTTGCTGGTGGGTATACGAAACTGCCCGTGAGCCTCCGGTAATGGTATATAGCAGCACAATGCTACCTGAAATAATATTAGTCCAGGTGATATCCCATCCTAAAATGGCGGATAGGATAAGGGAAGGTGCATAGATGGATAGTCCGGTAGATAATCCGCGCTGCAAAAGGAATAAAAAGGCGGTAAGTCCTCTTGTCCGTAGATCGAACCTTGTTTCCAAGAACTCGTAGGCTGTAAATATTTTTAGTTTATGGAATTTGGGGACAAATGTGATACAGAGTACCACCATCGCCAGGGGAAGTCCAAAATAGAATTGGACGAATCGCATACCATCGGTATAGGCCTGTCCGGGTGCTGACAAAAACGTGATGGCACTCGCCTGAGTGGCCATTAAGGACAAGGTAACATGGTGCCATGGGAGTGATTGTCCGGCTAATAAAAAACTGTCCATCGTTTGCTTTTCACGGCTTTTATATATTCCGTAGGAAACGACAAAAATGAGGGTTAAGGATAGTACTATCCAATCAAGATAATTCATTGAAAATGTTTCATGAATAAGTAAAAAACAGAAATTAGTATCATCAGTGTGAAAATAAGCAAGCCGTAAAGTTGGGGCCAGCTTTTGACAAATGGTGGTAATCCGTCACGGTTAGGTGGCTGATTTTCTAATTTATTCATGGTATCAGATGAGTAGAGTAGAATATGATTAATTAGGCTTAAAGTTAAAACTACAACGTATTAATACAAAAAATCGCATATACGTTATTTAAATTCTCTCCTCAAAAGTTGGTCTCCACGTAAACCTATTGTTCTAATACCCACAATTTGAGAAAAGTACGGTTTAAAATGAAGGACAAATCGCTAAGGATAATTCATTGTATCGCAGCAGATTTTGAGTCGCCAACTTTTATGATTGGCAATATAAGTGATTTTCTGTAAGAATTTGACGGCCCCTTAGTGTCATTCGATGGAAGTATTTGAATAGACTCACAATTGGTTTTTTTTCTGATAGCAGGATACAACAGGGTGGTAATCCCGTATTTGTTGATTTATTTTCGAAAAAATATTAATATAGCTAGACCTATCCTATTGTGAAAAAACCTTTAACATTTATAATTGTTTTACTACTTACTAACTGTTTTTCTAGTGTTGGTCAGCAATTGCCGCCAATTTTTGGGGAACAAGTGCAAGCCCGTAAAGACTCAAGAACTACCACTTACCTCACACCCCAGCGAATTGTCTGGACTTCTGATAAAACGGGTAACTATATTTCAAATGAAGAAAAACTATTAATTCCAGGTACTGGCCAGGCCGACTTAGTGCATCAAAATGTTGCCTATTTCAAGAGTAAGGATGGGCATGTGCCAAGCATAATTTTGGATTTTGGCAAAGAAATTCAAGGAGGTTTACAATTAATCACGGATCAACCTGCGGATCATCGTCCTATTAAATTAAGAGTACGTTTTGGTGAATCGGTAAGTGAAACCATGTCTGAAATCGATACAATATCGGGTGCGACCAATGATCATGCCATGCGCGATTTTGAAGTGGAGGTACCTTGGTTGGGTATGGCCAATTTTGGAAATACTGGTTTTCGTTTTGTTAAAATAGATTTAATTGAACCTGATCGGGAGCTACAATTAAAAGAAGTATCGGCCATATTTCAATACCGTGATATTCCTTATTTGGGTTCTTTTAAATCCAGCGATGACCGTCTCAATCAAATCTGGAATACGGGTGCTTATACCGTCCATTTGAATATGCAGGAATATTTATGGGATGGTATCAAACGCGATCGCCTGGTATGGGTAGGCGATATGCATCCCGAGGTCATGACCATAAATACGGTTTTTGGCAAAAATGAAGTGGTTGCAAAAAGTTTGGATCAGGCACGTGATATTACACCATTGCCAGGTTGGATGAACGGAATTAGTGCTTACTCCATGTGGTGGGTGTTGATACACCGCGACCTGTATAAGAACCAAGGCGACATGGATTATTTACGTCAGCAACAGAAATATTTAGTGGGACTTTTGGCACAATTGATCCAAAAAACCAATGACAAAACGGAGGTTTTAGATGGGATGCGCTTTCTCGACTGGCCTTCTAGTGAAAATAAAGAAGGAATTCATGCGGGACTACATGCCATGATGGTCATGACCTTGGAAGCTGGTGCGGAGTTATGTCTGATACTGGATGAACCTGCAATGGCTGTCCAATGTAGAGAGACCGTTTCAAAATTGCGACTTTATGTACCAGAAGTGAATGATTCCAAGCAAGCTGCTGCTTTACTTTCTATTGCAGGAATTATGGATCCCCAAAAAGCCAATGACGATGTGATTTCCAAAGGGGAGTGTGAGCGGTTTTCTACTTTTTATGGATATTATATGCTTCAGGCTAAGGCAAAAGCG
>CAXBLH010000580.1:0-3089 GCA_963976315.1 uncultured Dyadobacter sp.
AATAGGCGTTTCGTTTTTTCTGAATCGCCCCTCTGGTTTTTTGGCGAAAGCAACATTCATTTTCGTTAATCCAGGCCCCTTAGTACCATGTATAATCGACCTTCCTTTATAGTAAAGCCATACTTTATGGTTTTTGACTAACAAACTAGCGTCGTCAATGCGATAGCTGTCAAAGTCTTCCGCAGTTTTAGAAATCTCCAAAACGGGGTTTCTTTTTGTTCTTTTAAACGGTCCCGAAGGGTGATCCGCAACAGCGAGTCCGATGGCCGTAATGTCATTCGTAGAATTATTTTCAAACTGGTTATCTGAACGTCCAGGAGTTGGTTTTACACCGGTGTAATACAAGTAATATTTGCCTTCAAAAGTCAATATATTAGGCGTAAATACGGAATGACTATCAAAATGTCCTGGTTCGCCTACGTCCAAAGCCATACCTTGCTCTGTCCAGGTATACCCCTCATCTTCCGAGGTTGCGTACCATATATTACCCCAATAGCCAGCCGTTTCGGGACTATCCATTCGGGTATACCAGATATAGTATTTATTATCCACTTTAATAATATCGCTATTGTCACGGCGGTTATAAGTGTTATCAAATCCTATTCCAGTAATTTCCTGATATTGAAAGGTGATAGGTGGGTAGCTGTTGTCTAGGGTCGGCTGACTCATTACCGCTATTGATTTTAATAGCAATAGGAAGACAAAAGCAACTGTCCCTTTGTTACTAAGTTCTAAAAGTAAGTGGTTTTTTGTTTTCATATTATAAAGATCATCCCAGTTTTGTCGTTTATCAACTGTACTAAATAGTACTCGATGTCAAATGAAATGGTGCTAGTTTTCAGAAGGGCGAATCCACATACAATGGCCGCCACCTGGTGCCAGTTTTGCTTTGATAATGCTTCCTTTGGTTACTGTACCTTTACGGATTTGATAGGACTCTGGGTTGGTAGCACAATGTGTATCATCGGTATCCTCATAAAAGGTTACAGCATAGGTTTTGTCGGGTTCCAAAAAATCCAGATTAATATCCAGTATTCCACCTTTTTGATTTACAACACTTCCAATAAACCATTCTTTTCCATGTCGACGCGCAGTTGTGATGTGTGCATCCATTGTTGCATTTAATATGCGAGTTTCATCCCATTTCCCAACAGGCTGTTTTTGAATAAATTCAAATAGGTCTTGTTTTGCAGCATAGGCTTCGGGAGCATCTGGAATACATACTAATCCACTAAAAATAATTAAGGTCCTTGCTGCTTCAGAGTAAGGTACTGGTCCGTCATGAAAATCGATGAGTAGTTGGCTTGCAGCACTTTGGCGAATGGCATTTTTGGTGAAAGGCACGTTTGCACCCATGAAACCATATTTAATACCTTTCATGCCCAAGGACTGATAATATGGAAACAGCGCAGAATCACCATAAACTCCATGACGATTGTCGTAGTATAGTAAAAGTGCTACCTCTTTTTCTTTGGCATGATTTATCACTTTCTGCAAGTCAAGTTTTGGAGACATTTCAAATTGTCCCTGGGAAGCCTTGGTATACCAAGCGTCGTCGATGAGGAAATAATCAATTCCGTTTTCAGCTGCAAAATCTATAAAACGCAAATAGCTCTCTGTGTTGATACCATAGGTAAATCCGTCGGGTGCTGTGTAACCATGTACCCGCCAATCCCACAGTGTTTTGCCTGGTTTTATCCAGTCGGTATTTTGGATTTGACATTCGGTAGCCAAATTTTGGGTCATGGTATTTGTCACCAACTCACCGGCTGTTTTGCCCAATAAAATTACCCGCCAAGGGGAGGTAAATTCATCGTCGGACAGGGCCACTGAGTTACTAGAAACGATGTTCCGTTTCGCCATATCGACTCCAATTTGCATGGATTTCATACCGTTTGCAGCGTAAAGATCCGATTCCAAAAGTGCCATAAATTGGTGGCCTGGTGTTTCTACTACCAAAGGAACGGCTAAACTGGCTTTTGGGTTATTTTTTGATTTACTCAGTTCAAATCGACTCAATTCATCTAAACTAGATGGTCCTAGGGGTTCACCTTCACCGTTGGGCGCATAAAAACGATTCCCTTCCCGCATCGCAACTGAGAATAGCATTTCGGCATTATTTGGTTTTTTGCCCTTAGGAAGTACAAAACGAAAGGCAACCCCTTGGTCGTAAACTCTTGCCAAAAGTTTGCCTTTTACAGGACCAGTTTGAATATCCAGTTCCAGTTCTGTATAGTGATTTTGAATGGAGCTAAACTGGCCCCATACAGGCTTCCAAGTTGTATTGCTAGTTAGCTTTTTGGTGTTGATGATCGAAATTTCGGAATCCGGAAATAGTGCTAGTTGGGACTGCTTCACCATTTCTTGTCCAGACCATTTTAATTGGTATACCAATCGCTGATCCACCAAGGTGAGTTCAAGTTTTACCTTGCCGTCAGGTGATTCAATGGTATGCTTGTCTTTTTGACTTTTTAAAGAAGTTAATATTACAAAAAGACTTACCCCTAAAAGGAATTTTGCTGGTATTGAAAAGTACATCATTTCGTCATTTAATGGTATTTGGCTGAGGCATTTCAGCATGAACTTTTCCTTGCCATTTTTCTAATTTTCCTAGTAAGGTCTTTACTTTTTTGGGATAAAGCAGTGCAAGATTTTTAGTTTCTCCTGCATCATCTTGAAGATTGAAAAGGTGTAATTCCTCCGATTCAAACTCTTTGATCAACTTCCAGTTACCATCTCGAATCGCAGCTGCCATCGCCAGTTCGGTATTTTCGCGGTGATGCGGGAAATGCCAATACAGTGTTTTGGGTTTGTTGCTGTCTTTCCCATTGAGTATTGATAGCATACTTTGCCCTTCCAGTTGCTTATACGGTTTTGGCGATAGGTTTGCTAATTCCAGAAACGTGGGAAAAAAATCCACTGTTGTAACCGGTTGGTCGGAACTTTGACCAGCGGCAATGTGGTTGGGCCAGGATACAATTAACGGAACCCTGATTCCACCCTCGTACAAGGACCCCTTGTTATTACGCAAAGGTGGATTTCCCCAAAGGCCACCATTATCAGAATAAAAAACGACGATTGTCTTTTCC
>CAXBLH010000581.1:0-3079 GCA_963976315.1 uncultured Dyadobacter sp.
TTTCAGCGTAAAAAGCATCATTTACATGCGTCAATTGCTTTAAGTCACCGAATTCGATATCAAGCGTAAAAAGTTCAGTAGCTCTGTTCATATCCGTCCGCGACAATATAAGGGTATTCCCAGCCTGTCCCACGATACCCGTTATATCAAAATCCCCTCTAGTTCTCTGTTTTATTTCAGGTGCCTCCTTGCCAATAAGCGGATACTCAATTTGAAACAATTGAACGGTACCGTTAATAGGAGCCGTAAAAAAAATGGACTTCCCATCCTCATTCCACACAAAGCTGTTCACATTAATTTCATCATTACCAGCAGTTAAATTAACCACCGTCGAACCACTTTTTACGACAATATCTTGCTTATCAGCTTCATATCCGTCTCTTTTCATTTGTAGCCAAGCCAGCTCCCCATTTTTTCCAAATGCTGGAGCTTGATCGTAACCTTTGTTGTTTTCTGTCAAGTTTTTGGTTACACCCGATTTTAAATCATATTCGTACAAGTCTGTATTGGTACTAATCGTATAGTCAGTACCGAATTTCTTTTTGGTAACATAAATCACTTTCTGCCCGTCTGGGCTCCATATATAATCTTCTTCACCACCGAAAGGCTTCTGTGGACAGTCAAACGGTTCTCCCGCCATAATATCTTTCCCCTCTGCTGCCTTTCCATTTACAATTGGAGCCACAAAAACATGATCAAAAGCACCGTCTTCCCAAGTATCCCAATGCCGATAATTAAGTGACGTGAAAATATAGGCATTCGATTGGGGTAAGTCTGGATATTTGTCGGTACTCTTTACATTGAGTTCCTGAACTGACTTACTGAATAATAAATACTTTCCGTTGGGAGACAATTTACTATTGGATAAATATTCTTCGTGGGCAGAAACAACGGATGCCATCCCCCCTTTTACGGGTATTTTATAGGTTTTTCGACTCGACTTATTTTCTGTCAGATCGGGTGTACTCACAGAAAAGATTGCATATTGCTTATCTGTGGAAATACCAAGTGGAGACACTCTTCCAATTTTCCATAAGGCTTCTGGGGTTAACATTTCTTGACCATAACCCAAAATGGCTACCATTAACAGTAAAATAAGGATACCTATTCGTTTCATATTGCACTAATTATTTAGAGTTCTTTTCGATCAACATCCATTAAAAGGTTGTAAATATATCAATCCTGCGTCGTACATTTCATTGAAAATTAACAATAAACTCGTTAAGTACTTAGAGAGATCGCTTCAAACCCCAAAGGCAAAATTTCAAGGGATAAGACTAAGGTTTCCCAACCACACTCAAATTCTATGTATTTCAAATAGGAAGCATTACACGGATTAATCAAATACAATTGAAAACCCACATTAGAACAAGAATGAATTAGTCAATTCAATAAAAAAAACTATCTAATCTTGTAAAAATTATGTTCATTTACAAAATTCAATTATTCCAGCTCACTGTTTATATTTATCACCCATAGCATACGTAATAACACTAAAGATTATGAGGTACCTATTCTCAGGATATTTCCTTTCAATACTACTCTTGGTAGCAAGCGATGGATTTTGTCAAAGTTTTGGGCCTGGATTAGCAGGAAGGGTACCTTCCAAATGGATCACGATAAGAGGTATAGCAGCACCAGGAATGCAGTTCAAAACAGCAGATACTGAGGCCAAAAAATTTACGTATCAAGAAGTGTATGCCCGAATATGGCTGCCCGTCATCATTCACTCAAAATTCAGTTTACTAATAGGGCCACATATTCGCGCGGAACAATATTCCATACATTCTTCTGGAAACAACCCTATCAATCAGTTTTCAAACTTTAAGCTGAGAGGATTTGGAGCAGATTTAAAATCAATAGTAAATTTGGGATCCAACTCGTGGCTTTTTGTAGGGGCTAATATCAATAGAAGTGGAAACCTTCAATCGCTCCCAAAATCTGAACTGCCTTATAATATCAATGTAACAGGCGTGTATATCAAACAAGTTTCCGAAAAAAAGGAGTGGGGTGTTGGTTTACTCGTGAGTAGTAGAAGTAATTTAGCGATTCTTCCTGTGCTGGCTTATAATTATAATTTATCTCCAAAAGATATTTTAAAAGTATCTGCAGAAGCGTATGCACGGGCATTTTACTCTTATGATATCAATATGAAACCTGATGTATATCGTCGGATCGACTTGGATATGGGATTTCGTTATAATAGAAAACTCAATAGTCTAGTTGGCGTTGAGGTTTTTGCAGGTTACCGCAAAAACCTTCGTAACACCCCCCCGGAAGGCATCATTCCAGTTACTAGTTCTAATGTGGTCGGCCACGCCACGCTTTATATCATGTCTCCTTTTGGGAGTAAAAAAATGATAAATCCCGATCAAAATGCAGTTCAGTAAATGCTAAAAATTTTTAAAATAAAAGAATTAAAATGGAATCTGTTCAACCTATACTAGTAATAGAATCGTATCCTGCGCCTATTGAAACAATATGGCGAGCAATCACTAATCCAGTTCATTTCAAAGCTTGGTACTTTGATATTCAAGACTTTAAACTAAAAGTGGGGAGTACCTTCCATTTTACGGAACCAGGAGGTGATACGTTTTTGCATGAATGTACGATTTTGGAAATTATTGAAAATCAAAAATTCAAACATACCTGGTCCTACCCCAAGCTGGCAAAAGGCATTACCGAAGTGACTTGGGAGCTTGAAAACACCCAGCACCTTAGCGTTTTAACTTTGACACATTCGGGTACAGAAATTTGGAAAAACGATGGGGCAGCGTTTGCTAGGGAAAACTTTATGGCAGGTTGGCAGGAGATTTTGGGAGTATCATTAAAAGGCTTCCTGAGAGTTTAATGAAAGAAATGGATGCCCATTGATAGAACAGGCATCCATTTACGAAGTATTCAGAAATGAATTCCCACTCACTTCACTATTTTATAAACAGCTCCTTTTTCTTCGCCAAGTAGCCTTGTCAAGACATAAATCTCACCGGATTGGTCTTCCCCAAAACTATAAACATGCCAATAGCCAGGCGCCTTTCCAATGGACAACTTCTTGGCATTCCACTTGGAGTTAGTTTGC
>CAXBLH010000582.1:0-3068 GCA_963976315.1 uncultured Dyadobacter sp.
CCACGTTTGGGGTGTGGTCAAGTATTGATTCTACCACTTTATTATTTGCTATCCATCGAATACAAAGCTTCGATGATTAGAATAATATTGCGTACTATTTTTAAAAAAAAGTAGGACGGGGGTGTTTTCAAGGGTTTTTTATAACTCTTTTAACACATTACCATGTTTACACAAAATTTAGGGTATCCTAGAATTGGGAGCCAAAGGGAATTAAAAAAGGCGAATGAAGCTTTTTGGACTGGCAAAATTAGTAAGGAAGCGCTTTTAGAAGTGGGACGACAAATGCGGCTTCAAAACTGGGCAGTTCAGAAGGAGGCAGGAATAGACCTAATACCCTCCAATGACTTTTCACTTTACGATCAAGTACTTGATACCTGCTTGCTATTTGGTGCAATACCAGAACGTTTCAACTCCATCATCGACGGCAAATCAAACAAAGAATTGGAGCTATATTTTGCTATGGCACGCGGCTTGCAAAAGGATGGAATCGATGTTAAGGCTATGGAAATGACCAAATGGTTTGACACCAATTACCATTATATAGTCCCAGAATTTACTAAAAATCAACAATTTGGTAGGTACTCTAATAAGATAATCCATGAGTTTGAAGATGCTCGTCAGCAAGGCTTTGTGACCAAGCCAGTCATTTTGGGGCCCGTTTCCTTTTTGTTATTGGGTAAGGAAAAAGAGGAAGGGTTTCATCGTATTGATCTACTGGATACTTTACTTCCTGTTTACGTTGAATTATTACAAGAGCTGCAAGCTCGAGGTGTAAAGTATTTACAAATCGACGAACCCTGTTTAGTCACCGATCTTTCCGATTTGGAAAAACTGGCATACCACAAAACCTTTGAGAAAATTAGCGATTCAGTACCCGAGTTGGAAATCATTTTAGCCACCTATTTTGGCGATTTGGATGACAACTTGGCTTTGGCAGCTGGATTACCAGTGGCGGTATTACACGTGGATCTTTTGAGAGGACCAAATAATTTATCTTCCCTGCTGCGCTATGAAACATTCGTAAATGGAGACACTAAACTTTCATTAGGAGTTGTAGATGGCAGGAATATCTGGAAGAATGATTTTAAAAGTTCTTTAGATATGATTCAACACGCTGTTCAGGTTCTGGGCATCGATCGTATCGGCTTAGCACCCACCAGTTCCTTATTACACTGTCCTTATGATCTGGAATTAGAAAATAACGAAGCATCGCTAACTCCTGAAATTAAAAATTGGTTGGCTTTTGCAAAACAAAAACTAGAAGAAGTTTCCACTTTAAAAGAACTTGCCCATACAAAATGGAAAAATGCGGCTGTCTACCTCCAAAACCAAAAGGCCATTGAGGACCGAAATAACTCCCAACTAATTCATTTACCCTCAGTAAAAACCCGTTTTTCAAATATTCAACCTAGCGATTTCAACCGGTTAAATAACTTTAAAAGCCGACAACAAATTCAAAAAAGCAGGCTTGGATTACCCCTTTTTCCTACTACTACCATTGGATCTTTCCCACAAACTACCGATGTAAGGCAATTACGCGCTAGGTACAAAAAGGGGATAATCACTCCAAAGGAGTATGAAAGTAGTTTGGAAACGGAAATATTAAATTCAATTCGTTTACAAGAAGACATTGGCATTGATGTGCTAGTCCATGGCGAATTTGAAAGAAATGATATGGTTGAGTATTTCGGAGAAAACCTTTCGGGTTTTGTATTTACTCAAAATGGATGGGTGCAAAGTTATGGCAGCCGGTGTGTAAAGCCCCCTATAATTTATGGTGATGTGGAGCGCCCTAAAGAGATGACGGTTCGCTGGTCTGCATTTGCCCAAGCCAATACCGATAAACTGATGAAAGGGATGTTGACGGGTCCTATTACAATATTACAGTGGTCTTTTGTGAGAGATGATCAACCCAGAAAAGATACTGCTTTTCAAATCGGTTTGGCAATTAGAGAGGAAGTAGTGGACTTGGAAAGAGCTGGGATCAAAATAATCCAGATCGATGAACCTGCCATTCGGGAAGGCTTGCCGTTAAGAAAATCGGACTGGGCTGCTTATCTGAAATGGGCAGTTGATGCTTTTAAACTCAGTGCAGCCGGAGTAGCTGATCAAACTCAGATACATACCCACATGTGCTATTCGGAGTTTAACGATATTATTTCCGCAATTGCAGCTATGGATGCTGATGTGATTACGATCGAAACATCCAGATCCCAAATGGAGCTTTTAGAAGTGTTTGCTAAATTCAAATATCCCAATGAAATAGGACCTGGTGTTTATGATATTCACTCCCCAAGAGTGCCTACTGTAAACGAAATTTCTTATCTTCTGGAAAAGGCTTTGCAGGTGATTCCGGCGCGCAATTTATGGGTAAATCCAGATTGTGGGTTAAAAACCAGAAACTGGCCCGAAACAGAGGCTGCATTGCGAAATATGGTTTCTGCTGCTAACTTGCTACGAAAAGAAGCATTTGTTGAAATTAATTAGAATATAAAATTATAATATTGAAATCTCCCGTGTTCCCACGGATTCACGGGAGATTATTTAACTTTTATCATGACACTTGAAGAAAAAATAAATTTAACTGAAGTAAGCATTTTCAAAACTGTTTTTCCAAATAATACCAACCATTACGACACACTTTTTGGAGGAACCGCACTCTCCATGATGGACGAAGTCGCATTTATTGCTGCTACACGCTTTTCCCGACTTCGCTGTGTAACCGTTTCAAGTGATAAAATTGATTTTACCAAACCAATACCAGCGGGTACTATCATTGAACTGGTTGGTCGGGTGGAACAGGTAGGCACCTCAAGTATGAAAGTGAGAGTGGATATTTTTATCGAGCAAATGTACGAAGAAGGTCGTACAAAAGCAGTAAGCGGTTTATTTACCTTCGTTGCCTTGGACGAAAACCATAAGCCCACAAAAATTATGGTTTAGTTGACCCTATTACGAATTGTTTTTTGAATGCCAACTACAGCTATTGAATGCGGTAAGGTTTTATGCGAAAACCATTTTTCAGTGATTCGGTACTATGTACTCCATAAAATTTAATGTATTTCAAT
>CAXBLH010000583.1:0-3037 GCA_963976315.1 uncultured Dyadobacter sp.
CCTATTTTAGGAAAGGATAGGTGTATCGAATTTTTTTAGGTAAGGTTTGAAATCGATACACCCAAAATATTAATGGAATATATTTTTCCTTTCTAGGATGCTTCTGTCGATACCAAACGTCCGTAATAGTCGCGGTGATTTTCCTCCATCACATGATTTATGGGTTCTTTTGCGATATAATCGGGACTATTTTTTAGTTGATCTAATGTCAGGTTAATTATAACGTTCTGAGTATCGAGTTTTATTTCCATAACGGCCTCTGGGGATATGAGTACTTTTTTGTTAGATTTCCAGTTACCCAGGTTGACTACCAGAAATACAATCTTCCAGCCGTCATCGTCAGCAATGAAATCTTCAAATGTGCCGATCTCTCCATCTGCTGCGTGTATTTTGAATCCTAAGGTGTTGCCGGTGCTTCTTAAGCTCGTATTTTCATCCTGCTCTTCTGTCTCCTGTTTATTTTCCTCAACGGGTTTGGATGCTTCTACCGCAGTACTTCCTGATGAAATAAGATACCTTACCGTCCATGTTTGGTCGTCAAAATAGAATTCCTTTACTGATCCAATTTCTCCATCTGTTGCACGCATTGTATAACCAATAAAACTATCCAGACTTCGTATCATGATTTTGTTTATTTTAATTGAAAATTTTGTTTTAATATTCTTTGATTTTTTTAGCCTTTTTCAGTCGACAGGTAAATTTGTTGACTTCTGTGACTGGTTATTAGGTCCAGAAACTTCCTGGTGGACTCTTTCTTTGGGCTATAATTGACTTTATCACGCCTTTTTTAGTACTGCTATTGGCAATCAGCCATGACATTCTGCATAAACACTATTTTCGGGCAGATAACTAATTTCTATTTTTTTATCAATAGCCCGCAAAAAAACCATCGTGATAAGGTCCAATTCTAAATGTTTTAATTTCAGCATTAAGTAATATTTGGGCAGCCAGCAAGAGCCTATCTCGGTAACTGTTTAAGAAAAATTGGTAGCTCAATTTTGGATTCGAATGCTTATATATAAAGATATGAACCCATTTTTGGATGGAGTTACACATTTAACAATATAAGTTGTAAGGATCACAGGTTTGGAAGTTTCAGCAGGGAATGGACCTCATTTTGATATAAAAAGGGAGTGGGTTTTGAAACCAGTGCGCTACCAAACATACGTTAGGCATATTAATACTAAATAGATAAAGGAAAAATTCAGAGAAGGCCTTTGGTTTTGAATATTAAATTTAAAAATTGCTTGATTTGGCTGGGGTATACCCTTTGAGAATTTCACCTGAAATTGGGAATGTTGCCACGAAGAATGGATTAACTTTTACTTCCTTGATCAATAACAGTAAATGATACAATTCTTAGCGATTAGGATGTAACAAACCGGCTTAGAACTGAATGAACTTTGCCAAGTAATAACGCGATTACCAACAAATACCTGTACGATGAAATCGAATGAAGATTTGCAGAGAGATGTTCAGGAATCAATCAAATGGGAGCCACTATTGAAGGCAGCGGAAATAGGCGTAACAGCAAAAGGTGGGGTTATTACCCTTTCTGGAACCATTGAAAGTTAAGCAATAAAATCAGAAGTCGCCGCTAAAAGTGTGATAGGAGTAAAGGTAGTGGTAGAGTAAATTGAAATCAAAACTTTTAACAATAAGTACGATTACTCCTCTTGAAATCTTACAAAAAAGATTTGCTTCCAGAAAGATCACAATTAAAGAATACGAGGTGGCAAAAACGTTTTTATGAATGATTTGGCTAAATAAATTATGTCCTCTATCAAAGGTTAAAAGGAGCCTTTATTTTATGGAGAATTCCGTATTAACGGCAATAGCTATACGAAAAATTGGAAGGGAAATGGTGAAATAGAAGTACAAGGGGATTTTAAACCCAAGTGGATAATACAACCTTAGGCCAAGACGACTCCTACTACCCTAAAATACTATATTTCAGTCGCTCCCATAGCATAGCAATTAACTCTTTAATTTTCAAAATAAGGGCCGTATGAGCTTACCAATTAGGTTTAATCAATCTCCTTATTGAAAACTAAAAGTGGTACTATGGGATGGTAGGAATATTCCACCACTTTACTGGATAGGAATATTTTTTCAAAAAGATTTCTGTGACGCTTTGTAAACATGACCAACAGAGAGGGCATTGTCCTCGCTATGGCTGCCTCCAAATGAGAGACCAAGCTTTCCGATGGTTCAAAAATCTTGATGTCTAACTTCATTTGTAATTCATCTGATTTAATAGTTGCAGATTGTATGTTTCTTGATCTATATTATTTTCAAGGAACGAGCTAAAATGAAGCAGTTGTACTTCAGCTTGAATAGGTTTGGCAAATGCTGCAACAATTTCCAGTTTTTTAGATAAGTTGGTGAGGTCAGATGCGTACAGCATATTTGTAATCTTTGAAGACTTATAGCTGTAAGGCACTGCTATAACGGGTATCTCCGAATTATTTATAAGATTCGCTATTTCTTCATCATTCATACCCACTTTTTATGACGGTGGAAATCATTTTGAACTGTTCTTTGGCGCAAAAAGAATTTCTTGCGTGTGCGGGTATAATAATTCCTTGACCTAGGTTAAGCTGGTGATTAATGCCATCGATAATTATTTCTGCCGATCCGTCAATGATTTGAATGTAGGTATCAAAGGCAGAAGATTTCTCCGCTAATTCTTCACCTGTATCAAATGAAGACACGGTAATATTACCGGTGGTTTTTTTGATAATAGTTTTACTTAACACGGCGTTGGGTATATATTCTATGATTTCAACGATGATATGCGCTTCTGATTTCACTATTTCTTTGTCGTTACTTTCCATTATTGAGAGATTTATTAATGAAATTTAGATTGATAATCATTAAAGCAATGATTATCAACAAATTCGAATCATAAAGATTAGCTAATTATAGCCCCTAACTGTTACAAAAGTTTAATAAGATGTTACATTAATCACTGGTGAGAAAAAGACTTCTCCAATTTAATTGATGTTTCTTCAAGTTAATTTTGCTTGAATGGAGG
>CAXBLH010000584.1:0-3032 GCA_963976315.1 uncultured Dyadobacter sp.
TTTGATATTCAAAATAAGACCAGTGCTCGTCAAAAACATTGTTGGTTCGGTGATAACCATTCACAAAGCTGCTAATAGAATCCGTACGCCATATGCCCAAAATGGCCTCTTTTTTGGAATCCTGACAGGCAGAACAAATACTAAGACATGCGATTAAAAGAACAGGAATAATGCCTTTTTTCATGGGTAGAGGGTATGAATTTATTTCAATGATTAGATTGGATGTTATTGATAATAACATTGTTAAAATTAATCAATTATTTTTTGATTAAGATATCGCCGTGGCCTTTGTCTTCCTAATGTTCCATCATTCAGAGCAAAAATATTATTTAATTTACTCCCAATAAATCTAAAATATTTGTACAAGCCCCCTCCACCAAACTAAAAAAAGAACCGCCCATTAATAAGCGATTCTTTTGATACAAAAATTAGATACACTTAATAATTCGGATTCTGTACTAGTGTTCCATTGCTCAAATCTATTTCACGTTGTGGTAACGGGAAGTAGTAATGCTTGGGCTTGATAAAGTTACGGCTCGGCTTATACGGGCCTCGCGCAATTTTATAGTGTGCGGTAATATCAATTAAGCCGGCTTTGTCCCAACGCATCAAATCCTGATGTCTTTCATTTTCGCCTGCTAGTTCTACGCGTCTTTCATGCATAATATCGGCCATAGTGGCGCCAGTGATGGCTTTTAGACCGGCGCGTACTCTTACTTTATTGAGTTCGGCATCGCCATTTTGTCCCGATCTTATTTTTGCTTCTGCCGCTAGCAAGTAAACGTCTGCAGTACGTAAAAAGGGCGCATTCAAGCTTTCACTCATATCTCCTGCTTCATTATAAGCAGAGTATTTTTTGAAGGAATAGCCCGTTACGCGAGTCATACCTGCTTCAAAAGTGGTGGCACCCAAAGCTCCTCTTACCACTTCGTCGCCCGGAGCATATATCGAGTAAGCTCTTCTGGGATCACCCGCCTCAAACTCCTGTACCAAATCCTCAATAGGTTCATGAAAACCCCAGCCCCCAAATGCCTGTGGCGTATGGTAATAGGTAGGGGAGTCGGCGGTAGTCCAGCCTGTTTCATACTGCAAAGAGAACAATACTTCGGGGTTGTTTTCGGTGAGTAATTCGAAGTTTTCATTGAATCCAGCTGCTAGTTTATAAGCAGCGTTGTTGATCACCAAATTGGCATATTCTATGGTTTTTGCCCAGTTTTCCTGGTAGGCATAAAGCTTGGCTAAAAACCCATTAGCAGCACCTTTAGAAACCCGTCCGGCTTCGGCATCGCTATAAGAAACAGGTAATAATTCAGCCGCTTTTTTAAAATCCGCCTCTGCTTGTGCCATTACTTCGGCATACGTTGATTTTGGCTTATTGAAATTAAGATTGCTAGCATCTTCTTCTACCAAAATAGGAACTTCGCCATAGATTAACCCCAGTCGCCAGTATACAAAACCTCTTAAAAAATAGGCTTCACCCATACTTCTGTTTCTTAACGACTCGTCCATTTGTACCTTGGGGGCATTGATCAACAAGGCATTTGCTCTGGAAATTACTTCATATTTGGTAGACCAAGTCGCTAAGATATGCGAGTTAGAAGCATCAAAAGTGAAGAGTTCCAAAGGTGTTTCATCGGAATGGTCACCGGCACGGTGCATATCATCGGAACAGTTGTCGAAGCAGTATTCCGTATGTGCAAAACCGTCTTCCTCCAATAATGGAGAATAAATGGCATTGGCAGCGGCAACAACATCGTCGCCGTTACGCCAAAATTGTTGCGAGGTAACCTGTCCGTAGGGAGTCGTTTCGAGCAAGTTTTCGTTACATCCTGTGGCCAGTAATGCAAGTGAAAAAAGAGCTATATATTTCATTTTCATATCAATGTCTTTTATAATGATCAAGTATACTTAAAATGAGAGGGTAGCACCAATGGTCCAGGTTCTAGCCAACGGATATTGTGCATAGTCCACATTGAGCTGACGGTAGTTTCCACCGTTATTGTCACCGATGTAGCCAAGTTCAGGATTTAGTCCTGAGTATTTGGTAATCGTGAAAATATTTTGACCCGTAACATAAATCCGCGCTTGGCTCATTTTCAACTTTGCGATAATCGTTTTTGGTAAGGAATAACCCAACGTAAGATTTTTCATACGAAGAAAATCTCCTTTTTCTACAAACATATCAGATGGTCGGAAATTCCGATTTTGATTTTCTATGGATAGTCTTGGTATGCTGTTGCTGCTGCCTTCTCCATTCCATCTTTTTTCCGCATCGGCATAGAGGTTAAACGAATAACTCGCATCCAGTCCTTGCATTCTGTCGGCGTTGAAAATAGATACACCACCTACACCCACAAAAAACAGATTCAAGTCAAATCCTTTATAGTTTACACCGGCGTTTAAGCCATAGTTGATTTTCGCCTGCGGACTGCCGATGATGGTTCGGTCCTGATCGTCTACCATTCCATCGCCGTTTAGGTCTTTAAATCGCACATCACCCGGTACAATTTGTCCGTTGGTACGTCGCTCGTCATTCGCCAAGTTGGGGTCGGCATCAATAGCACTTTGGTTTTGGTAAATACCATCAGACTTGTAGCCATAGAAAGTACCATAAGGGTGGCCTTCATAAGTACGTACAATCTCCTGCTGACCTCGACCATAAAGTTGCGAAGCCAAAAATGCACCCGGCGTAGCTAGTTTTACAATTTTGTTTTTGATAAACGTGGCATTGGCTCCAATGTTAAAGGAAACATCCCCTACGGATTTTCTAATCGATGCTTCAATTTCAAGTCCTTGGTTTCTAAGCTGACCAATATTTTGATCTGGAATGGCTGCCGTACCAATCGTTCCTATTGATGGTGGTGACAGGAGCATATCTTTAGTATCCTTAATAAAATAGTTTAAGGTAAAGTAAAGAGCATTTTTGAATAAGCCAGCTTCTAAACCAAAGTTTGTCATTTCGGCCGTTTCCCAGCCAATGTTGGTATTAGGAAGCTTGCTTATTCAAAAATGCTCTTTACTTTACCTTAAAC
>CAXBLH010000585.1:0-3011 GCA_963976315.1 uncultured Dyadobacter sp.
CAATATAGCTGGTTTTACTCTTTGTATTCTTCTTGTTACTAGGAGTGTTATCTAATAAAAAGCGGGTATCGGGAGCAGACCCTCCCAACTCGCTGTATCCCAGTTTTAAATCTAAATCATTAATAAGCTGGTTTGTTATATTAGAAGATTTTAAAGGAAATGCGAGCACAGCAACATCTTTATAATAGTCCCTCCTGGTTTTTGGAAGCTCCAACTTTTGTGTTATTTTTTTGCTACCTGAAATTATGGTTTCCGAATAGGTAATCTGTTTTGCCGTATACTCTGGAGTTACGCGCGGACCACCCAAATTCCAGCCGCTTTGGATGTTAAATCCTATTTCCAAACCCAACCTTTTGGCTTCATCCAAAGCAAATACAAACAATTCATTCCACTCATCGGAACCAAATAAAGGGCCTGTGGGTATGTCCCTGTTGCCACGCTGATTATGGCCTCCAGCATCAAAAATCATTGCTCCATGGAAATTCCTAGATTTCATGGCTTCCAAATCCTTAGTTATTGCTGCTTTATTTACATTACCATTAAGCCACCACCACCAACAGTTTACCCCACTTGCTGATTCCGGGTTTTGGAAATTTGCCTTTATATTGTTGAAGACTACGTTTGTTACGGCTATGTCTTTACGATCATTTTTGCAAGCCAAAACCGTGATGAATGTTAGAATGATTAGCAGGTAAATGGTTAATTTTTTGTTCAATTGTCTGTAGTTTATGTGTTTATTTTTAGTTCCGTTTAATGAAGGTTGAATATGTAGTAATTAAAATTTCTGAAAGGCCCAGCTATAGCGGCTTCTCAGTGGGTTTTTAGTGATATTTTTACTTTCGTTTTTCAATCAAAACCTTTGCAGCAACCAAATGTTACCTATCATTTATGAATAGGTTGATTTTTTACACAAGTTAAGTTGCATTCACAAACTGGCAGCGAAATCTTAATTTTCATATTTCTTTAAAAGTGAATTAATCTTGGGATTTTTTATATCCTTATTTTTCAAAAAATTCGCTATACTTTTGGAAATGAAGTAGTTTTGCGACCTTAGCAAATGAGCAATTTTCATATACATTTCAGAACTTAGTTGTTGTTTCTCCAATACCGCCAATGCTCTCTTGAAAACCTGTCCGTTTAAGTCAGCCAAATTTTCTACCAATTCCATTGTAACAGATTGCTTTAAAAGATTACAATCTTCAATTTTATTAATGACCAAAATTTGTACATTATAATTTTCCTTGACTAGGGCTTTCAGTAGCAACTGCTGAACACGATAAGAATCTAGCTGACTTTTGTTTATGGCACTTAACGCTTTTTCTATTACAACGTAATTATCCCCAGTTATCATCCCAATCACTTTTTCTTCAAGGTCAGGAGTAAAATCAACATATCCATCAATATGCTCCAAAGCCCAAATTTTATCGACCTGTACTGGGCTTTCCAATATTTTAAGTACCAAATCCGGTGATATTTCATTTATAGTAAAGTCTTGAACTTCGTTTTTCGTAGGCCCATGAATCAAATGCCATAACTTAAATGTAGTATATGCCGCCCCTTCAATGACATAGGGAGCCAAGTTCTGAGGTGTGGCAGTAGCAATTGCATCAATATTGTCCAAGCCATGACTATTAGGAGATACGGTAAGCTCATTGTAAACAATATCGGCTAACGGAGTACTTTCATTGGCCAATATGCGATTTAATTTTTCATACTCCTCAGTAGAAAACGGATCATGGTCTGTTTTACTTAAGAACTCACCATCTGGCAACTCAAAACCCAGGTAGCGCCCCGTTATATTCCAATATAAATTGACAGTTAATGGGCGGCACTTGTTATCAAAACAAACAGGAGAGAACACTTTTCGATAAAAAAAAATCGGGGTTCCATCAATCGATGAAACCTTGTATAATAAATCACTTTTGGAAACTGAATCCTGTAGAGCCACCTGATACTCCAATGTACTATGCGGTTCCAACATTATGGTCTGTGGTTGGAAGTATTTTATTCTTTCCGTATTAACATTAACAAATGAAAATATTACAAAGACAACTGCAATTTTCATATAACGCATGCCATTAGTAAACCTACCCAATATGGCCAATGCCTTCCTTCGAAACTGATCAATCATCTTTTTTAGGTCCTTAAGGGTAGAATTCCACCATGGTTCCTCAATAACTTCTTTAAATCTTCAATAGGCACATCATGGGGAGACACGCCTAGATTATTTGCCAAAACCGCAGCGGCAGCTGCAGCTTGCCCCATTCCCATGGAAGATGCCTGCACTCGAAGAGCGGAATTGGCCATTCTATCACTGCTCACGCATCTTCCAGCGACAAGAAAGTTTTTGCTTTTCTTGGGTATAAGTGCTCGTAACGGAATGCTTGCCACTACATTCTGCTCCAAAAATTCTTGATAAATGGTTTTTCCCTCTCTATGCAGATCAATTGGATAAAACGAATTAGAAATAGCATCTTCAAATACTTTTCCTGCTAAATAATCGTCGTGCGTTATTTTGTATAGACCATCTATTCTATATGTTTCACGAACGGCCGTTTCTGTCTTTAGATCAAGAATCTTCAAATTTTCACACCCTGGAAATGTTCTGAGTGTTCGTATTAGCGCTAGTAGCGTAGCCCTACCTTTATAATTTGCCGTAGAATGGGATTCCGATGTGGTAGAATCTGCTCCGGGAACATACACGTAACCATAGGGCACATATGTATTCTCAGAACTGGATTTTGGTTGATTTTTAATCATATTCTGTCTAAGAACATGATGAAATTCATTGGGAATTTTAGTTAAGTCAAGGGAATCATAATCATACCCCCCTATTTGGAATATCAGTGACCCAGGTTGCGTTTCGGTTTCCCTAAGTACATCATAACCGGCCATTGAAGTAATCGAGGCGTTACCTGTACAATCAATTATTTGATTACAAATTATTTGTACAGAACTCCCTTTGCCAATAGTTTGCACATTCCATTGGTCATTCTTAAATTCTACACTAG
>CAXBLH010000586.1:0-2996 GCA_963976315.1 uncultured Dyadobacter sp.
TGTGCGGCTTTTCTCGCTTGGAATGGAACAGGCGAGAATGATGAGGAATGACAGGAATAGGGCTACCCGCGTGAAAACGGGTAGCCTTTTTTTTGTAAAAATTAAAGATTAGGGGTTGACATCGGGTAAGACGAGCGGCCAGTTCCGTCTTCGCCAAAACAGCCCGCTAAGCCGCAAAAGACCTCTGACCGAGTGTAAAGATGCACTTACGAAAACCCAAATAAAAAATCCCACCCGAATTAACGGAATGGGATTGAATACTACAAGCGCATCTAGTTTATAACTGGATTTATGGTAGTATTGCGGGTGGCGATGCTAAAAAAGGGAGTGATGGAGCCGATCAACCCGGTATAAACTCTATCATGATTTATAGCGCTGGACCTAGTAACGGCTTTTTCAATAGTAAATGGAAGGCCGTTTATGAAGGTATCAACCGAGCCAATACCGTTTTAAAACTGGCTCCACAAATTGCCACAGGTGCAACAGCGGCTGAAATAACGCAGTTCCAAGCAGAAGCACGCTTTTTGAGAGGACATTATTATTTCGAACTGAAAAAAATGTTCAATATGGTACCTTGGATCGACGAAAATACAGAAGATCCAGCAGCGGTAACTAATGATGTAGACATCTGGAAAAATATTGAAGATGATTTCAAATATGCTATGGACAACCTGCCAACGGTACAATCAGAGATTGGACGTGCTAACAAATGGGCGGCAGCGGCATATCTAGGTAAAACTTATCTTTTCGAGAAGAAATTCACAGAAGCAAAAGGTATCTTTGACCAGGTGATTACTCAAGGTGTCACCAGTAGTGGTGTAAAATACGGATTAATGCCCAAGTATCAAGACAATTTTGATGCTTCACAAAAGAACATGCAAGAGTCTGTTTTTGCCATCCAAATGGCAGCAAATGATGGTACAAATACCATTGATAATGCGAACACGGGTGGTATGTTGAACTTCCCTTACAACTCTCCATTCCGTTGCTGTGGTTTTTATCAACCAAGTTTAGACCTTGCCAATTCGTTCCAAACGGATGCGAACGGTTTACCACTTGTGGACAATTACAATAGCAATACTTTGAAAAATGACATGGGTATCGACTCCGACAAGCCGTTTACTCCTGATGCTACCACGCGTTTAGATCCCCGCATCGACTGGACAGTAGGACGAAGAGGTATACCATTTTTGGATTGGGGTAACCACCCTGGTAGAGCTTGGATTCGTGACCAAACTTATGCTGGACCTTATTCTCCTAAGAAAAATATGTACTGGCAAGCCACTCAGGACATTTACTCGGATCAACATTCATGGGCACCAGGTACTGCTCAAAATGTGCAGGTGATCCGCTTTGCAGACGTATTATTAATGGCCGCCGAAGCAGAAGCACAAGCAGGTAGCTTGGATAAAGCCCAAGAATACGTAAATATGGTGCGTGTGCGAGCAGCGAGTGCTGGAAGTCTTGTTTATACCTATAAAGATGCCAGTGACCCATTGGGTGGGTTTACGACTACGCCTGCGGCCAACTATAAAATCGCAGCTTACCCTGCTGGTGCGTTTACTTCAAAAGGTAAGGACGGGGCTTTAAAAGCAATCTATTTCGAAAGAAAAGTTGAATTAGCTATGGAGGGACACCGTTTCTTTGATTTATCACGTTGGGGTATAGCTGATGTAGCACTTAACGCTTATATCAATTATGAAAGCAAAGTAACTCCAGATGTAACGGGTGGCAAGTTCGTTAAAGGAGTGAACGAATATTACCCCATACCACAACGCCAAATTGACTTGAGTACCAGAAGTGGCGTTTCTTCATTGAAACAAAATCCTGGATATCAGTAAAAAATAATTTTCGTTGAATTTTAGAGGCAGTCATGGTACTGCCTCTTTTTTATTTAAAAGGGTCAAAAAATCTAGTATGAAAACGGGTACTTCTATTTACTTATGGTTAGCTTTAACGATACTATTTGGTTGCTCTAAACCCAATCCATCAGAAAACAATCCTCCTCAGGTAGTAACGCAGTACTGTGGAAGTTGCCATTTGGTACCTGACCCTTCCCTATTAGATAAAAATACTTGGCGAAAACTAGTACTTCCTGCTATGGCCAAACAACTTGGACTCGAAGTATGGCAGGGGCATAATTACTTCCAAGGTAACACAGCTACCATTACCATCGAGGATTGGAATAAAATATTAGCCTATTATGAAGATTTAGCCCCTATTCAACTTGCTGAAATTGATTCCAATGAACAGCCATCAATTGACACGACGTTATTTGAAATCTCTTATCCGCTACTCAGCTCCAAAAGCATTGCAACTACTACTCTGGTTAAAATAGATACGCTGAACCATCAAGCCTGGGTGGGAAATGCAGAAAATAACCACCTAGTAGTACACGATCAGTCGCTACATGCAGTTGCTGAGTATCACCTACCTTCACCTGCGGTGGGTATGATCAATAATTCCGATGAAACAGTAGTTACCTGTATTGGTGAACTAAAGGCGATTGATGTAAAAGCTGGTGAATTAATGCAAATAACTCAGTCCTCAAAAATGGTGCTACCCCTCACTAAGAATCAAAAATTTAATCGCCCTATTCATACCTCTATCACAGATATTAATAAGGACGGACTTACCGATTACGTCGTTTCTTCCTTTGGGCATAATCAGGGTGGGTTATATCTCTTAAAACAAAATGCTGACCATACTTTCGAAAGCATTACTCTCCGTGAAATTGCAGGAGCTACTGAATCGACAATTATAGATTTTAATCACGACGGATGGCCAGATATTGTTGCGCTATTTGCGCACGGGGATGAAGGTATTTGGCTTTTCACCAATAACAAAAAAGGAGGGTTTGTTTCCCAGCCATTATTACGTTTTCCGCCAGTTTATGGATCCAGTGGGTTTCAACTTGTTGATTTTGACAACGATGGAAAACTGGACATACTGTATACCGCAGGAGACAATAGTGATTACTCACGTATTCTAAAACC
>CAXBLH010000587.1:0-2949 GCA_963976315.1 uncultured Dyadobacter sp.
TTGAATATCGAGGGTCACCAATAGGCTATTTTGCTGGGCTTGCAATAATTTTATACTCTGGACTCTTCCGACGGTTAAGCCGTTCAATAGTACCGGATTGGAGACGGTTAGGCCATCAATATCATCATAAATTACATAGTATTTGTAGGTTCTGGAAAAAATATCGGAACCCTTAAGGATATGAAAGCCGAGATACAACATCGCCAAGGCAAAGATTGACATGATTCCGACTTTGACTTCTTTTGAGATTTTCATGGACTAAAATATATGTGAACCCAATAATGGTTATTTATTTGTTATAATGAACTACCTGTCCATTTCTTTTTTATATTTTTTGAATGCTTGATGTATCACTTCTGCTACCTCCTTTTGACCATCGCTAGATCCCAAATACCGCTCTTCTGTGGAGGAGGACAAAAAACCAGTTTCGATAAGTACACTAGGCATTGTTGCACGCCAAAGTACTAAAAATCCTGCTTGTTTAACACCCCGGCTGTCTCGATCAGAAATAGAACGGAAATTTTTTTCCACATGATCCGCAAACCGGACACTGTTTGCAAGGAAAGCACTCTGATAATTTGCCAACATTATATGTGCCAATGGAGAGTTAGGGTCGAATCCCTTATATTTCTCTTTGTAGTTTGTTTCCTTCAAAATTACAGAATTCTCCCGTTTGGCGACATCCAAATTTCCTTCTGTTTTATGCAAACCCATTACGTAAGTTTCAGTACCACGTACTGAGCTGGCACGAGGTGTAGCATTACAATGTACCGAAATAAAGAGATCCGCTTTATTCCTATTAGCAAACGCGGACCGATCAACGAGCTCAACAAAAACATCCGTTGATCGGGTGTATAGCACCTTTACATCTGGAAATTCTTGTTTTATTTTTTTTCCAAGTTCGAGCACGACGTTTAAGGCCACGTCTTTTTCACGATTCGTTTTTCCACGTGTACCTGGGTCTTTCCCTCCATGGCCAGCGTCCAGAACTACTGTTCTAACTGCCGACTTGACGACGTTGGTGCTATTTTCAGCACTTTGCTCCACTGGTTTTTCTTGAATACTAAAGGCCACACTGGCGATTAGAAAACTGGTCGAAATGATGATTTTAAGAACTTTTAACATTATTTTTCAGTTACGGCGATACTCATTCAGATATTCTCTACTAATTTTGAGAACATATTGCAAAAATACGTTATTTGTTAGAACAGAAAAGAAAGGCGATTATTATATCGCTTATTTGGGTATCTCTTATTCTTTTTGGCACAACTGCCTGTGTTAAAAAATTTGTCTCCGAAAAAAGTGGCTCCAAGTCAGCGATTGTAAACACAGCTGACAGCCTCGCAAAAAAGGTGAGTGGCGAAGCTGTGCCTATTGTGTCCATAGATTCGGCGAACGCTAATCCCGCTGCATCCCTAGATAGTGTGCTGGTGGATGGGAAGTTGGTGGCCAAGTCTGATTCTGTAAGCCTTGATTCACTTAATAATCCTGACGACCTTCAAAGTATTGTAAAATACACCGCTGTTGATTCTACCATTATGGAAGTGGGTTCCAAGGAGGTACATATGTATGGGGAGGCCGAGGTGAATTATGGTACCATTAATTTAAAGGCAGACTATATCCGGCTTAATTGGATTACGAACGAAGTATATGCCCGTGGTACGTTGGATACCACTACCAATAAAATGATTGGTGAACCGATTTTCCAGGATGGCGGGACTACCTATAACACCAAAGAAATTCGCTATAATTTCAAATCTAAAAAAGCGATTATTAAAGGCATTGTTACCCAAGAAGGAGATGGAAATATAAGGGGGGAACAAGTGAAAAAAGACCCAGATGGTAATTTTTATATACACAATGCCAAATACACTACTTGTAATTTAACGCATCCCCACTTTTATATAAATGCGCCAAAAATAAAGTTGGTGAACCAAAAACAAGTAATAACAGGGCCGTTTAATATGGTTATAAGCGATGTTCCGCTGCCCGTCGGACTTCCGTTTGGATTCTTGCCCTTCCCGAAGAAAAAGGAAGCAGGTACTTCGGGTATCATCTTTCCTACCTATGGAGAGGAACCGAATGGAAGAGGGTTTTACCTACGTAATGGGGGTTATTATTTTGCTATTAGTGAATTTATTAATGCTCAGGTAACGGGGCAAATATATTCTACAGGAAGTTGGGGAGTTGGACTGGCTTCAACCTATTCAAAGAGGTATAATTATAGTGGTAATTTTTCTTTTAACTTTAACAGAAACCGATCTGGTGATGAAGTACAGCAAGCGTTAAAAAGGGGGATCACCAACGATTTTAGTATACTCTGGTCCCATGCGCCTAAGCCTCGTGGTAATTCGTCGTTTTCTGCTAATGTAAATGTGAGCAGTAATTCTTATAACCAGTTTCAAGAATTCAATACTCAAAAATATATCTCTAATGTTGCGAGTTCTTCGGTACAATACAATAGGACCTTTGGTCAATATATGCGTGCTGCGGCCAGCTTAAGGGTGAATCAAAACTTTGGACAAACCAATCCGGAAACACAGTTAAAGGAAAACGGTAAAACGAATATTAACTCGGATTTTAGCTTTGGTGTAAACCAAATTGCTCCCTTCGCACTTAAAAATGCGCGTGGCCGCTGGTTCGAAAGTTTTAGGCTCGGAATGGACTTTAACGGTAATTATGCGTTGAGCAATGTTCTTACTGCCATTGATACCAACTATACCAGTCTTGGATTTAGATTGACCAATGAAATAGACACGGCACGAATTAATAAACAGCAAGTTTTGAAATTCGATTCGGGCAATTTACCCGCTATGCTTCAAGATGCGAACTTTACCGGACGTTATAGCTTACCTATTTCGTTGCCAAACTTTAAAATCTTAAGGTTCATAAACCTTACACCAAGTATGTCGCTTAGTGGAGAGGTCTATACCGAGCAGTACCAGTATA
>CAXBLH010000588.1:0-2946 GCA_963976315.1 uncultured Dyadobacter sp.
TTTCCATTAGAACATCTAAGATTTAATAAATTTTGGCCAAGTGTCAGCCGTGTAGATAGTGCCTATGGGGACAGAAATTTGATATGTTCTTGTATCCCTATTGAAGATTATGCGGAAGAAACAGTATAAAATTGTTTAGTTTCAGCCCTGCTAGATAGGGTTGAAATTACAGTATAACAAAAAAGCCAGTGGTCAATATTGACCACTGGCTTTTTTGTTATAGATATACAGTCTCTTATAAAGACTTGAAATCGAATGTTTCCAAATATTTAGTAGTAAATACGCCTGATTTAAAGCCAGGATCATCCATTAATTTTATATGGAATGGAATGGTCGTTTTAATACCTTCTATTACAAATTCCTGCAACGCACGCTTCATACGCGTAATTACTTCTTCACGTGACTGGCCACTCACGATCAGTTTCGCAATCATGGAGTCATAATTTGGAGGAATCGTGTAGCCACTATATACATGACTATCTATGCGAACCCCGTGTCCTCCTGGGAAATGTAAATTTGTGATCTTACCAGGAGCTGGTCTAAAGTTATTCGAAGGATCTTCGGCATTGATACGGCACTCCATCGCAAAAAGCTTAGGCGTATAGTTTATGCCGCTAATCGGCTCACCAGCAGCTACTTTAATCTGCTCTTTGATAAGGTCAAAATCAGTAACTTCTTCGGTAATCGGATGCTCTACCTGAATTCGGGTATTCATCTCCATAAAGTAAAAGTCACCGTGCTTATCCACGAGGAACTCCACGGTACCAGCACCTTCGTATCCAATCGCTTGGGCACCTTTTATAGCAGCCTGCCCCATTTCTTCACGCAATTCTGGCGTAATGATCGGTGAAGGCGTTTCTTCTACCAGTTTTTGATGACGACGTTGGATGGAACAATCCCTTTCTGATAAGTGACATACAGTTCCGAACTGATCACCAATAATTTGTATTTCAATATGCCTTGGTTCTTCGACAAACTTTTCAAGGTAAAGTCCATCGTTTCCAAATGCCGCCGCTGATTCAGTACGAGCATCGTTCCAAGCTTTTTCAAACTCATCGGGTTTGTTGATAATACGCATTCCACGTCCACCACCACCAGCAGTTGCTTTTACAATTACCGGATAACCGATTCCCTCGGCCAGTTCCTTGCCCTGCTCTACGGATTCTAGTAACCCTTCCGAGCCAGGTACAACAGGAACGCCTGCTTTAATCATAGTGGATTTGGCAGTAGCCTTGTCGCCCATACCATTGATTTGCGCAGCCGTGGCACCAATGAATTTTATACCATAATCTGCACAGATTTGAGAAAATTCGGCATTTTCAGACAAAAAGCCATAACCAGGATGGATTGCATCCGCACCAGTTACTTCTGCGGCAGAGATAATATTTTGAATACTAAGGTAGGATAGCTTGCTTATTGCTGGGCCGATACATACCGCTTCATCCGCAAAGCGGACATGGAGGCTGTCACGGTCAGCAGTGGAATAGACAGCCACCGTCTTAATGCCCATTTCACGGCATGTTCTAATTACACGTAGTGCTATTTCACCACGATTTGCTATGAGTATTTTTTTGAACATGAATTTTCAGTTTGTTAAGGCCAATAATTTATTAAACCTTAGTTTGGCTCAACAAGAAAAAGTGGCTGATCGAATTCTACCGGAGTGGCATTTTCAACCAAAATCTTTACAATTTTGCCAGATATTTCAGATTCAATTTCGTTAAATAGTTTCATTGCCTCAATGACACACACTACATTACCAGGCTTAATATCTTCCCCAACGCTCGTCAAGGCTGGAGTCTCAGGGCTGGATGCGCGGTAAAATGTACCGATCATTGGCGATTTAATGGTAATCAGGTTATCTGTTGCCGCAACGGGAGTTACAGGTGCAGCTAGTTCGGAGGCTACTGATGCAGCAGCTGGAGCGGATACGGCAGCGGGTGCCTGTGCTACCGTTGCAGGAGCTGCAGGTTGAGCAGCGCTTGTTCCATAGCGTTTAACCTTTATTTTAAGGTCGTTGGTTTCAATGTTTACCTCATCCAGTCCCGACTGGGCGATGAAGTCAATTAGCTTTTGTATCTCTTTGGTTTCCATTTAGTCAAATTTAATGGTATGGTCTTGAAACCTTTTAGTCCTACTTAAAAGTATCAAAACATTTATATATACTGGTATTACAATTTAAGATTTTACTCGTTCCACATAATCATAGGTGCGGGTGTCAATCTTAATTTTTTGTCCTTCTTCAATAAACAAAGGAACCATAATACGTGCGCCAGTTTCGACTTCAATGGCTTTCTTAGGTGAATTGGCAGTATCTCCTTTTAAGCCAGGTTCGGCATAGGTTACTTGTAGTTCTACAAAGGGAGGTAATTCACAAAGTAGCGCAGAGTCATTTTCTGTATTGATTAAAATTTCAACTTCCTGCCCTTCTTTCATCAGATCAGCATTGGTTATCAATTTTTCATCAATTAATACCTGATCGAATGTTTCGGAGTTCATAAAGTTGAAACCAATCTCGTCTTTATATAGGTATTGAAATTTGTGACGTTCAACTCGAACCGGTAAGATGGTAGCACCTGAAGAAAAGGTGTTGTCGAGTACTTTTCCAGTGGTTAAACTTTTAATTTTTGTTCGAACGAAAGCATTGCCCTTGCCCGGTTTTACATGTTGAAACTCAATAACCTGAAACAAGTCATGATTGAAATTAATAACCAGTCCGTTACGTAAATCTGCGGTGTTTGCCATAATTGATTTATTATTGTTTGGTGTATCCCCACTTGAGATACAGCGCGCCCCATGTAAATCCTCCTCCAAAAGCAGCAAGTACTAGGTTATCGCCTTTTTTTAATTTTGATTCAAAATCCCATAGACAAAGTGGAATGGTTGCAGAGGTAGTGTTTCCGTAATGTTCGATATTCATCATTACTTTATCCATTCCTACGCCCA
>CAXBLH010000589.1:0-2928 GCA_963976315.1 uncultured Dyadobacter sp.
ACTGTTTGGAATGAGGAGTTTAGCAGAATTAAATTTGGTGTTAATTTTTTTTGAGACAGCCTCAATAGCGCAAAACAGATTATTCAAGAAATGCTGGAGGTATGTGAAAAGCGTATCAAGGGGTTTTAATAGTGACTTATAGGTGTATTTAAAAGCAAAAATCCTTTTCGTGTTACACTAAAGCATAATTATAGTACAAATTGTTAAAATATGAGAAGAAAAACGGCATTTTGATCTACGTCAAGATGAACGGTGGCTAAAAATTAAAAAAACGATTCAAGTTAGTACGGCTAAATCTAAACTTTGATGATCAAGGTAAATCAGTCATCAATCAAGACAAGCCAAGTATGAATCGGTCTTAGGGAAATGGTGGCATGATAAGCAGGCATCTCAAATTTTAATATTGATTAAGCAAGCTATCGATTCTGGGAGGATTAAATATAAGGATACAAAGAATGTTCCATCAAAGTTTAATGTGTATCACCCATATTGGGCTTAACTTGATTGACTGGTATTTGTAAGATGGTTGTAACTGGCTAAAAATCAGCATATTTATATTTGACACAATTTCGGAAAGCCTAATTAGCCAACCAAAAAATGTTTGTTTGACTGAGTTTCGGAAAATATATATAACTTTATGATAATCAGATAGTTAGTTTTTTACTGGCTTATAATTAGGCCTTATTAGGTAATAGTTATTACTAACTAACCTTTTCAATTCATAATAAGTACTTATTGTTCTTCTAAATTGTTGAAATTGTATAATTATTCTAATAATATCTCTTCAATCTTACGGTCATAAATAATATTTGATAAGAATGGGCTTATTCAAAAGCTATGAGATTTCTACTTTGGCAAGAAAAGTTTCAAGCAATGGGTTAAATGAGCCTGTTCCCGATGATCTCAAACAAGCGCTGCAAAAATATTTTTTTGAATAATTTGATGGGGCACGGATCTGGGCCTCACCATAGGAGATCCATAAGCTAAGAATGGCATATCTTGTAATAGACGTGGGTAGAAAAACCGATTTTCTACCCACGTTCTTGATGACGTAGGTAGAAAATTGAAAAAATGACTCACGTTAATGGAGATATGTAAAATTACATCCCAAGTTATACACCTGTTTGTACAAAGAAAATATCGCCACTAGGTGAATAGCTTCTGCTATTAATAATTGGAAGAATAGTTGATGGAGTAGAATGTAACTGAGGTTTTCGGTAAATTTGTATATTTGATTCTCCGAGTTCTTTATTTGGTTTGGAGAGCTTTTCCTTTACCCCCTCATTCCCTATATGAACAGTGCCCAAATAGAGCAAAACTTACAGCAGTTAGTAAAATCCTTTAATAAAGAGACTTTTATTTACGATTTTCTGCTTGCTTATGGATTGCCCAAAGCGTCCATTTCCAAGCTAAAAATGGGGAGTATGAACCTTTCGAAAGCGGAAGGTGAAATCGTCTGGAAGAAGAAACTGTTTTTTCGTTCGGTAGAAAATGCGGATGTGCATGAAGTAATTAGCGCAATCCAGGCGGATAGTGATAATCTCCGTCACGAACCACGGTTTATTGTGGTTACGGATAATGAAACGCTACTGGCTGTCGATACCAAAACAGCCGACACCCTCGATATTCCAATATTGGATTTACCTAGACATTATGACTTTTTCCTTCCTTGGGCAGGTATGGAAAAGGCAGTGCATCAAAGCGAGAACCCTGCCGATGTAAAAGCAGCGGAACGTATGGCAAAGCTGTACGACGAAATAGATAAAGACAACCCTACTGAAACGCAGGAACAGGTACACAACCTCAATGTATTTTTGTCACGTTTACTTTTCTGCTTTTTTGCTGAAGATACTGGTATATTTGATAAAAGCCAGTTTACCCATGCCGTTAGCAGCCATACTCAGATGGACGGCAGTGACTTGAATACATTTCTGGATACGCTGTTTGAAGTAATGAATACCAGTAGCAGCAAGCGTATGGTGAGCGGAGCCGAACTACCTGCTTACCTCCAAGCATTCCCTTATGTAAACGGTGGATTGTTTAGAAACCCACATCAAGCGCCCCTATTTACGAGAAGAAGCCGCCAGATGTTGGTGGACAGTGGCGACTTGGATTGGAGTGCCATTAATCCCGATATTTTTGGCTCCATGATACAGGCCGTAGTCACTCCTGAGCACCGTGGTGGGCTGGGGATGCACTATACCAGCGTACCCAACATTATGAAGGTGATTGAACCCCTGTTTTTGAATGAGTTAAAAGAAGAGTTTGAAACAGGGAAAAATGAACCTAAACGACTCAACAAGCTTCTTGACAGGATTAGTAAACTCAAAATATTTGATCCGGCATGTGGTAGTGGTAACTTTTTGATTATTGCTTACAAAGAATTAAGAACGCTCGAAATAAGTATTTTACAGCAGCTCCAAAGGCTGCAACAAGCTGCGACAGGGTTTGAACCATACCAGTTAGAGCTCATACCCAAAGCGCAACTAACATTAGCTGCTCAATTTCAAGTACAACTTTTCACCAGAGTACAACTTTCGCAGTTTTATGGTATAGAGCTAGATGATTTTGCTCACGAAATAGCTGTTTTAAGTCTTTGGTTAGCACAGCACCAAATGAATACCAAGTTTAAAGAAGTGTTTGGAACAGCAACACCTACTCTACCATTGAGAGCTGGCGGGAATATTACACAAGGCAATGCTATTAGACTGGACTGGGAAGAAGTTTGCCCCAAACTTCCCAATGATGAGATTTACATTCTAGGTAATCCGCCATATCTCGGAGCAAAGGAGTTGAATAAGATCCAAAAAGCAGATATGGATAGAACATTCGATTCCTTAGGCAATGTTAAGCGATTAGACTATATATCATGCTGGTTTAAAACTGCATCAGATTATATCAGTGGAGTGAATCAAAAATTTGCTTTCG
>CAXBLH010000590.1:0-2920 GCA_963976315.1 uncultured Dyadobacter sp.
GATGTCGCAAGTTAGCTAGGGCTATTCCTGCAAAATACGCCCTGTTTCGCACGAAAAATAAGTTGTGAACCGTAATTTTTAGAACGTAAGCTGATTTTAAGCTTAAAAAAATGCCTTTGCCGGAAAAACGAGCAAGGGTATTTTTTTTATTTAAAAGACTTTGTAAAAATTTAACAGTAGCCACCTCATAGTACAAATATCGTCTTCAAGAACTATTTACACCAGAAATTCTACTACTTGAAAAGTCGGAATTACGTCCATTAAATAGGAAAATAGTAGTGACTTTCTTTTTTACAAACCAGCAGTTTTAGATCCCCCTTTATTTGCGGAAATTAATCGCACCTTTTTTTTTACGGTATAACCACACAGCGAAGGAGCGTAGATTTCCCTGGATAAAATGAAAACAATCCACGACATTCAGTGGTAAAGCTTATACAAAGTATGCAGGGTTTGAGCCCCTGCCTTTCACCTCTTACAGTATTACGCCAACAGTGAAAAAGCCTAAGCATTAAAGGTTTTGATTCTATTTCTAACCCTCCGTGGCAGGGTTTTTGATGTAGCCACTCTAAAATGCGGCCTTTTTAGCAAGACTGGTACTATATGGTAATTAATGATAAAAATGGACAGTACCCAATACACGCACAGGTTACTATTAAATTGATCCAATTGTTGAAAAGTTTGAAGGTAACCGGTATGTTTTAGGCTTAATAGTCACACTCTAAAATTTATATTACAAATAATCAGACTTGTAGCCCATTTTATTTCTAATTTTCATGAAATTTTCTAGCGTTGCCGTTAATACTGTTTTTCTAAATCGAAATGTCTACTGATGTACTTTACCCGCAGAATACTAACAATAGTGCTACTATTGCTCACGAGTTGTTTGGCCTTTGCAGCTGGAATAAAAGGTCGTGTTACAACATCGGATGGTATGGCCCTTCCATATGCTGGAATTTCAGTACAAGGTACCACCCAGGGTACTATGGCCAACGAAGAAGGTTATTACGAATTCTCATTGCCTGAGGGCGATTATCAAATTGTTTACCAATACCTTGGATTTAAAACTATTATTTCGCCGGTCCGCATCGGAGCTTCCTTTGTAGAAAAGAACATCGTGATGGAGATCCAGGCACTCAATTTGTCTGAGGCAGTGATCGGTAATCAAAAGGAAGATTTAGCAGTATCTATCATGAAGAAGGCCATTGCTAAGGCCAAATTTCATCAATTACAGGTAAGGAGTTATAAGGCTGATGTTTATTCCAGAGCTTCCGCCGTTGCCACCAAAATACCCTATTTGTTACAAAAAAGACTTAAGAAGGAGGGGATTGAAAAAGGCAAGGCTTTTATCAATGAAAGTGTCGCGGAAATTACCTACCGACGTCCGAATATCTATAACCAAAAAATAATTTCAACCAGAAACAGTGTTGATAACAGTATTCCTTCCCCCAATGAGTTTATAATGGCGAGCTTATATAGCCCAGTGGTTGCGGGTACTATTACACCATTTTCTCCACGTGCTTTTGGTTTTTATAATTTCAAATATGAAGGCTATTTTGAAGACCAGGGGCAATTTGTAAACAAAATTAAGGTCATACCAAAAGCCTTTGGTGAGGGTGTTTTTCGTGGAAGTCTATATATTTTAGAAGATACTTGGGCAATTCACAGCTATGATCTTGAAACCACATCGAGCGGTTTAGAGATAGCAGCAAAACAAATTTTTAGTCCTATAAAAAATGTATGGCTTCCAGTGAATCAGCAGTTTAGGTTGAATGGGGGGTATTTGGGCTTCGCAGGGAATTTTAAATATTTGGTTTCTGTAAATTATAAAAATTTAGATATTGACCCTAATCTTACTGAAAACGTCAAGATTAATGACCGGATACCTAAGTCGGATCAAAATGCAAATTCCAATCAGGAAGGGTTGGCCGACTTAATTAAAAAGCAAAAGCAGTTTTCTTCTAAAGAATTTCGAAAGCTCTCGAAGGAATACGCGGACGAGCAAATAAAAGCAGATCCAAAAGTGAGTAAACGCATGATTAGAAGTGACTCTATCGTCATAGATTCCATGGCTAACAAACGGGATACCACCTATTGGCAAGTACTTCGCCCTATTCCCTTAACGCCCTTGGAGGTGAAGGGCTACCAATTACAGGATAGTATTAAGCTGGTGAAGGAAACTAAAAATATTACTAAAAAACCCGACTCCACCACCATTAAATTAAAACATTTTGTGTTGGGCAATACTTATGCTTTGGGTAATCAGTTTTACTTGGACAATCCCGTATTTTCATTGAACTTCAATACGGTTGAAGGCTCGGCATTGAATATGCTGACTCAGTTAGAAAAACGTTGGGGCAAAGGTAATTATGCTTTGATGAGTCCATATATACGTCATTCCTTGGGCCGTCACCGTATGTATGGTACCTTACTTTTACGAACTGGAAATCGGAAATGGGATATAAGTTTGGTAGGTGGAGAGTTAGCAAGCCAGATCAACGAAAAGGATCCGGTACAACCTTTTCCAAACAGTATTTCTTCCCGTTTCTTCGAACGGAATTTGATAAAATTATACCAAAACCAGTTTGTTAAATCGGAGTTGCAGGTGAGGACTATTGCTGATATCATGAATATAACGGCTTCTTTGGAAATGCAATACCGCACGGAGCTGTTTAATCTTGAAAGTATTAGTTCTTTATTCAAATTTAAAAATTACTCCTATACGCCGAATCGTCCAGAAAATGTTGAGCTCGAAAATACAGGCTTTGATCCTTATCGGGCTACGATATTATCGTTGGGTACAGTGGTTCGGCCATGGCGACGGTATGTAATCCGTAACGGCAGGAAGCGTTATGTACAAAACCCAGGGCCTGGTTTTATCTTAAATTATAAGCAAGCTTTTGGCAACCTAGGGGATGTGGAG
>CAXBLH010000591.1:0-2899 GCA_963976315.1 uncultured Dyadobacter sp.
GGTGATTACATAGGTGCTATGGATTGTATACGTAATTATTGGGGTGCTATGCTGGACATGGGCGCTACCACCTTTTGGGAAGATTTTGATTTGGAATGGACTAAAAATGCAGCTCCCATCGACGATATTGTTCCAATTGGGAAAGATGATATACACGGTGATTTTGGGGCTTATTGTTATAAAAACTTACGTCATAGCCTATGCCATGGCTGGGCATCAGGACCAACTGCATGGCTGAGTGAGCACGTGTTAGGAGTAAGTGTAGTAGAGCCGGGTGGAAAAGTTATCAAAGTGTCGCCAAATCTGGGGGATCTGGACTGGGTAGAAGGCACTTACCCAACGCCACTGGGGGTAGTAAATATCCGTCACGAGAAACTGTCGAACGGTAAAGTGAAATCCACGATCAAAGCACCAAAAGGAGTGAAGGTGTTGCAGTAGGGAGAGGGCTTTCGGCGGTCGAACCAACCTAAGTACTATCCAAAGACTGTCAAACAATTGTCATGCTGAGCCTGTCGAATGTCATGCTGAGCCTGTCGAAGCATAGTACAACAAAGAATTTTATACTAACAAATTTATACTTATCCATTCAGACATGAAATTATTTTCATTTTTAGCGATATGCAGTTTATTAACTTTATGTACCGCCAAAGCCTCTATCATTCCTGTTTCTTTAAAAACAGAATACAAGGTTAATCCGGTTACAGATGTTACCAATCCTAGATTAAGCTGGGAATTGATTTCCAAACAATCGGATCAGATTCAAACGGCCTATCAAATTTTAGTGGCAAGTTCACCTGAGTTGTTGTCAGAAAGTAAGGCGGATCTTTGGAATTCAAAAATAACAAAAAGTAATAAAACCAATCAGATAGTATATGAAGGCAAAGCGCTGCAATCGGGAACGGTATATTATTGGAAGGTGAAAAGTTGGGACAAAAACAGTAAAGCCAGTACATGGAGTGAAACCGCCACATGGGAAATGGGGTTACTTTTAAAATCCGAATGGAAAGGCGACTGGATCGGTTTGGATTTGGACCATTTGGGAAAAGGGCCTGTTTATCATTTACCCCCTGCTCCCTATGCTAGAAAGGAAATTGATATTCATAAAAAAATCAAAAGAGCACGACTTTACGTATCGGCATTGGGGTTATACGAGTTTTCTATCAATGGTCAAAGAGTTGGAACTGATAATTTAACACCCGGCTGGACAGACTATAATAAACGTGTTTATTACCAAACTTATGATGTAACGAGTCAATTAAAATTAGGTAGAAATGCACTAGGAGCACAAATATCCTATGGTTGGTATGCCGGTTATTTGGGGTATTCCTTATTGGTTAAAAATCCAACGGTTCGTGGATTCTACGGCAAGGTTCCTGCTGTGAAAAGTCAGTTAGAAATTGTATACCAAGACGGTTCCAAAGAAATAGTAGTGACAGACAAAACGTGGAAATTAAAGGCAGGTGCGTTGCAGGAATCGGATTTGCTAAATGGCGAAACTTATGATGCACGGTTAGAATTTCCGGGGTGGAATCAGCCAAATTTTGAGGACAAAGGCTGGGCCAATGCGCAAATATTTCCAGACCGGACAGAACGCCAAATACAAGTTTATCCAGGTCCTCCTGTACAGGTGACGCAAACTTTGTCTGTTAAAAATATTACCGACCGACCCGATGGTAAGTACATTTTTGACTTAGGACAAAATATTGCCGGTATTGTTCGTATCAAAGTCAAAGGAAATGCTGGGGATACCATTCAGTTGAAATATGGAGAAAAACTGTATCCTGATGGTAGATTAATGACAGAAAATTTGAGAATGGCTCGGGCAACGGATACTTATGTCATCAAAGGCGACCCCAATGGGGAAACTTGGCAGCCTCAATTCACCTATCATGGTTTTCAGTACGTGGAGGTTCGTGGTTTGAAATCAAAACCGGACCAAAATACTATCCTTGGATTAGTAGTGGGGTCAGCCACTCCGAAAGTGGGCGATTTTACAACAGACAATGCAATGGTTAATCAGCTTTACAGTAATATAGACTGGACCCAAAGAGCTAATTATGTGGATATTCCGACGGATTGCCCGCAACGAGATGAAAAAATTGGGTGGACTGGCGACGCTCAGGTTTATATCAAATCGGCCACCTTTAACAGAGATGTCTCTTCTTTCTTTACAAAATGGGTGACCGATCTAAATGATGGTCAGTTTGAAAGCGGTGCCTATCCGCTGTATGCTCCTACGCCCAATTTACGGAAGTCCGACACGTTTTCACCGGGCTGGATGGAAGCCGGTATTATTTGTCCGTATCAGGTTTATAGAGCTTATGGTGACACACGAATGATTCAGCAAGGCTGGGGACCTATGACCAAGTTTATGGATTTTTTAGAAATGCGCAGTAAAGGGAATTATGTTTTTGAAGAAACTACCTTTAAAGAACTTAGCCCAAAAGGTGGATTTGGAGATTGGCTTTCATTTGGAAAGAAAACACCTCCTGACATGCTCGCAACGTTTTATTTTGCATACTGTGCTGACCTGATGGCGGAAATGGCCAAGGCGATTGGCAACTCAGCAGATGCGGCTAGATTCGCTAACATGGGGGTGAAGGTTCGTGAAGGTATAAAAAAGCATTATACCAATGCCCAAGGAGAGTTTATTACCGATGCAGCTGCTTACGGCGACGGCAAAGGATATGTAGATGGTGAACTTGGTTTTACAGGTGCTACCCAAACGGCCTATGCCAACGCTATTTATATGCAGTTGCTTGAAAGTGATAAAATGCAGTTCGCTGGAAACGAATTGAAGCGTTTACTGGCTGCTAATGATAATAAATTGGCTACGGGATTTTTGGGAGCAAAACCGTTACTACCGGCTTTGTCGGCGACAGGGAATTCGGATTTGGCC
>CAXBLH010000592.1:0-2893 GCA_963976315.1 uncultured Dyadobacter sp.
AAACAGGTGAATTTAAAATGTCGTTACCAATTGTATTCTAGCTTAAAAGATCCGGCAAATATTGACCATCGTCTCGATGCGGCTCTAACAGCCAAAATTAACAAATTCGTGAATGTGAATGTAAGTTCAATTTTAGTTTATGACAACGATCAAAGTGGAACTATACAGTTTGCACAAGGGCTTAATGTTGGGTTTATTTATTCCTTCTGATTCATGTAAAAAAGGGTAATAGTACCAAATAATATTAATTTTTCATAGTAGGAATTTGGAGAAATAATGTTTTGAAATAGGCTCTCAATTGACTCGGAATAACAACATTATTTTCAGAATATGAATCGTCGTCGGTTTTTTAAAAATGCAGGTTTAGGAGGTAGCGCTATTTGGGTATCCTCTAATCCAGATTTTACCTCGTCCATCGCGTCTCAGGACAAAATGGGAGTAGCCAAATCTATGGAAATGAGTGCCGATATAGTAATAGCTGGTGGCGGACTGGGCAGCTGTGCCGCAGCGATTTCCGCACTTAGGCTTGGAAAAACAATCATCATGACGGAGGAAACGTCTTGGATTGGCGGTCAAATTTCACAACAAGGTGTCCCACCGGATGAGCATCAATGGATCGAAACAAAAGGCGCTCCGCAATCTTATCGCGATTTTCGGAACGCTATTCGTGACTATTATAGACGTAATTACCCCCTTACAGCTGCTGCCAAACAACGAGCGCTTTTAAATCCTGGTGACGGCGGAGTTTCAAGAATTTGTCATGAACCAAAGGTAACGGTAACGGTACTTATGGAATTATTTGCTCCCTATATTAGTGCCGGGAAAATGCAGCTTTTGCTCAAAACAAAGGTGGTGGCTGCTGATATGCAGGGCGACAAGGTGACGGCATTGAAGCTAAGCTACGGGCTACAGAAGCAAGACATAATAGTTCATGGGAGCTATTTTGTGGATGGTACAGAAACTGGGGAGTTACTACCATTGACTGGTACAGAGTATGTTACTGGAAGTGAGGCCAAAAGCGATACCCATGAATTACATGCTGCCGAAGTAAAAAATGCTCATAATAACCAAGCATTTACGATGTGTTTGGCAATGGACTATTTAAAGGACGAAGACCACGTCATAGATAAACCTTTGGAATATGAGTTTTGGCGGAATTTGGTTCCTACAATGACTCATCCATGGTCAGGGAAGCTTTTAGACTTGTCTTATTCGGATCCTAAAACCTTAAAAACAAAGGCGTTAGGTTTCCACCCCGAAGGAAAAGCTACCCCTAATAAACTCAACCTCTGGAATTACCGTAAGATTATCAACAAGGATAATTTTACCCCAAATTTTTACAAGGGGGATGTTACCATGATGAATTGGCCTCAAAATGATTACTTTTTGGGAGATATTCTGGATGTATCTGAGGCGGACTTCAAGAGACATGTGGATAGGTCGAAACAGCTTAGCTTGTCTTTATTCTACTGGTTACAAACCGAGGCGCCGCGTCCCGATGGTGGTACTGGCTGGAAGGGCTTAAGATTACGAGGCGATGTATTGGGTACAGACGATGGCCTAGCTATGTATCCCTATATTCGGGAATCTCGTCGAATAAAACCCATGTTCCGGATTTTGGAAGAACATGTTGGTGCTGATAACCGAAAATTAGTGGCAGGAGAGAAAGAAGGAGGGCGTGCTGCGCAATTTAAGGATAGTGTAGGTATTGGGTATTATCATATCGATTTACATCCAAGTTCGGGGGGTGATAATTACATTGATTTTGGATCCTTGCCTTTTCAAATACCATTAGGAGCATTAATTCCGCAACGGATTTCCAATATATTACCTGCTAATAAGAACATAGGCACTACTCATATTACCAATGGATGTTATCGACTTCATCCGGTGGAATGGAGTATTGGTGTCGCTGCTGGTATGTTGGCCGCTAACTGTATAATGCAGCATACATCCCCAAAACAGGTGTACGAGAATGAGGGTTTGTTAAGCGATTTTCAGGAATTGTTACAAAAAAATGGGGTGGAGTTAAAATGGGATTTGTAATTATTTTCCCGTATTTAACTTCACTGTTAAATTCAAATAAAGGATGCGCTCTTTTTGGATAGTTTCTGATTGTCGGGGTAGCTTGTCGCCGTGAATATAGCCGATCTCCATTCCAAAGTTACGATGCAGATTCGCGTTGATGGAGCCGCATATTCTGTTTTGGTTATAAAAATGAGTTAAGGGAGTTCCAGCCACATTCAAAAACAACTCGTTATAAGTAGAGAATGTCCATATAGTATATTGGTAACTGAACCCGGCTCGCCCACGAAGCCGGTACTTATCCTTTTTGTTGTCAAAGTGTTGAAATTCTAATCCAAGCTTGGTAAAGGCATTAAAATTGCTAAAAACTGGTTTTTGAATAGTTACTGCACCAGCAAACCTATATTCATTGGTATGCGGTTTATCGTGATCCGTTATTAAATTATAAGAAGGACGTTGGTCAAAATACGAAAATGGAGAGAGGCTAAAACTAATAGTCTCGTTTTTTTTATAATCGATCCAAAGCCTAAAAGAGCTTGTCAAGGGTTGGCTATAATAATGATTATTGTCGAAATCGTTTTGCGTACGGTACTGAAATTCAGAAGAGACCGAAAGTTTTTGATCTATTGGGGTTTGAATTGTAATCCTGTGCCAGCTATTTTGCCTTGTAGTTTGCCCGACTGCATACGTTGAAACAAGGTTGAAAATTAGAAATGTAATGGCAAAAGATATTTTATAACGCATGAATGATTGAAAATTATGGAACCATTAAATGGTCGGTTTTTAGGAGTTTAAGGTGAGTAATGGTAAGGTGAACCAAAAAGCCTATTACAATAATAGGGTACTGTAATAGGCTGAAATTAATAAA
>CAXBLH010000593.1:0-2892 GCA_963976315.1 uncultured Dyadobacter sp.
GAAACCGCTTCACTAACCTACTTCCGTAGGATGCCAAATAGCGAAAAACAATCAGTAGTAATATGGCCAAAATAAGGTTGGGTACAAGCTTTGCACCTTCCACACCCCACTTGTCTAATTTTTGCGCAATTGGTTTTAATAATTCGGACAATTGCATGATAAACATTTTAATCAAAATTTTAATTTAAGCTTATTATGAGTGTAGTCAACACAGAAAATGCTGTAATTGTTGCCGTACACGTCTAAAAAATGGCGCTATTAGACCTTTATGAGTAAAATACAGTGCCAAATCATCTCAATATAAACAAGTTCTCTTACTTTTGTTTTTGACACAAAAGTAAAAAAAGCCAAAATAGGTAGCCCTGCCAAAGCAAAACTACCTATTGATTTGAAAGCGTTTGATAACACTAGGACACTTCACCCATCACATACATCTCTTCCATAGTGGGTGTAGGACTGCCTCCTTCTTTTTCCAAGGTAATGGCAAAAGCTACTGAGCCTGACTTTGTGTCTTTCATTTTAAGTACTTTTCCAGCAAACTGATTGTCTAAAACGCCGATATCAACGGGCACACCATCTACAATGCTCCAAAGCTGGTATTGCTTACCATTCGGTGCATCAGGTAGTTTTTGCACATCTAGTAGTACTTCATTGGTATTCACATTCCAGAATGCCGCAACAGCACTTTGTGGGGACTTTTCGAGCCCTGCCAGATGAATGACTTTAAAATTGGGGTCACGATACAAGTTTGCTAATACGGAGCTATACTCCAGATCCTTATTCATACCCTCCATTTTTTGAGCAAGTTGTCCATTTGTTTGTTTCAAATCAGAAACCTGTAATGAAGAATAACCAGCAAAAATGGCTAATAATATTGCAGCCGCAACGGCTAATTTCGGCCATATTGGTTGTTCATTGGATCTTTTACTTAAACGATCATCATTTGAACCCAACACTTCTTCATTAGGATCATTTTGTTGACCAATCGAAATAATTTTGGTTTCCTCTTTTATCGATTCACTTACTTCCAAAGAAGGAGCTGTTTGGTCAAAGTTCATTTGAGCAAATATAGATTCCTTCAACGATGCTGGTGGCGCTGTCTGATGTAATAACGCATATTCCTCCAAAGCTGATTCTGTACGCATCAACTCTTCTTTAATCTCGGGATAAATATGAGACATACATTCCACCTCCTGTTTTTCCTGTGGAGAAACACTGCCCAATACATATTCCTCTAATATACCGGACTCTATGTAGGCTTGGATATTCATACTGCAAAGTATTGTTTTAGCTCGTGTAGAGCTGTTCTAATTCTTGATTTAACGGTACCCAAGGGGATACTCAACTTTTCGGCAATTTCTTCATGGGTATAACCTTGAAAATAGGCCATATCTACCAGAAGCTTCCTTTCGGGGCGAAGCAAATCCACAATTGCCTTTAAATCCGAGCTAGAAGCTCTTAAATCCACATCCACATCTTGCTGTTCGTGAACCGTACGGTCATCAATGTCAGTCATGCCAGGCTTTCTATTCTCGGCTCGAATCGCATCTATTGCAGTATTACGAGCAATATTCATAATCCAGGTAAACAACCTCCCTTTTTCTGGATTATAGGAAGCAATATTCTTCCATATTTTTAAGAATGACTCCTGCAACACATCAGCTGCTTTTACTTCATCTCTAATGGTTTTAGAAATGATATTAAACAGTGCGCCTGAATAGTGATCGTATAGAAATTCGAAGGCCGTCTTATCGTTCAGCTTAAGACCTGCCACCAATTCCTCTTCCGAGTATTTTAACTTATTAGTCGCCAAAAGTTGCTCAATATTTAATTGGTTATATATTAGCAGCAAGCTAACAAATTTTTCATAGGACTTAGCAGCCATATACCAAATAATTGTACTTTCCAGTTTTACTTTTGCTTTTGTACTTTGTTGATATAGCACTAAAAAGCCCATGGGACTCATTTTATTTTTCATGGTTGTGCATGTGTTTTATTCATATACGCACCCCCTTCTTGAATAGATCAATTGTGAAAAATATAATAACAATGCTGTCCCAATTCCCGCTAAGGAAAAGTGAAGGTTAATAAGTAAAATGGATTAGCTACAAATGGCCTTTACCCTTAAATGGGTAAGGTACAGGAAAAATAGTATTAAACTACTTTGATAGACTACACTGCCCAGATCAATCAACCCGATTCCTAATGTACGGTATTGCATATCCAAAGCTAACCAAGAAAATAAATTGGCTGTAAAGCCATTCCCAAATAAAGAAGCGACTGCCCCAAACCCGATATACCACAAGAACCCTATAAAAACGGCTAATACAAATCCAACAATCTGATTATCATTTAAGGAAGAAGCTAGGATACCAAACGATACCAGCGTACCACTTAGTAAAACAATACCTATATACGAACCAAATACGGCGGCTGAATCTACATTACCTACTGGATTTCCGAGCTGGTAAATGCTATAAAAATATAAAATTGTTGGTAAAAGTGTGATCAATACCAAAGCCCAGCCCGCCAAAAACTTACCTAGTACCAAATTCCAGATACTAATGGGTTTGGTAACTAGTAGCTCCAAAGTTCCAGATTTTATCTCGTCTGAAAAGGACCGCATCGTCACTGCAGGAATTAAAAAAAGCAAGACATAAGGTGTCAGATAAAAAAAAGAAGCCAAGTCTGCATAGCCATAGTCTAATACATTGGAATCTGGAAAAACCCATACTATTAGCCCTACTGCCACCAGAAATACCGCAATTACGATATACGCCACCAATGAGTTAAAAAAACCACCAATTTCTTTTTGAAATATTGCTAACACCACTTCTATTTTTAAATCGACACGCTATAGATTATTCAAAAACCGGCTTTTCTTTCCTTACA
>CAXBLH010000594.1:0-2884 GCA_963976315.1 uncultured Dyadobacter sp.
GAGACCGGTTCGTAAATACCATATTGCTGGAAAGCTCTGATTATCATGGAAATGACAACTCCTTTTCCTATATCTGCTGTGATCCCGTAGCTTCTTTTAAGTTGAATAAAGGGGAAATAAAAACCCAATTCCCGGATGGAGCCAAACGGACTTATCAATTGGAAAAACCAAAAGATGCAGTACAGGCCCTTTATGCTTTTGCACAAAGCTTTGAATCCGAGAAACAACACTTCCCGTTTATTACCAATGGCTTGTTTGGTCACATGACTTATGATGCCGTTCAGTATTTTGAAGATATCCATATTCAGCCAGAAACGGCTGATACAGCGGTGGATCAGATCATATATCAAGTTTACCGCTACGTAATCGCGATCAACCACTTTAAAAATGAACTCTATATTTTTGAACATACCTATGGAGATCAGGTTTTAGAATCGGGTTTGGACCAGATTGAAACGCTCATTAAAAATCGTAATTTCCCTCAATATGGCTTCAAAATTGCCTCAGAAGAAACATCCAATGTTTCCGACAATGAAATGAGGGTGGTGATACAGCAAGGAATAGACCATTGCTTACGTGGAGATGTATTTCAAATTGTCCCCTCACGCCGTTTTAGCCGTAATTTCCAGGGAGACGATTTCAATGTTTATCGTGCTTTACGTTCTATCAATCCTTCCCCATATCTATTCTATTTTGATTATGGCAATTATAAAATTTTCGGTTCTTCGCCTGAAAAACAAATATTCATAAAAGATGGAGAGGCTGAAATTCACCCAATTGCGGGAACTTTCAAACGTACAGGGGACGATCAGGCGGATGCCATTGCTGCTCAGGATCTTTTGAATGACCCCAAAGAATCGGCAGAACATGTTATGCTTGTAGATTTGGCAAGGAACGATTTGAGTAGAAGCTGTGATGCTGTAAAGGTTACCAACTATAAAGAAGTACAATTTTATTCACACGTCATCCACTTGGTTTCTAAAGTAGTGGGTACTATGAATGAAGACGTAAATCCATTGCAATTAGTAGCAGATACTTTCCCTGCTGGTACGCTATCTGGTGCACCCAAGCACAATGCCATGAAACTGATTGACAAAATGGAAACTACCAATAGGAGTATCTACGGTGGAGCAATTGGATTTATGGATTTCAACGGAGACTTCAATCATGCTATCGCCATTCGCACCTTTTTAAGTAAAGACAATACCTTGTTCTACCGAGCCGGAATGGGCGTGGTAGCCAAATCAAATGTAGAAAGTGAATTACAGGAAATAAATAGCAAACTAGCTGCCTTACGTAAGGCGATTGAATTTGCAGAAAGCATTTAAAGGCCATGTCCCAGATCAAGATATACGGATTAAGAGAACAACTGTTTGGAATAAGAACTGAACTTTCGGATGTATTGCACGGCTGTATTATAGAAGCTTTTCAATATCCTCAAAACAAACGTGCACATCGCTTTTTTTATCTGGACGAAGGGGATTGGTATAGCCCAGAAGGAAGAAGCAACCAGTACACCATCCTTGAAATCCTTCTGTTTGAGGGGCGTTCCGTTCAGGCGAAAAAGCAATTGTACCAACTTATATTCGAACGTTTTGAGCGTGAACTGGGTATTCACCCAAACGATGTCGAGATTATGATTACCGAATCGCCCCGCCATAATTGGGGAATTAGAGGTAAAGCCGGTGACGAACTAGAATTAAATTATAAAGTAGCGATTTAAAGCATATCAAGACCTTAATTATTCCAAATCATGAAAATATTAGTACTCGATAACTACGACTCCTTTACCTACAATTTGGTATATATATTACGGGAGCTGCACGATAAAGTGACCATAATCCGAAACGATAAAATGTCGGTAGAGGAGGTGGCTCAATATGACAAAATATTGCTGTCTCCTGGCCCAGGAATCCCTTCCGAAGCGGGTATAATGAAAGACTTGATTCAGGAATATGGTGCTTCTAAAAGTATTTTGGGTGTGTGCCTCGGGCACCAGGGAATCGGAGAATGTTATGGTGCGCAGTTAGAAAACATGACAGACGTATTACATGGCGTGAGTGATATGGCCTATGTGCAAGATTCCAGCGAAAGAATTTTTAAAAATATTCCTTCCGAAATTAAAGTGGGTCGCTATCACTCCTGGACCGTTACTCCGGATTCTTTTACAGATGATTTGAAAATTACGGCAGTCGATGATCAGGGACGCGTAATGGCACTTTCACATGTAAAGTATGATGTAAAAGGCGTACAATTCCATCCGGAATCTGTGTTGACAGACAATGGTAAAGAAATGTTGAAAAACTGGTTAAGTATATAATAAATTGGTATGAACTTATCACGAATGATTTAGTATGAAGACTTTTATTCTCAAAAATCAGAAACCTGCCATCAGCCAGCTACTGTTGCGAGAAGAGTCGGAGAGCTGAATGACATATGATATAAATCGTGAGAAATTGATTATACATATTACCCTTTACACCTATTTTAAGCGACCTAAACAATTAATCTGAAATAATAAATGAAGCGAATTCTTAGTGATCTTTTCGAGTACAAAGTTTTATCTAAACAACAGGCGCAAGAAGCATTAACAGGCATTAGTACTGGGCAGTATAGCAACTCAGAAATAGCATCTTTTTTAACGATCTACGCTATGCGCAGCATTACCGTAGATGAACTAGAAGGTTTTCGTGATGCCATGCTAGACCTATGCCTTAAAGTAGACTTATCCGATTTTGATCCAATTGATGTATGTGGCACGGGCGGTGATGGAAAAGATACTTTTAATATTTCCACACTTTCATGTTTTGTAGTTGCAGGAGCCGGACAAAATGTGGCAAAACATGGTAACCATGGCGTTTCATCTCGTTGTGGCTCCTCCACG
>CAXBLH010000595.1:0-2868 GCA_963976315.1 uncultured Dyadobacter sp.
ATTTAGGGACAAAAAATCATTATTGCTATTGTTTGGACTACCCATCGTCCAGATCGTACTTTTTGGTTTTGCGCTGACCAACGAAATAAAAAATTCGGAAATAGCCATTTTGGATCATGCCCACGACGAGTCATCGGCAAGACTCATTGAAGAAATAAATGCCAGCAAGTATTTTGAAGTAACTAGCCTACTGAGAAATGCCCGAGAAATTGAAAAAGGTTTCCAAAAAAATGAAATGAAACTGGTACTGGTTATTCCAAATCAATGGTCGATGGACCGGGAGCATAACCGAAATACTACCCTACAAATCATCACCGATGGGTCGGATCCTAATACGGCGAATACGCTTACCAATTATTTATCCAATATAATACGTGATTTTAGTTCAGAAACAAATAGCCTAAGCGCAACCTATCAAATTGTACCCGTCGTACGAATGCTCTATAATCCGCAACTGAAAGGCGCACCCAATTTCGTTCCCGGGGTAATGTCCCTGGTTTTGCTGTTGATCTGTGTGATGATGACCTCCATTTCCATTGTTCGTGAAAAAGAATTGGGCACCATGGAAATATTATTGGTCTCGCCGTTTAAACCAATTTTGGTAATCTTAGCCAAAGCAATTCCTTATTTGCTATTATCCTTGGTGAACCTAACAATCATTCTCCTTTTAAGCGTTTACCTTTTAGAGTTACCAATTAATGGAAGTATCTTGCTGTTGTTCCTGATTAGTACGTTATACATCATTACATCTTTGTCATTGGGACTTCTGATTTCATCAGTTGCGGAGTCACAGCAAGCGGCCATGCTTATTTCATTGATGGGAATGATGCTTCCCACCATGCTTTTTACTGGTTTTATGTTTCCGATAGAAAATATGCCCCTGCCATTACAAGTTATTTCGCACCTCATTCCGTCTCGGTACTATTATTTGATAGTGAAGGCCATCATGATCAAGGGTTTAGGATTAGCGGCGGTTTGGAAGGAAGTTGCAGTGCTTTTAGGGATGACCATATTTTTAATTCTAGTTAGTTTGAAAAAATTCAAAACAAGGTTAGAATAAATCTTCATAGTCCACGAGCTGTACTACTTGTTTATTATTTAAGAATTAAAATATTTAATATGCGGACAATACGGTTATTACTTGAAAAGGAGTTCCGACAAATATTTCGGAATAAGGCGATGTTGCCCATGCTATTTGCGATGCCTTTAATTCAATTAATCATTTTGCCATTGGCGGCTGATTACGAAATCAAAAATATCAATATTGCGGTGGTTGATCACGATCATTCCTCATTTTCCACCGAATTGATTCATAAAATCAATGCGACTGGGTATTTTAGACTAACCGGTTATAGTGATTCTTACCGCGTTGCCGACCAGCTTATTGAGACCGATGATGCTGATTTGATTTTGGAAATACCTGCCAATTTTGAAAAAAATTTGGTGAAGGAAGGTAAGGAGAATTTGTTTTTAGCAGTAAATGCAATTAACGGAACCAAGGCGAATGTTGGCGCAGCTTATTTAGCGCAGATTATTACGGAATATAATTTGCAAATCAATTTGGAGAAAACGCCCTTGCCAAGTACTATGGCCTTGCCGGGAGTTTCCATTACTGCCTCCAACTGGTTTAATCCGAATATGAATTACAATTTTTTTATGGTACCAGGTATATTGGCATTTTTGGTGACCATGGTGGGTGGATATATGTCTGCTTTGAATATTGTTAAGGAAAAGGAAATTGGAACCATTGAACAAATCAATGTAACACCTATTAGAAAGCATCATTTTATTATCGGGAAACTACTACCTTTTTGGATTTTGGGTGTTGTGATATTTAGTATTGGCTTATTAGTAATAGCACGTTTTTTCTATGATATTGTACCGGTTGGGAGCTTGGTGGTGCTGTATTCTTTCTTAGCACTTTACTTGTTGGCTATTTTAGGGTTTGGATTATTGGTTTCAACTTATACCGAAACCCAGCAGCAAGCGATGTCTGTGGCATTTTTCTTTGTGATGATATTTTTACTCATGAGCGGATTGTTTACTTCGATCGACAGTATGCCTACTTGGGCGAAGGTGATTGCTTACCTTAATCCTGTAACGTATTTTATTGAAGTGATGCGAGGTGTTGTATTAAAGGGGAGTACTTTTCAGGATTTGCAATTTCATTATATCAAAATGGTTGGTTTTGCCCTATTTTTTAACGGATGGGCCTTATTGAACTACAAGAAAACTGCTTCCTAGTAATAATAAGTATAATTATTGATTGAGAATTTTAGTCCGCATGCCGCTATCAAATAATTTGTTTGTTATTTTGCAGCCGTTTAAACAGCATCAAACTAAACTGAATGGAACGTTTCACAGGTATACTCGGTATCTTTTTGATTTTAGGCATTGCCTTTGCAATGTCCAATAACCGAAAGGCCATCAATTTTAGAACCGTAGGGGTAGGGTTGGGTATTCAATTTTCACTTGCTGTTTTTATATTAAGAACCGATACCGGGCAAGCCATTTTTCAATGGCTTGGTGATAAAGTTCAAAAGTTACTCTCTTTTTCTGATCAAGGTGCTGATTTCGTTTTTGGAACATTGGTACGTCCTGATCTAATGCAAAAGGCTTTTGGCCCAGGTAACGATTTTGTCTTTTTCTTTAAGGTAATACCTACTATTATATTTGTGGCAGTGTTGGTAAATATGCTTTACCATTTAGGGATTATGCAGCGTGTAGTTTCAGGAATAGCTCGTGTAGTGTATTGGCTTATGGGAGTAAGTGGGGCAGAGGCGGTATCCAATGTGGCTAGTACGTTTGTGGGACAAGTGGAGGCGCAAATCATGATTAAGCCTTATCTCAAAAACATGACTAATTCGG
>CAXBLH010000596.1:0-2861 GCA_963976315.1 uncultured Dyadobacter sp.
TTTTCCCCAATCCTTCACACGAATTGGGTAATAAGGTTTGAGTACTATATTTTTTCGGAAAACATCGCCGCTATTCGCAAACCACACATGCGGATGAAAGGAGTTATTCACGATAATATTGTTTTCAACGACCCTGTAAAAACCCTCCCTGAGTTTAAGTCCGCCGTTCAGACATAAATTGTTATAAATGTGGTAATTGCTACTACCATCGTCCAAATCTATATCCCATCCATGGTCGCACCGAAAACGGTTGTTCCGGATAACTGTAGTTTTTTGAGCGTCCAGCAAAATAAGCTCGGGATGTTCTGCCGCAAGTTTGTCCATAACATTCCGCTTCGGATGCCAAAAACGGTCTCTTCCCCATGAATTAAAGGACCCATGATCACCCGTTTCCTGCACCGTATTAAACACGTCGTTGAATTCAATAATATGCCCCCCCCAAGTACCCTCACTGACATTGATTCCCGAACGTGGCACATCATAAATAGTATTATGACTAACGGTGATGTCCATGGCCATCGAAATTTGAACCCCAGCAATTTGCTTTTCTGTTTGGCCCAATCCATGCATTAAGTTATTACTTACCAGACATTCCGCAGGGTAATTATTGCTTTTCGGTCCTGGTGTTTTATCCATTTTATCAAATGGAACAAACTGATTGTATTCAAAGCTTGGAGAGCGTACCGCATCTGGATCTCCCACAAACGAAACGCCACTTGCACCAATATGGTCAAAATCGGAGCCAGTAACTTCACTATGGCGGTTATAGTTATTAAAGAAAACACCATTACCGCCCACTTCATTGAAATGACAATTCCGAATAGCACAGTTTTCGGTACCCTCCAGTACCACTGTCCCACCTCGATATATGGCCCAATCGCTTCTTAAAAGTGGCTCTTTTGTTTCCATAAATGTCCGTAACACATGCGCCAACTCGAAACCTTCGATACTGATATTCCGAACTGGATTGGAAGCACTACCCCGGAATTCAAACAGACTTTTTAACTGCGGCGTTAACACCTGCATTTTGTTGAGCGAATGGTCGGAGTCCGCATAGATATACAGCGTTTTGGTTTTTTTATCAAAATACCATTCGTCGGTCGTATCCAATTCTTCAAATACGTTTTCGATAAAACGATACTTTTTGTGCATGCCCATTTGGCGATTGTTTTGGAAACCACCTTCCATTTGGAGCTCTCCTTTGGCATCTTTTCCCGTGACCAAATAATGATAGCCCCCCCATTCATGACTATGCAAAGCATGAATAAAAGCACCTTCTGGATTTTTCCAAGTAGCAATCTTTTCGGGAGATAGGACATCTTCCGAATAACCTCCGAAATGGCTACTTTTCGGATCATAGTTTGGATAACGGGCCATGCGTTGCTTTTCGCCGTTCAGAAACAATTGATCAAAAACAATTCCTGCTGGGACCGTAGTTTTATAGATATTGCCTTGATGTCTGGTCCATTTTAATTGTAACGGAACGGCACCGCTTATAACTACTTTTTCGTTGTTATAAGCTTTGTATAGTACTTTCTCTTCCAGCTTTCTAGCATCTTCATTAGAAAATACAACCGGCTTTTGTAAATAATAAGTGCCTGCTCTAACATAAACCACTACCGGCTCATGAATGCTCCTTACCTTATTTTTAGCTGCTTCAATGGTTGCCAAGGGCTGTTTCAAGGTCCCTGGATTTTTGTCGTCACCATTGGTAGCAACAAACAAGTCTCTTGCAAAGGAATTACTTCCTAAAAGAATTAAAAAACAAAAAAAAATTTTGCGCCAAAGGCTGGATGTTATGATGGTCATTTTTGTTGCGGCTAGGAACGAATAAAAGTGAATAGCCAATTAAGATGGCTTTCAAGAAAACTGTTTTTGTGAATTCTTTTTGAAATATACCAAGTCTTGCTGAAAGTGCCAAGATTATAAATTCAGTACATTTTCTTGTAAGAATTGGAGAAACTGGTAGAACTAAGGCAATGTGATATGGATTTCTACGGGATTGTTAAAGGCACGCTTGATTTCACTGCGCATTTTGATAAAATTGGAGTGCAGCCTACCTCACATCCGAATTCGTAACAGTTTTCATGTCTACTTACCAGATAAAATAAAGAGGGGAAGTGTACTGGCTGTTTAACTCATTAATAATCAATGAATTTAAATATTTTCCTAAAATAGTGAAAATTAAAAGAAGACGTTGCTACCAATCAGGATGTGGAACCAAGGACGATTTTTTGATTAATATTGATTTCAATCATGCTCAAATAAATACAAACAATATTGGCAGATAGAAATGTACTTTAAGACATTGAAGACCAGTGGACGGTTCGCTGTTGCGATTTGATATTAAAAAAACACCTTTGCAAGAGACTGAAAGAATACAAAAACTGGTACTTCGTGTTAGGAACACCTTCCTATGGTGTTTTAAAGTTGGGAATTACCTCCACCAACATGATCCAATTATTGTAAAAACAGGGGAGAAGAATTAAAAGCATTTTTAAATATGGACTGAAATGTATAAGAGTTATTCTATTAACTACTTTAAATCAGTTACATATAGATATATTTAGTTTTTTTACTGTGCATAGACAGGGGGGAATAAAAATGGTATTTTAATGGTTGAAAATAATTCTGCAATAAGATTGATAACATCTTGGGCTATTGACGAAAGCAAGGCAGATACCTTATTAAATGGTTTAAGTCCTATTTCAGATGTTACGGTTTCGATCGATTTTGCCAGAGGCATTTAGGTGGAGGGTTTGAGAGTCTGTCACGATGCTAATCTAATTTGATTCACTAAAAGTCCTAATTCATAAAATAAGGATACAAGATAATTGTAATATATTTGAAAAATCTAAATT
>CAXBLH010000597.1:0-2859 GCA_963976315.1 uncultured Dyadobacter sp.
GCCAAGTTTCTACCTGCCGACAATACGGTTAAAAACGGCAACCAAACAGGAACTGCAAATTCAAAAACGGCTAAGGCCTTACTGGTTCTGGTAAATCTCGAACTGGAAAAATGGGATTTAGTAATTACCCATTCCGAAGAACTAATAAAAACCGGTAGTCTGTTAACCGATTATGCCAAAAATTTTAATGGTACCCAAGAAAACGGTGCACAGGTATATTTCGAAGTACAATATGGCGGCGTAGCAGGTGCTACCACCACCGGAATTAGCAATACGTTTTCGCCTCCAGAATTTGGCGGGTCAGCTGCCATCATGCCAACGGATGAAAATTTGCAAGGCAAAGGCGGAAGCTTGTCTTCTGGAAATGGTTTTATGCAACTGTTCGAAGCCAATGATTTAAGAAAGTCCACTTTGGTTCAAAACTACGGTCTTACCAATTTTATTGATCCTTCTAAGCCAAAGGGGAGCCTTTATTTTGTAAACAAATATTACAACACCGTCGATCCACGTGGACTTAGTACTTGGAACTATCCAGTAATTAGATACGCTGAGATTTTATTGTCAAGGGCAGAGGCACTGAATGAGACCAAATATGTAGCCGATGGCGAAGCTTTTGATATACTCAATAAAATAAGGGTGAATGCCGGACTAACCAAACTCACTTCCGCAACGCTTACTAACCAAGCTGCGTTCCGCCAAGCACTACGTAAAGAGCGCCGAATTGAGTTAGCATTTGAAGCTAAACGCTATTTTGATTTAAACCGTTGGGGAGTCTTAGAATCAGCAATTCAAATACAGATGGATTTCCTTGGTCTTAAATTTCCTAATAGTAAAATGATAGACCATCCTATTACCAAGAAAAAATATTATTTAAACCCAATCCCATCCATTGAGTTTGTTAATAATGCTAACTTGGGATCTCAAAATCCAGGGTACTAACATTTGTCACGAATTATAATATAGGATTTTGCTATCGGCAGTAATTACCGACAATCCACTAAGATATCATTTTAGGGATAGCTGATTTAACTGCCGATAGCAATACTAAACCCATCGTGGTAATGTAAAATCATTTAAAATTTATGAATTACACAAAACTTCTTGTCTGTTGCGGAATCCTCATAGGACTTTCGGCTCGTGCGGAAACCATCCGACCCGCAAAGAACCGACCTAATATCATTATCATCGTAGCTGACGATCTTGGTTATGGTGATTTGGCTTGCTATGGTAATAAAAAACACCTTACTCCAAATATAGATAAACTGGCGCAGGACGGCATCCAGTTTTTAGATTTCCATTCCAATGGCGTCGTTTGTAGCCCCACCCGGGCTTCGCTACTTACTGGAAAATACCCACAAACCACAGGTATTTCTGGTGTAATCACTGCCAAAAGTCACCGTGACGTCGGCTTGGATACCCAAGAAATATTAATTTCAGAGGTTTTAAAACAAAATGATTATAAAACGGGAATTATAGGAAAATGGCACTTGGGCTATGACACCTTGTATTCTCCAATCAAACAAGGCTTTGACATATTTAAGGGCTTTACAAGCGGAAACGTAGATTACCATACGCACTACGATCAAGAAAACTATTTTGATTGGTGGTTAAATACCGACAAATCCAACGAAAAAGGGTATACAACGGATCTGATAACCGAACATTCTTTATCCTTTATTGAAACCAATAAAGCGCAACCGTTCTTTTTGTACATTGCCCATGAAGCCCCTCACTCTCCATACCAAATTAGAGATACACGTCCCGAACGTACCGGAGATCCCGATTATAAACCTGAACCCGTAAAAGACACCAAAGAGGTATATGCTCAAATGATTGGTATAATGGACGAAGGAATAGGGAAAATAATGACTTCCCTAGAAAAGAACAATATTGCAGAAAACACGCTGGTACTATTTATTTCGGATAATGGTGCAAATCCCACGGGTTCCAATTATCCTTATAGAGGTCACAAAGCGCAAGTTTGGGAAGGTGGGCAAAGGATTCCTGCCGTTGCCTACTGGAAAGGAGTTATAAACAACAAGGTAAGCTCCGATTTATTAATGACCATGGATATTTATCCGACTGTGGCAGAGATTACCAGCTCCAAAATACCTACTCAGGTTAAGCTTGAAGGTAAAAGTTTTAAGAACTTACTATTCAATAAAAAGTTTAAACCAACAGAGCGAGCAGTTTTCTGGCAATTCAACCATGCTGCGGCGATTCGAAAAGACAGCTGGAAACTTGTTAGAGAAAATAAACAGTACTATTTATTCGATTTAAGTAAGGACCCAGCCGAAAATCAAAATGTTTTGAATAATTTTCCAGTTGAAGCCAAACAACTCAAGGAACAATTGTCCGAGTGGGAAAAAGAAAAATCAATGATTCCAAAGAAATCCTAATGCAAAATTTGAAACAAAAATTTATGAGCGCACGCAGTATTTACATCATCGCCTGTTTACTATTCATTCAGATTAGTGGATATTCACAAAAGAAAGACCAACCCAATATCATCTATATATTGGCCGACGATCTGGGTATAGGAGACGTATCTGCTTTTAATCCAGAATCCAAACTGAATACGGTTAACATCGACCGGATGAGCAAAGAAGGCATGCGTTTTACTGACGCACATACGAGTTCCGCAGTTTGTACCCCCACCCGATATAGTATTATAACAGGACGATACAATTGGCGTTCAACACTTAAAAATTCGGTATTGGGTGGTTTTTCCAAATCACTCATAGAACCAGAACGTACCACCGTAGCTAAACTTTTGAAAGACAAAGGTTACCAAACCGGGTTTGTAGGGAAGTGGCACATGGGATGGGACTGGCAAATGAAACCTAAAAATAAAGATGC
>CAXBLH010000598.1:0-2854 GCA_963976315.1 uncultured Dyadobacter sp.
AATTTTGCCTAAAACGTACTACAAAAAATTTCATGATCGGAGAACTATTAGTAAAAATCAACATACTCCTATCTCGTAATCCTTTAAAATTATTTGGGGGGGTGACAGTTCTTATTGGTCTGCTCAGTTTTGGTGTCACCCGATTAAGTGTAACAGAAAGCATCTATGCTACCTTACCCAAAGGCAAAGCCTTTCAGGAGTTCAACCATTTGGTCGAAAGCAAAAGCCTAATCAATCAAATAGTATTTTCTTTGGAATGGAATGAGGAGGCCTCTGAAATAGATCCTTCTGAACTAGTTTCCGTTTTCAAAGACTCTTTAAGCGGTCATACCTTGCCCTTCATTGCAAATATTATTACCCAAAGGAATGATATTCAGGAAAAAATCTATAACTACACCCTATCCCATTTTCCGATTTTAATTGATTCCGGCTATTTGAATCAAATAACACCGCAATTACAACGTGATTCTGTTTCTAAATCGGTACGAAATATCAAAAACCAACTACTCTCGCCAGGGGCTGGTTTTGTAAAGGAATTTCTGTTAAAAGATCCAGTAGGAATTACCTTTCCTTATTTTCAAAAACTCAACCTTGAAAATAATTCCAACGGTATAGTACTTGAAGAGGGTATTATGTTCGATTCTGAAAAAAAACATATTATCATCACGGCCTCAACCGCCTACGAATCGGGAAACTCACAGGCCGACGTGGCGCTTTTTAATAAAATGAATACCTTCCAAAGTATCTGGAACAAGACCTACCCTAACCATCACGTTACTTATTTTGGAACTTTTGAGATAGCAGCCCGAAATGCCCTTCAAATTAAAAAGGACACATTTTACACTTCAATAGTAGCAGTTATTCTTATTTTGCTGCTGTTTTTTTGGTATTACAAAAAACGCTCTGTACCTCTACTGCTACTTTTACCCGGTATTTTCGGAGGACTTTTTGCCTTGGGGATAACTGGTTTTATACAGCCCGAAATTTCTGGAATATCTCTTGCCATGGGTGCGGTGATTTTTGGAATTCTTCTGGATTATTCCATACATTTTTTCACCCATTACCGGCATACAGGCTCTATTTCACAAGTAATTAGGGAGGTAAGTGCCCCCCTTTTAACGGGTAGCTTTACTACCATTTTGGCGTTCAGCGCCTTGACTTTCGCCAAATCCAAAGTACTGGCAGACTTCGGTTTTTTCGCCACCTTAGGTTTAATAGGAGCTTCTTTATTTACTGTCATCCTACTACCGGTAATTTTACAAGTCTTCCGTTTTGACTTCACGACTACCCATCAAAAATCCCCAATTAGCTGGCCAAGTTTCCAATTCAATAAAAAAACAAAAAGAATTATCCTACTAGTAATCACCCTGCTCACAGGACTGTTTTTATATGAAGCGCAATTCACACAGTTTGATAATAGTTTCGAAAACTTGAGCATTCACAATCAGGAATTGAAAAACCGGGAAAATGAACTGACTGGTTTAAACCCCATTGAAGAAAAAAGAATATACATTTTTGCGAGGGACCCATCTACTGAAAAAGCTTCTACAATTAATTTTCAGATTTACAATAAGTTACAATCCTTACGTGATAGCCAAACCGTAACCCACTTCAATTCCACGGCGAGTTTTGTGGTGCCTCATCAAGTAGCCCAAAACAGAATTAGAGATTGGAAAATATTTTGGGAATCCAACGACCGCCGTAACAAACTATCGGGAGACCTTCACAGGGCTGCCGCACAAAATGGTTTTGAAGAATCAGCATTCAGCGATTTTAATCTTTGGCTTTTGGATAGCATACAACCCAATTCCGACGACCAGATTCTTGCAGAGATTGGTATGCAAGGATTGGTGGACACGACCTTCCACCAGACCACTTTTATTTCACCAGTGACGGTACCAGTTAAAAATCTCGAAAGCGTAAAAACAGCAATAAGAAGCATTTCAGGTGCAGAAATATTTGACCGTGGAGAGCTGGCAGAAAGTCTGCTGACTATGGTTAAAGACGATTTCAATTACATACTTTTCGTTTCGGCAGCGATCGTATTTTTCACCCTGTTGATCGTTTATGGCCGGATAGAACTCGCATTGCTCACCTTTATCCCCATGGTAATTAGCTGGATTTGGATTTTGGGAATCGCAGCAATCCTTGGTATAAAATTCAATTTTGTCAATGTTATAATTACTACTTTTATCTTCGGTTTAGGAGATGATTTTAGCATTTTTGTTACCGATGGACTGTTGACCAAATACAAAACCAAAAAGGATAGCCTAAATTCATACCGCAGCGCTATTTTGCTTTCCGCTACTACTACCATGATCGGTACCGGATGTTTGATATTCGCGAAACATCCAGCAATTTATTCCATAGCAATCATCAGTGTTTTGGGAATTGTCTGTATCCTTATCATATCCTTTGTAGTACAACCCATACTTTTTGATTTATTGATTCAAAACCGCGTTGCAAAGCAAAAAAAGCCAATTCCTTTGCTGGATTTTATCATCAGTGTTAATAGTTTTATTTATTTCTTCCTCGGTTGCCTCATTCTGCATTCCCATTTGGTAACGATTCTTTTCTTACCTATCTCCAAAAAAAGGAAAAGAAGCTGGATTAATAACTCCATTTCATTCTTCGCAAAAACGGTCATTTATTCGGGCCCTCATGTTAAAAAGAACCTTTCAGGATTGGAAAACCTTAATCCACAAAAACCAGTCATTTTTATTGCCAATCACAGTTCGTTTCTGGATATACTGCTAACCATCATGCTTAACCCCAAAATGGTAATGATGGTAAAAGGCTGGGTGTACAAGTCCCCATTCTTTGGACCCATTATTCGTTATGCTGGTTATATATA
>CAXBLH010000599.1:0-2849 GCA_963976315.1 uncultured Dyadobacter sp.
AATTGTCCTTAATCTTAAAACGAAATCCGGATATTGCGGCTATCGTTGCAGAACCTATTTCAGCAACGCCCGTTATACCTTCCCCGTACTACTGGAATCAGATACGTGAAATATGTGATCAGTATGGAATATTTTTAATTTTTGATGAAATAATAGAAGGTTTTGGTCGAACAGGAAAATGGTTTGCCTGTGAGCATTTTGTAACACCTGATGTGCTGGTGTTGGGTAAAACCTTGGGTGGTGGACTCATGCCTTTTGCCGGAATTGTAACAAAAGAAGCCTACAATACCTTACAGCATCGTTCTATTGGGCATTTTACCCATGAGAAAAATCCGCTTTGTTCTATCGCTGGACTCACTACCATTAACTATATCGAAAAGCATGATTTGGTTGAAAACTCAGCGGTTTTAGGAGCCTATCTTTTAGAGGGGCTTTCCGAATTGCAAAATGAGTTTTCGGCGATTGGAAATGTAGCTGGAAAAGGGCTACACCTTGGCGTAGACTTAGTTACTGACCGTCAATCTAAGCTTCGTGCGGATGATTTTGCTGAAAAAATTATGTACGATTGTTTTCGACAAGGTATTGCCATGAAGGTGATTGAAGGAAATATTCTAACTTTTCGACCTTCTCTAGTAATAACCAAGCAGCATTGTAATGATATTATCGACGCGCTAAGAATAGCACTGTCCCGAAATAATTTTAATTCCTAAATCCTTAATTTAATGATTCGATCTTTGTTTAAAAACGCGATTGCCTTACTGCTAACCGCTCTTTTGTTCACGTCCTGTAATAATACTAAGCAAAGCCCAAGTGGCATTGAGCATGTAATAGTTATTGGTGTGGACGGAATGAGTCCCAACGGTATAAGGAACGCCAAAACGCCGGTTTTGGATAGTATGATTGCTAATGGTAGTATTAAATGGAAAGCAAGGACTGTTTTAACTACTTCTAGTAGTCAAAATTGGGCTTCTATGATTATGGGAGCGGGTCCGGAACAGCACGGAATTACTAGCAATGGCTGGGAGCTCAACGACCACACTTTACCACCGATTGTTCAAGAGAAGGATGGTAGATTTCCCACGATATTTAGCGTTTTGCGACGGGCTCATCCAGAGGCTGAAATTGGTACCGTGTATCATTGGGGTGGGTTTGGAAGGTTATTTCAAAAGGATGCTGTAAATTATGATAAAACATTTAGTACAGAAGACTCCACAGCAGCAGACTTTATTGGTTATATAAAATCAAAAAAGCCTTTGTTTGGGTTTTTACACCTAGATCATGTGGATCATGCGGGACATCACGATGGGCATGGTTCTCCTATCTATTACGAATCCGTTACCAAGGCCGATTCGCTTATTGGGGCGGTTTTGAATGGGATTAAAGAGGCAGGGATGGCCGAGAATACCTTGGTAATTATTACTTCTGATCATGGTGGTATTGGTCGCGGACATGGTGGTGCCACCCCGGAGGAAGCCGAAATTGCGATGGTTTTATTTGGTGCTGGTGTTAAGAAGGACTATAAGATACAACAAGAAGTATATACCTATGACTTGGCTGCTACCATTGCATTTGCCCTAAAAACAGAGCAACCGTTTGCTTGGACTGGTAGACCCATTAAAGCGGCATTTGAAGGGTTTTCGGAGCCAAGTAACTTGTTTGTAGGTTACCAAGAAATTGAAGCTCCGGTTATCTATCCTGAAAGAAACTTGAATAGCCCTGCTGGTGGTTTGTTCCAAGGTACAATTCCAACCGTTAAAATAGTTTCGCCTCTGAAAAATGCAACGGTTCGATATACCCTGGATGGAGCGGATCCAGATTCGACTTCTTTAGAATATAAAATGCCTTTTAAACTTGAAAAAACTACTGTTGTTAAGGCGAGGGCATTCTTAGACGGAGCGGTACCAAGTAGTATAGCTACGGGCTATTTCAGGGTTTTACCTTTGGCTAACGGAAATGGCGTAACCGTTACCGTCTATGAAAGTGGAAAGTTGGAGAAAGTGCCTAGTCTTACAAGTTTGAAAAAATTAGCTACCTATTCAAGTTTAGAAATAACCACGGATGTCAAAAAAATAGAGGGAATTGTTGGAGGAGAATCCAAGACTTTTGCCGTGAAATTGGAAGGTTTCATTGAGATTGACTCACCTGGTAAATATACTTTTTATACGCAGTCTGATGATGGAAGTATACTCTATATTGACGGAACCAAAGTGGTAGACAATGATGGGAGCCATGGCGTTGTCGAGAAAAAGGGGAATGTAGAACTGACGGCGGGAAAACACCGTATCGAAGTCCGGCTTATCAATAATGAAGGTGGTTTTTGGCTGGATACCTATTACCAAGGACCAGGGGTGCCCAAGCAGATTGTGCCTGCCAATAAGTTGTTTCTTAAATAGAACCAAATTCCTTAAGTTTGGTTTAATCAATGCAATCTTAATATTTATTTGATAAAATGGCCGATGCACTGAATAGAACAGAGGGCGATATCAACTTATCAATTGCAAGAGAAAATTGGTATGCTTTATCCACCAGTCGTTATCTACCCCTTGTCTGGATGTACTGGAAAGTTGTGAAGGTATCTACCTGACCGATATTCAAGGTAAAAAATACATGGACTTCCATGGGAACAATGTGCATCAAGTGGGGTATCGTAATCCTTATATAATAGAGAGAGTGAAATCTCAAATGGATGTCTTGCCTTTCTCTCCCAGGCGATATACCAATAAGCCAGCAATAGAATTGGCAAAGAAGCTGGGGGATTTGATGCCTAGCGACTTAAATCGGGTACTTTTTGCTCCAGGTGGAACTTCTGCGATTAGTATGGCTTTAAAGCTGGCAAGGGTAGTGACAGG
>CAXBLH010000600.1:0-2805 GCA_963976315.1 uncultured Dyadobacter sp.
TATATGATGTGCGTGCCATTATACTTTCCTTTATGCTTAGCGGTATTATGATGCCGATACTTTCCATGGTTTTGGGAGCCTATTTTCCAGATATTCCGCATAATTTTTTGATTGGAGCGTTTAAGGTTCCAGTTACTTTATACCATTGGCTAGGTTTTGTAGCTTTGGGTCTTACAGCACTTTTGGGACAAAAACTACTTACACAGTCTTTTACTTATGATAAGGCGGGAAGAATTGCCGCCATTGGCTATTCTAATATATTTTTCTCCACCCTTTTAGGTATAATCATGGGCGAGGCATTTCCTTCCATTCCAATGCTTTTAGGAATGAGCTTTATTATATTAGGTGGTATCTTAATTTCCGCTGCAAAGGGAAGTGGAAAGGATGTTTAGTCCTATATTGGTTGCTTTTTGACAAGCCTTTCATTAAATATAATTTTTTTCAAAAACGAATCTATCACGGTAACCGAAACAGTATTCGAAGGGATTTGTCATCGGCAATTGATAGAGAGCCAAACTTTTTTGATAGAAAGTAATGTTCTGTATTTGAAATAGTTAAAAATAGTAATGAATGAATTTGTATAGTTACGTTTTATCGGCACTCCTTTTTACTTTCCCGTGGTCGTTTAATACGATGGTTTCTCCTACCAAAGGGGCAGAAATTCAATGGTTGACGATGGAAGAGGCGTATGAGAAAACCCAAAAAGAACCTAAGAAGATTTTAGTGGACGTTTACACTGATTGGTGTGGCTGGTGTAAAGTAATGGATAGAGGGACTTTCCGTGATGAGAAGGTGGTTGCTTATGTCAATGAGCATTACTATGCCGTGAAGTTTGATGCTGAGCAAACCAAGCCTGTGATGCTAGGAAACTTGCAGTTTGATTATGTCCCTGAAAACAAAATTCACCAGTTGGCTTTGTCATTAACTAATAATACACCTAGTTTTCCAACTACCGTTTTTTTGGACGAAAAGTTTCAGATGATTCAGCCACTACCAGGCTATATGAAAGCCAAAGAGTTTCATGAAGTAATTACTTTTTTTGGAGAAGGGTATTATAAAAAATTGCCTTTTGAAAATTATAAGAAAACTACCTATCGGGAACTGTTTAAATAGAAGTGACTAAAAAAATATAGCGAACCAAAAATTTTACTTCGGTTCGCTATTTTCTAGTGATACTACTGCTTATACTGACTCGCCTTCTTGCATCCGTTCGGCATTTTCAGCGATACGGAGTCTCTCTACAAACTCACCTATTTCGCCTTCCATCACAGCAGGTAAATTGTAGACGGTATAGCCAATTCTATGATCGGTAATACGACTTTGTGGATAATTGTAAGTTCTGATTTTATCGGACCTGTCGCCACTTCCTACCATGGTTTTCCGCTGCGAGCTTATGGCATCATTGTGTTTTTTAAGCTCAATTTCATATAATCTTGATCTCAGAACACCCAATGCGCGATCCTTATTTTTCAACTGAGAACGTTCATCTTGACAGCTCACTACCAGTCCCGACGGAATGTGCGTAAGTCGTACCGCAGAGTAAGTAGTGTTAACGGATTGTCCACCTGCACCAGACGACATAAAAGTGTCAATCTTTACGTCATTCATATTGATCTGAACATCCACTTCTTCAGCTTCAGGTAAGACCGCCACCGAAGCAGCTGAGGTATGGATTCTTCCCTGCGATTCCGTTTGTGGTACGCGTTGTACACGATGTACACCGGATTCAAACTTCATTTTCCCGTATACATCTTCTCCTTCTACCTTGCAGATAATCTCTTTGTAGCCACCATTAGTGCCTTCGGTAAAGTCCATGAGTGACGAGCGCCATCCCATTTTCTCAAAGAATCGCTGGTACATACGGAACAAGTCACCGGCAAAAATAGCCGCTTCGTCGCCACCGGTACCACCTCGTATTTCCAAAATAACATTTCGGCTATCGTTGGGGTCTTTGGGTATTAATAGCTCCTTAATATAGGTTTCAAGCTCTTCAAGCTTTGGAACAAGTTCATCCAGCTCTTCCTTAGCCATTTCACGCAAATCTTCGTCCTTCTCGGTGGCTATGAGCTCCTTGCTTCCGGCTATATCATTCTGGAGCTTTTGGTATATTTCATATTGTTCAACAATACGACCAAGGTCCTTATATTCTTTACTTAATTTTGAGTACCTGCTCTGATCTGTAACTACTTCTGGTTGTATGATCTGTTGTGAAACTTCCTCAAAACGTTCTTTGATGGCTTCTAATTTATCTGTCATGTTGTATTATGCTGTATTTCAATACCAGTTGGGGCTGCAAAGGTACGCATTATTCGCATTTTTATTTTATGCCTGCATAATATCAATCACCTGAAAAATTCTGGATGTTTTTTATGAAATTGCTGGTAATCTGCTAATCGGTTTGTTGATTTGCAAGATTATAGATTTAAATAACAGGAAGAAGGTAATGAAGAATCTTTATATACTTACTGGTTTTGTGTGTTTGTTTTGGAGTTGTAACGCCAAACGATTGGAAAATACGAAGGAATTAACCAGAGAAATTAAATCCAGCCAGATAAAACGGGTCACCAATACGCAGCTCATTTATACCTTGGATGAATGGGGTAAGAAGATTACGGAAATAGCCCAAAAATCCTTAGAAAAGGAAATAAAGGCGGACCCGTCTAAAGCGAAAAGTTTGTGTTCTAATTTATCAAATATCACGGTGCTGTCGGCCTTGGAAAAGGAGTATGGCGTTCAGATAGAACTGTTAGGAGATGCTGACCTGAATAACAAAAAGCTCTTTCCCAAGGAAATAGAGCTTTTGAA
>CAXBLH010000601.1:0-2803 GCA_963976315.1 uncultured Dyadobacter sp.
ATTGAAGGGCCTTATCATGATGAGGAGCAGCCACGAGCCAAAACTCGTTATGCTCGTTTTAAATTGATATTATCCGTATTTGCGATAGTTACTTTAATGGTGTTGGGGTGGTTTAGGTACGAAGCCTACCGTACTGATAAGCTCAAAGACGCTATTAATAAGTCAGTGAAATATTTACAGCTGAATGCAGTTGATCCTTTGACAGGTCTACCGGTAACCACACCAGAGCTTACCAATAAAATAGAAACTGCCTTGCGTTCTTCAGATCAATTAAGCCTTGATTTGGTCAATAGTCCTTGGGCGCTCTTGTCTTTTGTGCTAAGTGGGGTGCTTTTTGCGATTGCGGGCGCTATTTCACTAGGTATGGCTTTGCCTATTTTGCAGGCTTTTTGGTACCGTTGGTTTCAAATTGATCCACGCATAGGTAGATTGACCCGTCGGAAAAAGAAGCTCTTAAAAGCAATGGTTCCTATCCGTCAAAATATAGCCATCCATAGTGCACAAAAAAATATTTACGAAAATGAGCTGAAAATGCTAGAGCCTTTATGGGACATTCGTACTGAAGAGCTAGACCTCAAAAAGGAGCTGGAATCCTTAGAAGTTGAACGCCGAGAGGCTATGCTTTCAAGTCGTGCGCTCCTGTATGCGGATGGGTATGCACGTGGAGAGATTGCCAAAAAGGTAATGTCGGCCGAAGAATATGATCAATGGCGGAGCCAACATCTAACGATGAATAATTTGGCAATACGTGCAAGAGCCAATTCATCGTCCGATAGAGCCGTAAGCCGTACACCAAAGAACGGGCTAAGGCCGCATCAAGCAATTAGAAAAGTAATAACAGATCGTTTTGATGAGGAAAATTCTTAATTTTGAGGATTTAACTTTCAAATACAAAGCATGATAGATACACCGAATTTAAGATTAATACCTTGCGACGATACCGTTTACGACGCCATTCGAATGGGGAATAATGTATTGAGTAAAGTATTGGGTGTAAATGTGCCAAAAAAATGGACAGAGTTTCGTGATACCTTCACGCCCGGTTACCAACGCTGGAAAGAGCATCCTCCGCTCCGTGAATGGTGGTTGTATTTAACTATTCATAAAGGAAATAACCAGCTTATAGGCTCCTGCGGCTACAAAGGTGAGCCAGATTCAAGTGGAATAGTGGAGATTGGATATGAAATAATGCCTTCTATGCGTGAACAGGGTTTTGGTGCAGAAACGGCTTTGGGATTAGTTAATCATGCATTTAGTAAACAAGGCGTACATAAAGTGGTGGCCCATACCATTTCAGAGGAAAGTCCTTCTACCAAACTACTGCAAGGTCTTGGTTTTCAGCAGACGGAGGATATTTCAGATTCTGATGAAGGTTTGCTGTGGCTATGGGTACTCCCTAAACAAAGTTGGAAGCAGTGATAATTTTTGGATTAGGTTTTGGTGTAATTAAAATTTTGTATTAATTATCGAATATACAATTTAATTTATTCGCTAAATTGTACGCATCCTTAACCCAACCCGTCTACAAATGTTAAATAACGCAGATAAAAACTTTCCTTGGCTTAGCCATTATCCGGCAGGTATTCCAGCTACCATCAACCCAGATGCTTATCAGTCCTTGATTGAACTTATGGAAATTGGCTTTAAAAACAATAGCCAAAATCCAGCATTTTCTAACATGAACCAGCAATTAACGTTTGGTGAACTGGATAAGCTTTCAAAAGATTTTGCGAGCTATTTGCAGTCCGTAGGGATGCAACCTGGTGATCGTATTGCGATTCAAATGCCGAATTTGCTTCAAAATCCAGTAGCCATGTTTGGTTCATTGCGGGCAGGACTGGTGGTGGTAAATACCAACCCCCTTTATACTAGTAGGGAAATGCTGCACCAGTTTAAGGATTCCAAGGCAAAGGCCATTGTGATCTTGTCTAATTTTGCCTCCAAACTGGAAGCTATTTTGCCCGAAACCTCTATAGAACAGGTAATCGTTACGGATATTGGAGATTTATTGAATTTTCCAAAACGCCTGCTGGTGAATGCGGTGGTGAAGTATGTTAAGAAAATGGTACCAGATTATTCCTTGTCTCATGCCGTTTCTTTCCGTAAAGCATTGCGTATTGGTTCGGAGCATAGTTATTCTAAGCCCAATATAAAAGGTACTGACCAAGCATTTATACAATATACCGGAGGAACGACAGGAGTTTCCAAAGGAGCAGTACTTTCTCATAGTAATCTGATAGCCAATGTAGAGGCAATTAACGAATGGCTTATAGCTACTATTAAAAGTACGGGGGGGGGGAATCAGTTAGTAATGGCAGCCCCTTTGCCTTTATATCATGTTTTTGCATTAACCATCAATGCTTTGTGTGGACTGAAATGGGGTGCACATAATATACTTATTACGAATCCTCGTGATTTGCCAGCATTTGTAAAGGATTTGGCGAAATACCCTGTTAATATTTTTCCTGGTTTGAATACCCTGTTCAATAGCTTATTGAATCATGAAGCATTTCAAAAGCTTGATTTTAGTCAGCTTAAAGTGACTATCGCAGGGGGGATGGCCTTGCAAAGAGTGGTAGCCGAAAACTGGAAAAAGGTAACAGGCTGCGATTTGGTGGAAGGTTATGGGTTATCGGAAACTGCGCCGGTACTTTCGGTGAATCCATTGAATGGCAAGCACAGGAATGGAACTATTGGCTTGCCAATTCCAAGTACAGAGATGAGAATAAGACTTGAAGACGAAACTTGGGCTCCAATTGGCGAAAGAGGAGAGATCTGCGCAAAAGGGCCACAGGTAATGGAG
>CAXBLH010000602.1:0-2783 GCA_963976315.1 uncultured Dyadobacter sp.
TATTAAGCTCCGTAGGAGCGATACTACTATAATAAAAACAATGACTATTCAGAACAAAATTTCAGTTAAAAACAACGTAATGAAAAAGTACCTTTTAGGCCTATTACTTTTATTTAGTTTCAACAGTGGATTTGCTCAAAATACTGGCTTTTTAGATGCTTCGGAATTTGGCTTTTCACCCCAAGCCACCGGAGTGGAGAATACCATTGCACTTCAAAAAGCGGTGGATCAGACAGGTACTATTATCGTGAGCAAAATCGGTGAATATAAATTAGCAGGAACGGTTTATATCGGTAGCAATACCACTTTGGATTTTGGGGATAATGTATTTATCAAAAAAGTCAATGAAAAGGGGGTGTTCACGCATGTACTGCTGAATAAAGGGGCGTTGACTAAAACATACGATCAGCATATTACGGTGAAGGGATTAAATATTATGGTGAATGGACAGGATAAAGCGTTTACTGAAGTGTATGGACTACGCGGCCAAATTGCTTTTTTCTATGCCAAAGACATTAAAATTGAACGCTTTAGATGTTTCGACCTGGAACCTGCTCAATTCGGGGTTCATATCTGCACTTTTGAAGATTTGATTATTGATGATGCTATCATTAAGGGAAAAAAGGACGGTATTCACCTGGGAAGAGGTAATCGCTTCACCATAAAAAATGCCGTATTTCAAACATTCGATGATGCCATCGCCCTCAACGCCCATGATTATGCAACTTCTAACCCTGAACTAGGTTGGATAGAAAACGGACTGATTGAAAACTGTCATGATTTAAATGCGGAAAACACAACTGGTTATTTTTGCAGAATATTGGCTGGCGCATGGATCGATTGGAAACCGGGAATGGAAGTACAACAATCGGATGCCGTGGTATCCAACGGAAAACTCTACCGTGTTCAAAATAAACCGGACGGGACTACCTACAAATCGCTCACCCAACCCAGCCATGAAAAGGGCACAGTGACACATGAAGACATCAATTGGGGCGTGGTACAAAATGATGTCACCTATACGGCTGGTGTTAGAAATGTTACTTTCAGAAGCATTTTCTTAGCAAAACCTCGAATCGGACTGTCTATTCATTTCGATGTAGGTAAATATAGCCGCTCGTACTATCCTGGTGCAGAAATTCCTTTGCAGGAACAACTGACTTTTGACAACGTGCGGGTTTTGCATGATAAAGCCATTCCATTTGTTACGGTGTCGTCACCCGTAAATCTGATAACAATTACCAATTCCAGCCTTCGCCAAAATAACATCCGATTTACCAGTAACAAGGCCATGACGGATTACTTAAAAACCAGTATTTTGGTCCATGGTAATTCATTTGGATACGATGGCCCTTTGGAATTTATTAAAAATGATGTTCCTGGAAAAGTGATTGACCTAAAAACCTTTGGAAATATAGAACTGAATAAGGGCTTTTCTGCTAAGATTGTCGGGGATGCCAGTAATATAAAAGTCAACTCCGACTTGACAGGGCTTAAGGAATAAACCTAATAGCCAGAGGATCCGGCACTCATAAGCTATTTATAGTACCTGCAAAACTCCTATTTCCTTCTCCTTGCAATTCAAATTTCAGGATGAAGTAAGGGACATAAAAAGTAAAAAACTCACTTACTATCCCTTCTTGTTATAAGATTGGATAGTAAGTTTTTTAATTAACCCCTCCACTCCTTCCGTTACCGCCGCCTTATTTCAAAACCATCCAGAATATTTATTCTGAATGGCTGTTTGGGTAAAATATTTCATATCGACCCAAAATCTGACTCCTAGTCATATCTTTTGACGCATGCCAATTTGGTAATATTATCCTATAAAATAGGCTTTCCACACGACCTTAAAGTCCTCGAAAATTATTCCACTCCATAGCTTGTCCTAATGCTGATGAAGCGACATAACTGTCGATAATAAAGGTTAACTTAGAAGAAACTAACACTACACACTTTATGAAAATTTCGTTTATAGGAACTTTCCCTCCTCGTGAATGCGGAATTGGAACGTTTACCAAAAATCTTTTCGATTCAATGATTAGCGCTACAAGGGCTAGCTCCACTACACAAGGTTTTGTCATTGCTATCAACGATACCCCCCAGCATCATGATTACCCAAAAGAAGTTAAATTAATAATTCGGCAGGAGGAACAGGCGGATTATTTAGAGGCTGCCAATTTTATTAATATCAGCGGGGCAGATGTTTGTTTGCTCCAGCACGAATTTGGAATTTATGGAGGTCAAAACGGCATTTACATCCTCCCGTTGCTGCACCGTCTGAAAATCCCTCTTATAGTAACCTTACATACAGTTTTAAAAAACCCTTCGTATAATGAGCGTGCCGTACTCATTGAAATTTGCAAAATAGCCAAGTCTATCATTGTGATGAGCCAAACAGCGGTTGATATGCTGATAACGGTATACCACGTGCCAGAAGAAAAAATTGTACAAATAGCTCATGGTGTACCTGATTTACAGTTTGACCAACTTTTGGCGAAAAAGGAATTTAAGCTAGACACCAAGAAAGTACTTTTGACATTTGGGTTTATTGGAAGAAACAAGGGCATCGAAACTGTATTAAAAGCACTTCCAGACGTTGTAGCTAAATATCCGCAACTGGTTTATATCGTTCTTGGCAAAACGCATCCAAACGTCATCAGGCATTCGGGGGAAGAATACCGTATTTTCCTTTTAAGTCTTGTCAAAAAATTGGGTATCGAAAAGCGAGGGCACTGAAAAAGTCCTAATGATGGTGGGTTAGAAAAAAGGGTCAGAAAATT
>CAXBLH010000603.1:0-2768 GCA_963976315.1 uncultured Dyadobacter sp.
CGGTGGCCATAGAGGCTGTTAAGAATGCTTTAAAAAAGGAATGTTTCATGGCTAATAGGTTTATTTTTATTTGACTTTATCACGACATTTTTTGGTATTGCTTACGGCATACGGCCGTCAAATTCTATAGGAACACGATTTTCGAGCAGATAACTAATTTCTGTTTTTTTTATAAAAAGCCCACATAAAAAACCAGTCGTTATAGGGTTAATTCAATTATATTTTTATTAAAAACTAAATCGTACTCCCCAGGCAACCCCATACATATTGGCTTTTGACTTTAAACTTATATCAGAATATACACCCGAGGTAATCCCCTGTTGGTAGGATCCGGTAAGGTTAGCACGCCACTTCTCCGACAGCTTGTATTGGATCCTTAACCCAGTGGTAGCCGCCAAATTGAGCGTTCGGTATACATTATCACCAGCTTTCGTAGTAATTATATCGCCGTTCGAAGACTCCAAATCATTACGCAGGAAAAGGTTGGTCATGACACCTCCCAAAAGTGCATAATTCCATTTGCCATCCGGATTAAGTGTAAAACCGGCTTGCAATGGGACTTGCAAATAACGGTAATCGTTGGAGATGTCCTTATTCACATTGATATACAGAGAATTATTGCTAGTAAAGCCTGAATTAGGACTCGCAGGAGTAAGCGGAAGCGTAGCCTTACCTGCAGCATCCGCGAGTGCCGACTCTAATACGTTTGAAGACTTACTAGTGGCCGTTGAGTTTAATAAATAACCACCGCCTTCATACATAGAATTTCCCTGCAAAAAGTTAATCCCCATTTCCACCGACCAATGTTTAGAAACCTTAATACCACCTTGGGTTTGAAATGCATAAGAAGCACCCGCTTTACTATTCCCAGAAATCGCTTTTTGGCTACTATAGGCCATGGATTGATAGGACTGCGGCGCGGACACCACCTGTAGGTTAGGGTTAAAAGTTGAGGGCATGAAGCTCACTCCAGCCCAGTACTCTTTAGGAGTAACAACTGGCTCGCTTTCTTCATAATCCACCTTAGGCTTGAAAAACACATACCTACTCTGCAGGAATACCTCTTGCTCCATAGGCGGCCTAATAGCCAGCTTTTGAACTAGGACTATCTCATTTTCTGGCTCCTGAGCTTGAATATTGTTTTGGGCTACTCTATTCCTATTGGCTTCATTATTATCCAAAATCACCCCTTTAATCGTTTCCCACTGCTGCAACTGCTCGGAGGTAATAGTGCCTGTTTCCGAATCTGGTGATAGTAGAATTTTAGTTTCACCCAAATTTGACCGGTTCAACTCAGAACGATTGCTTGCTGCTAACTCACTCCCTTTCCTTCCAAAATCCGTGCTCGCAATAGGAGTTTTATCAGGATGGTTTTCTTGAGCAATTGTCTTGTTAGCGTTACCCTCTGGTTCAGGATTAACACTTCCCCCTTGTTCCACCTTGTTTCTCTGGGCTGGCTTACCCTTTGTATTGGCACTACCCACTGGCGTGTTATTACTTACCAATACCGCGTTTTCGGGTGTGTAGTTTAGCCAAACACCGGATCCAACCAATAACAGGGCAGTAAGCGAAGCTGCTACCATCCATACCTTCCGATTCTGCCACCATGTTAGCGGAACAATCTTGGAATCGTCCTTATCCAAATGAGCCTCAATACCGTCCCACACAGCGCTGGGGGGTGGCACAGAAGCATCTTCCAAGATACGTTTCCATTGTTGTTCGAAATTATTTTCCTCTGACGGATTCATCGTCTAATTTATTTTCTTTATTCAATTTTTGTTGTAAAAGTACCCTCGCTCTCGAATACTGCGATTTTGAAGTTCCTTCAGATATTCCCAATTTTTCAGCAATTTCATTATGCTGATACCCCTCAATCGCATATAAATTAAAAATCGTTTGGCAACCTGGCGGCAACTCTTGAATCATCTCCAAAAGCTGTTGGTGCTGAAAATTGGCTAATGTCACATTCGAGTCGGCAATACCATTTTCATACGCCTCTATATCTCCAAATTCTTTCCAATACTTCTGTTGCCGCAGATGATTTAGGGCCGTATTCACTACAATCGAACGCATCCAATACTCCACCGGAGAGTCATTCCTAAACGAGCCTATATGCTCATAAATTTTTATAAACGACTCTTGTAGAACATCTTCCGCATCGGATCTGTTTTTGGTATAGCGCATGCAGATAGCAAATAACTTCCCGCCAAAAACATCGTATAGCTGTTTTTGGGCAAGTCGGTTTCGCTGTTGACAGCCCGTTACCAATTCCTGTATGTTAAAGGTCATCCGAAGTTTTAAGGGGTGCTTCGTTTGGTTAAAAAATGATTACTGATTTATAATGACCGTATTTCATAATTAAAATATATCATCACATTTATGATTGCTACCTGTCTCTTATATCAGACAATTATAACAAGTTAAAGGTTGGAATGGTTTTAAAATAAATTCTTATTCGTATCTATGCGTACCAAACAAGTACTACGGAACTAATACTTTACAGATATCCTTTTATGAGGGCGGAAAGATAAAGCAAGGTTTATATTATTCACCTAACTTCTATCGTGTCATGAGTCAATATATGGTTGAAATTATGCTTCCGGCTGTGATGTCGGAAGAGTTTACAGGTAAAGTGCCTGCCCAAAGGAAGAAAATCAATGAGCTAATGGAGCAAGGAAAGCTAATGTCCTATGCCCTCTCAGAAGATTATTCTAAACTTTGGTGCGTGGTAAGAGGAGAAAGTGAATTTGAGGTGATGTCGCTAATTT
>CAXBLH010000604.1:0-2767 GCA_963976315.1 uncultured Dyadobacter sp.
TCCTAATATCTTTTGTAGGTTTCCCACAGAGTACGAGTTTAACACCTCCGCGGCCGTTTTTTGGATAAAAGGATTCATTCGCATGTCCAGATCGGCATCAAAACGAGTTGAAAATCCTCTCTCTGGAGTATTGATTTGATGAGACGAGACACCAAGGTCTGCTAAAATCCCATCCACCTTTTCGAATTTATGCAGCCTTAAATAACGTTTAAGGTGCCTGAAATTGGCCGCCACAAAAACCAGCTTGTCGGCAGCATCCAGACTTTCAATATTCTTGGCAGCATCCGGATCTTGGTCAAATGCAATTAGTTTACCCGTTGTAAGCTTTTCAAGAATGGCACGAGAATGGCCACCGCCACCAAAGGTAACATCCACGTAAATACCATCGGGTCGTATATTCAAGCCATCCAAACACTCGGAAAGCATAACTGGCTCATGATAACTATTCTGTAACTCCATTCACTAATACTACTAAATAAGGAACTATTTATTGCCAGAAGGCAGTTACAAACTTAACAAATTTCAATGGTTGGATAGGGGTGTTGGAGTGCTTTTAATTTTTTAGCCCATTTTAAGAAAAACATTTAAAATATTGAATATGAGAATTTTAGCTTTATTAAGCACCTTTTTTGTAGCATTTTTAGTAGGATGCACTCCCAAAGAGGAAAAACAAGAGTTAAAAAGCGGAATTTGGCGTGCAACCCTCGCTCGTGATAGTCAAAAACTTCCATTTCTATTTGAAGTCAAAGAAAATTCTGATCAGAAAACATATACTGTAGTGGTGCTGAATGGCGAGGAACATCTTACTATGGACACTACATTTTTTGAAGGTGATTCCTTGCATTTACCGATGCGCCTATTCGATTCTGAAATAGTAGCCTATCTTGAAAATGATAAGCTTATAGGGAAATACAACAGAATTGAAAATGACAAAATAATTGCATATCTCCCCTTTGAAGCCGAATTTGACAAAAATTATAAGTTCTTCGAAGAAGGAAAAGCCATCAGCGAAAAACAGGTTCAAGGAACTTGGTCCACTGTATTTAGCTATCCGGACTCGGACAAACAAATCCCGGCTGTCGGCACATTCTCACAGACTGGATCAGCAGTATCCGGCTCGTTTTTGACCCCGTCTGGCGACTACCGCTACCTCACTGGAAGTGTGAATGGTGATAGTTTATACCTTTCCAATTTTGACGGCTCCAATGCGATGTTGTTCAAAGCTGTCTTCCAGGCGGACGGTACTCTGAAAGGCGAAATGTGGACCGGTGTAAAAGGATATAGAACTTGGGTAGCCAGTTTGGATCAAAACGCAAAATTGCCTGATACCGAAAAAATTACCTTTTTAAAAACAGGATTCGATAAAATTGATTTCTCCTTCGCTGATCTAGATGGCAGTCAAGTTTCCTTGAAGGACGAAAAATTCAAAGACAAAGTAGTAATCCTTCAGATTATGGGGAGCTGGTGCCCAACTTGTATGGACGAAACCAATTACTTAGCTCCTTGGTACGATAAAAATAAAGACCGGGGGGTGGAAATTATTGGACTCTCCTTTGAGACATCTGACGATCCCGAACGCTCCTTTCCAAAAATCGAGAAAATGAAGAAAAGGCTTAAAATCAATTATCCGGTTCTATTGGCTGGAATGAATACAGAAGCGAGTGCGTCGGCCGCACTTCCTATGCTGAACAAAGTAATATATTACCCTACCACCATTTTTATAGATAGAAAAGGAAAAGTTAGAGAAATCCATACCGGCTTTTCAGGACCAGGTACTGGACAGTACTATGAAGAATTTATTACAGAGTTTAATCAACTTATGGACAATCTAATTGCAGAAAAATAGTATTCCAAGCAGTTAGGGCAGGACTCCACGAGTAATTTCCCATAAAAAAGCACAGTTTAACCAAGAACTGTGCTTTTTTATGAAACCTAAATTGTTATGCTTACATAATATTAAATGGAATTGTTACATTTGTATAAGGAGAAATGCAAATAACGCTTCAAACAACTAAACCATGAAAAAGGAAAAAACTATTGATTTCCAGATTAAGTGGGCTTGGCATTCAATTTCAAGAATGTATAATACGTATGCTTCGCGTTACGACATTACGATGGCAGTGGGACATGTTTTATTAAACATTGATATTGAAAATGGAACTCCAGCCACCAAAATAGCACCAATGCTGGGAATGGAACCGCGAAGTTTGGTACGTATGCTTCGTAATTTGGAAGAAAAAGGCTTGATTACCCGTGAAGTGGATAAATCGGACCGGCGTTTTGTTCGGATTTTACTGACAGAAGAAGGAAAGAAAAAACGGGAACTTTCACGAGAAGGGGTGATAACATTCAACCAAATGGTACGTGAAAAAATACCACTTGACAAACTAGCAGTATTTTTTGAAGTAATCAATGACATAAATAAAATGGTGGATGAAGAAAATATACGTATTAAAGCAGGTGATATACCCCCTAATGAATGATTTTTCCGCCTATTAGCCATGCTATATAACCTGCGGTAAGACCCTAACATATAATTTTGAAACATAAATTTCTTAAACCATACAGCATAAAATGAATCGTTCCATTCGTAAAGTAGCCGTTCTTGGATCGGGAATAATGGGTTCACGCATCGCGTGCCATTTTGCCAATGTTGGTGTTGAAGTACTATTACTAGATATTTCACCAAAAGAGCTTAATGAAATTGAGACGGCCAAAGGGCTAACTCTAGATCACCCGATGGTTAAAAATAGGATTGTTGGCCAGT
>CAXBLH010000605.1:0-2761 GCA_963976315.1 uncultured Dyadobacter sp.
TATGGAACCAATTGGTTTGCTCAAAATGCAGATGCTGGACTTATCCGAATTGAATACAGCGAAGGCAATCGCAAACCGGTGGCCGTGATCAGCTCTGATAAATCAGTAGGTGGTATTCCAGCGGATGTTCATTTTTCTGCCAGTAAATCTATAGATTATGATATTGGTGATAAACTTCGGTTTGAATGGCGCGTAGATGGTAAAGTTTTCAATCAAAAAGAAATTGATTATCAGTTTAAAAAAGCTGGAAATTACACTGTCGTATTAATAGTTAGCGACCAACACGGCGGTGTCAGCACTACCACCCAAGAAATAAAAGTAGGCAATACCCCCCCTATTGTTTCTATTGACTCGAAGAATAATAAATCCTTTTATTGGGACAACCAAGTATTCCCTTATCATATTTCCATTTCAGATAGGGAAGACAAAACCATTGACCCAAAAAGGTTTTCGGCCACTTTTACGTATCTTCAAAATGGTAAGGATATTGCTGCTGCACTTTCAGGAGCAGTTCACGGAAACTTAAAATATGCTGAAACAGAGCAAATGTTTTTATCGTTAGACTGTAAAACATGTCATGCTTTTAACACAAAATCTATTGGCCCTTCTTTAAAAGCAATAGCGAATAAATACAAGAATAGTCAAACGGTGGTGAATCAGCTTTCCGCTAAAGTATTGAAAGGCGGAAGTGGTGTTTGGGGAAGTTATCCGATGCCTCCTCATCTAGATTTGGCAGAAACGGATTCAAAAAAAATAATTCAGTATATATTGTCCTTGTCCGATAATCAGGAGGCTTTCCCGTTCAGTGGAGTTATTGATTTGAATGAGCATAAGTCAACGGAGGTCAATGGCGCTTATGTATTCCAAGCCAAATACACTGATACTGGTGCCAACGGCATAGAACCCCTTACTACAGGCCAATATTTGGTATTAAGAAACCCTGTTATAGAACTGGAAGATTTTGAAGAAGGCAATGTGAATGTTTCTATTGGAACCTTAAATAATGGCTATATAACCTCCATTCCATGTGGACACAATAAATTTGTAAGTTTCAAAAACATTGATCTACGGCAAATCCAAAAAATAACTTTCAGGCTTCAAAAGAATGGCTCCGGCGGTACTTTGGATATTAGAAAAGGCAGTAGGAATGGCCCAATAATAGGATCGATCCGTATTGAAGATGGTGTTCAGAAAGTTATAAAAAATGGATGGCAAGATATTTCAATCCCAATAAAACCAGTTGAAGGTAATTCTGATCTGTTTATCACGTTTACCAACTCTGACTTAAAAGCCAATACACTCTTTTATCTTGATTGGATGCGGTTTGAGCGTTAATCTTCATACTATCATAAAATACACCTGTGTAATAGAAACCTATATTTGTAAAACATTGACCAATCAAATATCCAAATCATGATGAAAACACTAGCAGTATTGCTACTTACTATCAGCCATACGTTTCTTTTTGCACAAAAAAATAGGGACGCAAAAACAAAAGTTATTGCACATAGAGGTGCATGGAAAAACACCAAAGTTCCTGAAAATTCAATAGCCTCCTTACAGGAAGCCATCAAGATGCACTGTTATGGAAGTGAGTTCGATGTACATATGTCGGCAGATAATATTTTATTTGTACACCATGACCACGATGTAAACGGGATAAATATAGAAACTACTTCCGCGGCGGAATTGCAAAAGCTAAAGTTGAGTAATGGCGAATCCTTACCGACCCTAAAAGAATACCTCAAAGCCGGTAAACAAAAGAAAACGAGACTAGTACTGGAAATAAAAGCTTCTAAGGTAAGTAAAGAAAGGTCACTGGCTTTGGCACAAAAATGCGTTGAAATGGTAAAAGATTTAAAAGTAGAATCCATTACCGACTATATTAGTTTTGACCTTGACGTTTGTCTATTGGTAAAAAAAATGGCTCCAAAAGCGGAGGTATCCTACTTATTAGGTGATAAATCACCCGATGAAATTAAAGAGATGGGATTGAGTGGCGTGGATTATCACTACACTGTTTTCAAAAAACAAGCCGATTGGGTAAGGGAGTTCAATAGTAAAGGGATGGTAACCAATGCATGGACCGTCAATGACAAGGAGACAATGCAGAGCCTTATGGATCAAGGTATTAATTACATTACGACCAACGAGCCTGAACTTTTAATAGAACTTATAAAATAATTGAGATAAATAAGAAAAATGGTGCTAGGTTTCTCCGAGCACCATTTTTCTTATTCAGGGCTTTGAGATTTGTAACTTCACTATATTTTCTCTCCAAGCTCTTATTACCTGCGTTAACTGTTTGTACTCAATTAAAAAACCATCATGCCCGTAAAGCGAATCTATTTCCTGAAAGGTAGCATCGGGAATATGTCTGGCCAAAAACTGCTGCTCGGTGGGCGGAAAAAGCAAATCTGATTTTATCCCCAATACCAACGTTTTGGACTTGACCATACCTAAGGCATTCACAATTCCTCCTCTATTTCGCCCCACATTATGAGAATCCATAATCTTGGTTAGCGTCCAATAAGAAAAAGCATTAAAGCGTTTCATAAACTTTTCGCCTTGGTATTGTTGATAGGAGGAAGCCCTAAAATTATCAATCTGATCCGGGTTATCGCGCGCTTGGGTAAAGTTATAAGTATCATAATTACGATAAGACAACAAAGCCATTGATCGAGCTACCTTCATTCCTTTACAACCAGCAGTTTCACTTTCATCGTCATAGGTACTATCGGCCTCAATGGCCATTCTTTGC
>CAXBLH010000606.1:0-2757 GCA_963976315.1 uncultured Dyadobacter sp.
TATTGACGTTATCGTTTACTGCTGCACCAATGGTGGGACCCAAAATGTCATTCCCGCCATAAAGTTTAACAACTTTGTTTCGATTGATTGAAAGGTTTGTTGATACGTTCCATTTGAAGGCGCCTTCCAGTATATTAGCATTCAAACCAAATTCGAAACCCTTATTTTGGATTTTACCCACATTCTGAATGGTATAGGTATAGCCCAGGGAAGAAGGGAGCGAAACATTGTTCAACAAATCACGCGTATTTTTGATATAGTAATCCGCTGTAAATGAGAATCGATTGTTGAGTATGCTCATATCGATACCAAAATCCGACTGCGCGGTGGTTTCCCATTTCAAAGATCCTGCCAAACGTGTACCAGGCGCATAGTAGGTAGTAAGCGCATCGCCAAATACCACCTGATCCGAACCTAGCTGATTAAGCGTAAAATAAGGACTGATGGAAGTATTACCCGTTTCACCATATCCAGCACGAATTTTAAGATCTGAAATAAAGGGTATATCCTTGATAAAACTCTCTTCTGAAAGCCGCCAAGCAATTGCCGCAGAAGGAAAATACCCCCATTTATTTCCTTCACTATATCGAGAAGACCCATCTGCTCTAAAGCTAACCGTTGCTAAAACTTTACTGTTAAAAGTGTAATTGACCCGTGCTAAATAAGAAAGCAAAGTCCACTTGGAATAGGAGGAGCTTGGAACGCCCTGCGTTTCGGCGGCGCCAATGTCATAAGTTTCCTGGTTATCGCTAATAAACCCGCTTCCCGATGCACTCAAGCTAGTGGCGGTATAGTCTTGATAACTCAAACCTACCACAGCAGAGATATTATGTTTCCCAAAATCTTTGTTATAACTTGCGGTGTTCTCACTTAAAACACTGGTTACCTGCGAAGTACCTACACTGGCAGCCCCTTTTGAGTTTACAAACTGAGTGGTTCTATAACTATCCGACCGATCATCCGTGTTTTCAATCCCAGCCATGGTTTTCAGTACTAATCCATCAATGGGTTCATAGCTTACCGAAGCATTGGTAAGAAATTTATTGGATCGCAAATGATCGGAATAATAGTTCAGGAAGTTCAATGGATTCACAATAACATTGGAACCCCATGAATAGGCTTCAGCAAGTTTGGAGTAGGTACCATCCTGCAAAATGGCGGGAATAGTGGGATAACCAGAAAGCATGGCTGACATGAGTGTACCTCCTCGATTACCCTTTTCAGAATTTTTCCGATCCGTATCTAATCTGCTAAATACTGAATTCAGGTCAAATTTAATTCTCTTACTTATATTTGAATTCAGGTTTACCCTCAAAGCATTTCTCCCATAATCACTTCCCCTTACAATTCCACCTTGGTTAAAACTACTTGCAGAAACAGAGTATTTAGTATTTTCATTTCCGCCGCTTACCGTTACAGCATGGTTTTGAACCGGTGCTTTTCTGAACACCAAATCTTGCCAGTCGGTACCTTTTCCAAATCCATTAATTTGATCCTGTGTAAAATGAGGAGCCAATTCGTCATTAGTCGCTTGCTCATTATAAAATTGAGCATATTCTGTGGCATCCATCAAATCCAATTTCTTGCGGATTGACTGCACCCCAAAATACCCTTCATAGTCCACACTAATTTTTCCAGCTTTCCCTTTTTTAGTCGTTATAAGCACCACGCCATTTGCTCCTCTCGAACCATAAATGGCTGTGGCCGAAGCATCTTTTAGTACTTCAATAGATTCAATATCTGCATTATTTAACAGCGTTGGATTTCCTGAATAGGGAAACCCATCCACTACATACAATGGCTCATTACTACCTTGAATGGAATTTGTACCACGTATTCTTACACTAATGGGGCTGCCCGGAGCTCCTGTATTTTGAGACACATATACACCAGCGGCACGTCCAGCTAGGGACTGCATCAAATTCGTTGCCGGGTATGCATTCAAATCCGTAGACTTAATGGAAGCCACTGAGCCTGTCAAGTCACTTTTCTTTACTGATCCATAGCCGATTACCACAATCTCTTGTAATGATTTATCTTCCAGCACCATATTTATGGTAAGGCTGGAACTATTGCCCAGTACAATTTCTTGGGTTTTATACCCTACAAAGCTCATCACCAAAACCGCCCCCTTCTCTTGTGATTCCGACAAGTTTATATCAAAGGCCCCGTCTACGTTGGTAGTCGTACCTATCTGAGTCCCCTTTAAAACGACACTAACGCCAGGTAGGCCAGTACCATTTTCATCTAAAACTTTTATTGTTTTTAACATAGAATCATTTTTGTTCATAAATTGATTGAACTTGGTCATGTTCAAAGTTCCTGTGGTACTATTAAATATATTTCCTTCATCTAAAGCCTTACCCAAAAGAACATCTTTCATTGTGGTAAATAATTCAACTCGTTGCTCTGGTGAAGTAGCTTTAACAAAACTATTAAATTCTGCTGCTGTCACTTCATCTTTTAAAAATAATTTACCTGCATTTTCATCTGTAGTTTCGTACACAATTTTTTCAGGACGACTTTGAGATCTTTTCTTTACTACATTATTTATTGTTTTAGTATTAAAAACAGTTGAAATTTCTTTGTCCCATGCTTCTACAAATTTCAAATAATTTTCAAACCCTTTAGCTTTTTTGTCAGAACCAAATTTTTTCCCTGTTGTATCTATTAATTTTAAAATTTTATCAAATTCTGAAGCATCACCTTTTTTATTTATAACATCATTTTTAGCTCTTTTTATTTCTTGTCTAAAAG
>CAXBLH010000607.1:0-2755 GCA_963976315.1 uncultured Dyadobacter sp.
CCTACATTTGCCATTATTTATGCTTTTCTATATAATTCTTGTTCTAATTCTTTTAATGCAAATTCCAGTGATATTGACCACCCAATTCCAATTTAAAGTGAGCACCTGATTCCAATTCAAAATGACCACCCAATTCCGGGGCAAAATGACCACCCCATTTTTCATTAAAAACTACTCTTTTTCATCTGTTAATTAGTGTTCAAATATACTTAAATATTATCCTTTGTTTATCCCTCTTTTTTTTCTCATAGATTCTCCATGTAATTCGAGTCGATGAGATTGATGTATCAGCCTATCCAAAATTGCATCAGCTATGGTTTTTTCTCCAATGATGTCATACCAGCCTTGCACTGGGATTTGTGAGGTTACAATGATAGAACCGTTATTATGCCTGTCTTCAATGATCTCTAAAAGGGTAATTCGGTTACTGCTATCCAAAGCTTGGAGTCCAAAATCGTCTAATATAATAACATCTTGCCGTTCTATTTTGGCCAATTCTCTCAGGTAAGAACCATCTGCTTTGGCCATTTTTAATTTAGCAAACAGCTTCGAAGTATTAAAATAACTTACTTTAAAACCTTGGATACAGGCTTGATAACCTAATGCTGTGCCTAAATAACTTTTGCCTACACCAGTGCTTCCCGTTATTAAAATGTTTTCATTTTTTTCGACAAATTCACATTCTGCCAGACGCAGTATGGTATTTCGATCCAGATTACGGGTTTGGTCAAAATTGATACTTTCAATATTTGATTTGTAATGGAATCGGGCGTTGGTGATACTGCGGGCAATACGCCGATTGTGCCTTTCATCCCATTCGGCATCAATAAGCATCGATACAAACTGATCGAGCGTGTAATGGTCTGTTTTTCCGCTTTCAATGGCTGTTTTAAAAGCATTGTGCATGCCGTAAAGCTTCATTTGTTTCATTTTTGTTACTGTGGATTCATTCATGATTACTGTGTTTTAATTTAATTATAATACTGTTTTCCTCTTATGTTAGCGTGAATTGGAAGTTCCTGCTCAGGTTCTTGTTCAAATTCGATATGATCTAAGTTGTTTTCTAAAATATTTTGAATGGTCTTAAAATTGTAAATTTTAAAATCAAGTGCCCGCTTACAGGCATTTATTAATCGCTCTTTCCCTACCTTTTTCTCGAAGTTTAATATTCCCAAACAACTTTTATAAGCCTGTTCAGGATGGTTTCTACTTTCAATTATTTGCATAATATATTCTGCTACTGACTCGTCAATACTACTGGCCCAATCAATGAAGCGGGCAGCACTCCACTGAGCTACAAATTGATGCGTGCTAGCCATATGTTCCGGGATTGTGGTATAGATATAAGGTTTGTAATTCCTTGGATGGATGGCTATTCGATTGTATTTGTGATAGATCTCTACCGTTGATTTGGTATACAATAGTTTCGCTTTTTTCTTGACATATTGATACGGAACGCTATAGTAATTTTTGTCCTGACTTAATTGAACATGCCCATTTTGCATTACTGTTGCAAAGGATTGGTATTTGATTTCAAAACGTTCTTGTGGTAATTGACTTAGTTTTTGTTGTTCATCTTCTAAAAATAATTCTATCCGAGAGTACGGACGTCCTGTGAGTTTTCGACTGTTATGAGCATCCAATAAATCCCATATTTGCTGGTTTAATTCTTCCAGAGAAAAGAATTTAGTTTCTTTTAGATTTACATAAATCCTTCGATACAAGATCTTAACAGCTCCTTCAACCAATGATTTGTCTCGGGGTTTATAAGCCCTGGCAGGCAAGATTGTAGTTTGGTAATGTTCGGCTAAATCAGCCAAGGTTTCATTAATGGTGGGTTCAAAACGACTGCTTTTTATCACTGCAGATTTTAAATTATCCGGAACAATTGCCGCAGGAGTACCTTCAAAAAAACGCATAGCATTTTCTACCGATGTAACAAAATCTTCCTTTTGTTGGCTCATGGAAGCTTCGGCATAGGTGTATTGACTGGCTCCTAATATGGCTACAAAAAATTGTACTTCTTTAATTTCTCCCGTGTCTTTATCAATGATGGAGAGTGTTTTTCCAGCATAATCCACATACATTTTATCACCCGCTTTGTGATTCATGTGCATCACTGGATTGACTCGTTTGCTCCATATTTTATAATGATGTCCAAATTGCGAGCTTCGGTAACCATTAGGATTTAGGACAATATATTGCTCCCACATGTGCTGTATGGTAACGCCAACTTTTTTTAGTTCGCGTTCCATTTTAGGAAAAAAATCATAAAGAAGCTGCAGTTTGGGACTGATTGATTCCACGGTAGTGTGTGAGAACAAAAGTTCTAACTCAGCATCAGTTTTTTCACTAATTACTTCAAAACTTAATCCTAGCACTTCAAATAAAGAAATATACTTCTTTACCGTATTTCTAGAAAGAGATAAGTACTTACTTATGAATAACTTACTTTTTCCGTTACAGTAGAACTTAATTGCTTTTCTAATTTTACTCATGTCTGTTATTTTGTTTGCCATAATCCGTCTTTTTTTAACGAATGTATGGTGCTAACAACATGAAAAAGTAAGTAGTTTTTGATGATCAATTGTACCCCAAAATTAGGTGGTCAATTTGAACTGGAAAGTGGTGGTCAGTTTGCTCCGAAACTGGTGGTCAATTTGCACTGGAATAGGATGGTCAATTTGACTGGTTTTTCCATATTACAGCATTATTATTGGTTGGAATGACCAGTTTTGCACAAAACAAAAAAGAG
>CAXBLH010000608.1:0-2748 GCA_963976315.1 uncultured Dyadobacter sp.
TAAACTAAAAAATTCCACTTTTGATAAAAATTTTTAGCTCTAGATGATTTGTAGTGGGTAATCCCCTAAAAGGGCAGAATGCGTCTTTGGGGATCGGCTTTATGTAAATTAGCTATTTAGTTGTTTTAAAATGCTTTTTTACGAAAATCTGTCTGACGACGTAGGAGAAACGGTCCTCCGAAGCGTTATTTTTTGCGTGAAGGCAAAAAGTAAGGAAACTTATTAGATTCATAAAGTTACAAATATTAGTTCACACACTCTATTCCGTCTAGAGCCAAAAAACCCACACACTATCCAAAGCATGTGGGTCAAAATTATCATTTCATCCAAACACTACCAGTGCTTATCCGTAGCCTTCAAAGCATTCAATAGCTTTTCTGGCTCGTCGGTTTGGAGGATATTGGCTCCGTATTTAGTGAGCTCTTGAATCACTTCTTGAATTTTACCTTTTCTTATTTCCGTATCACCGGCACCCAATGCGTTTATCCATATACGTGAGTCGCTATCTTTGATCAACTTGGTTACTTCGGGCGTATAAAACTTGGAGTCGATATGAACTACCTGAGGCTGAAAAAGATGGATCGCCGAGTCGGCCATGGCGTAATTATATGCTCTTGGCATAAGCATGTATTTTTTATTGGCCCGGGTCACAGTTTTCAGGGTGGCATAGTCACTATCAAAAAAACATACGTATTTCCCCATGCGTGTTTTCCTGACCACCTCCAGCACTGGTTGCATATTTTCCGTTTTAAGATCTAGGTCTACCATGATTTTCCCTTTCGCTGCCAATAGGGCTTCTTCCAAAGTAGGTATCTGCTCATCGGTGAGCTTGCCATTGGATATTAGTCGGAGTTTGCGCAGCTCCGCAAATGTTTGCGCTTCCAAGTCTCCCTTTCCGTTGGTAGTTCTGTTAATGGTACCATCGTGCATGAGCATCGGAATACCATCTTTGCTCACTTTTACATCTATCTCTAAAATGTCAATTCCTAATCGGATTCCCTCTTTAATTGCAGGTATGGAATTCTCTGGAAATTCATGATGTACCGCTCGGTGTGATGCCACTAATACGTTTTTGGAATGGGCATTCAAAAATTCCTTTCTAATTTTCTTGGCTTGACTGTACGCCGTTATGGAAAGGAATAAGCAAAATACGAGTACTTGAGTTATTTTTGATTTCATGCTAACTGTAAATAATAAAACCTTTCGGCTCACACCGACTTCCCCAGCCTCTCCCCCAAAGTAAGGAAAGTGGCTGGAGAAAATGGTACTTATTTTTTTATGATTAATTCATCTTTTAATTTACCTGCCGGATCCAGTGAGCGGTAAGTGAGGGTATTGCCTTTAATCGCTAAATGCTGGTAAAGCGGCCCGTCGGGATAACGGATCACCGCATATTCCTCCGGCAACCATTCTTCTTGCTTTCCCGGTATACTGATCGACATAAGATAGATGGTTCCTTTGGAAGGATCACTTACTTCTTTGCCAGCGTACATGGGTTTGGTACGCAAGTAATAATGCATATGCCCGCTCATGACCATATCCACATGGTATTTATCAAATAGCGTACACCAGTTTGCACGTATATAATCATAGGGTTCTACGAAATTATAAGGTGGAAAATGGAACATCACAAACTTCCATTTGGCTTTTGAGTTTTTTAAGGTCTTTTCAATCCAAGCCGTTTGATCCGCATCTGGAAGTGTTGCGTCTATTTGCAGATACAAAGCATTTTGGTATTCAAAAGAATAGGTTCTTTCTTTTGATTCTTCCGTAGGACCATTTTCAGGAAAACTAAATAGCTCCTGATACATCCAAGCTCCAAGCCCATCTTGGCTATCGTGGTTACCTGGAACGGGCATCAACGGTTTGTTTTGAAATACATTCCCGGTGTACTGGAAAAACTCATCCCATTCATTGCGATGCAAACCAGTACTAACCAAGTCCCCTGCTATTGAATAAAATGCTGCTTCTGGGTGACGCTTAAAAGCTTTTTGTGCCATATCCCCCCAAATCGGTGAGTAATGGGTATCACCAAACCAGATATAGGAAAATCCTTCCTCCGTAGCTGGCTCCGTGTCAAAGGTGGCTATTTCCGACCATTTCCCGTTTTTGGTACCTACTTTATATTGGTACTTTTTACCGGAATCCAGTCGGGTGATTTTTGCGGTAAAACGATTGACATACCGATCGTTTTGCAGTAAACGGTCTTCCATCATAAATACCGTTGCGTCTTGTGTCAGGGTATCTGTACTGTTTTCCAACCAATACTTAACCAATCCATCTGCAACTGTGGTATTGGTTCTCCATTGTATATTAACTGTTGTTTTAGGATCATCACTCCAAGTTTGTAAGATTTGATCTGGCGTTTCACTGGAAGGATAGATGGTTTTGCGGAATGCACCCACAATATGCGCCTCTCTGGCACGACCACGTACGGTAGTAAACAATTTTTGTCCGACTAGTGATTCGGGCACTTCGCTTAGGATTAAACTATCCCAATCGTGGTAAACAAATGAACCTGGTTTCATTTCTTCTAACCCATACTGCGAAGGGGTAATATTGGTAATTTCTAAGACATCACTTGGTTGCTGAGGTCCTACGCTCAGAAAATAAACGGGACGATGTTTGTCAAAACCACTAATCCCTAAGCCAATAGGGCCTTTATCAAAATCCTTTTGCCAAACTTCATAGGTAGACATTTCATTCTTCACCACCATATCGGTTTTTTTAAATCCCGATTTTTCGATC
>CAXBLH010000609.1:0-2745 GCA_963976315.1 uncultured Dyadobacter sp.
ATAGCATAAACAAACTATTGGTTAATTTTTAAACTGGCTCTCAGTCAAGGCTTTTCTCGATCCCATACTCTAAGCCACGTAGTTCAGCTAGTCCGCGAAGCCTTCCAATGGCAGTATAGCCCGGATTGGTTCTTTTGGTTGCCGTCAGGTCGTCCAACATTCTGTGGCCGTGATCTGGACGGTATGGCATACGAATATCTTCTCGCCCAGCTTCTTTTCTTTTGCGTTGTTCTAATAAGAGCTCTTTCATGACTCCATACATATCCACATCACCATTGATGTGATCGGCTTCGTAAAAACTACCATCGGCTTCTCTGGCTGTGGAACGTAAATGAACAAAGTTGATTCTATCACCCATTCTAGCGACCATACCCACAAGGTCATTGTCGGGCCGGACACCATAAGAGCCTGTACAAAAACAGAGACCATTAATAGGATTATCGTAGGCTTGTAGAAGCGTTTTTGCATCCGCTTCAGTACTCACTACGCGTGGTAGGCCCAGGATCGGGTACGGCGGATCGTCGGGATGTATGGCCAAGTTAATACCAGCTTCAAGGGCAACGGGTCCTATTTCCTGAATAAACTGGTATAAATGGGTTCTAAGTTCCAGGTCTCCTACATTTTTATAAGTGTCCAAAACAGCACGGAAGGCTTCAATAGTAAAACTTTCTTCAGAACCAGGCAGGCCAGCAATTATATTGCGAATTAGTTTGTTTACCTCTTCTTCTGAAGCCTCTTCCAGCCATTGTGAAGCTTTTTGCTTTTGGTCTTCCGAATATAATGTTTCAGCTTCTGGTCTTTTTAGCAGGTATAAGTCAAATGCCTGAAACTGGGTAGCATCAAAACGTAAACCAGTGGATCCGTCCTTCATAGGCGCATCAAGATCGGTCCTGGTCCAGTCGAGAATAGGCATGAAATTGTAACATACGGTATCTATACCACACTTTCCAAGATTTGAAATTGAGGTTTTATAGTTATCAATATAGGATTGGAAGTTACCAGTTCGAGTTTTAATGTTTTCATGCACGGGGATACTTTCTACCACCGACCACACCAAGCCTGCATTTTCAATTTCTTGCTTTCTTTTCTGGATCTCTTCAATTTCCCAGATTTGCCCATTAGGAATATGATGCAATGCGGTAACAATACCAGTTGCACCCGTTTGTTTTATATCTGCAAGGGTTACGGGGTCATTGGGGCCGAACCAGCGCCATGTTTGTTCTAACGCCATGTTTTAAGTGATTAGTTTTGGAGATTAAACTTTTAAATTTAACCTCAAATTTTAGTTAAATATATTTTTAAACAGGCTCTAAGCTACCAGTCTATGTTCTGGAACGCGCTCCCTTAATACTTTCAATGCCCTACTCATTTGAGTCTCAACAGTTTTGACCGAAATGTTTAATTTCTCGGCAATGTCCTTGTACCTAAGACCTTCTTCTCGGCTCATTCGGAAAATGATTTGGCACTGGCGTGGCAAAGCCTTTATACAGCTTTCAATATGGTCAAAAGTTTCATTAAATGAAAGCTCCTCTATTGGTGAAAAATGATCGGCATAGTTCATGTTCCACTGAATACTTTCTAAGGATTCTTTTTCATACTGCCGATGAACTCGCAATTTAAGATAATCCAGTGCTTGGTTTCTGACCGCGCGATAGATATAAGCTTGAAAAGAAGTGTGTACTTCTATTTGCTCTCTATTTTTCCAAAGCTTTACAAACACATCAGCTACTACTTCTTCCGCAATTTCCTTGGTAGCGACTACTCTCATAGCATAGTTACAAAGGGGGAGGTAGTTATTTGTAAATAATTCTCTAAACGCAAAATAATCACCATTTCGAACAACCCTTCCAAACAAGTTTTCCAAGACGTTCTTTTGGCCAGTACCCGATACCTGTGTATTGGCAAATGCGACTGATTCCATAAATATTAATATAGGTTAATAATGGTAAATTTTCTTGATTGGAACTTGTGGTTCCCTACTTTGGATTTTCAAATATTAACCTATGTTAACTCGCTTTTCGATGTAATGCAAAAAAAAATCTTGAAAAAGTCAATAAAAGCAGCGCAACCGTTCCCGGAACCGTTCCCAATTTTAGTATAATTCCCGGAATCTTTTTAGGTTTAGAAAATTATTGCAACAAGTTTAAATTGTTGTGATTTGAAGAGATGATATTAATATTGTATTTTTTTTATATTTCAGAAGTATGAAACGTCCATCGGTAACGATCAAGGAGATTGCCAAAATTCTAAATGTTTCAAAATCCACAGTTTCTAGAGCCTTAAGAGACAGTTCCGAAATTAGTCCAGAGACTAAAAAAAGGGTGCTGGATTTAGCGGAAGAATTACATTATTCACCCAATCCAATTGCATTGGGTCTTTTAAAGAACAGAACACAAACGATTGGTATAATTGTGCCGGATATAGCGAATCGCTTTTATTCTTCTGTAATTGGTGGGGTAGAAGATGTGGCCTACATTCGTGGATACCATACGATGATTTATCAAAGTCACGAGTTGCTGGAAAGAGAGTTGGCAGTTACAAAATATTTGGCACAACGCCGTGTGGATGGGTTGGTGGTAGCTGTATCTAGTCAATCCGAAAATATAGACCATTTTACTGATCTCCAAGAACAGGATATACCAGTTGTATATTTTGATAGGGTCAGTGAGAAAATGGCTAGTCATAAGGTACGTGTTGATGACTATAAGGGTTCCTTTGATGCTACGGAACACGTTATATTGCAAG
>CAXBLH010000610.1:0-2731 GCA_963976315.1 uncultured Dyadobacter sp.
CCGTGAAACTTTGGATGCAGGATTACGCCAACTGACAGATGCACTTCGTCCATGGACTATTGATTTCCATGTGGCACAAAATGATGGAACTGTTCATGGAACAGGGTCGCACGACAAAACGGGTCGGCATTGCTTGGCTACTGATCCTAATGGTAAACTAGATATTGCTTACCATGCTGGCTTTTGGCTACGTGATAGCAACGGCGAATTGACCAAAAAGTTCAATCATATCTGCTGGGATGGTTGTATGTTCCCCAATGAGGTGATGACCCAGCAAGATACTTGGAATAATATTCTTGCAGCGATGATTAAAGTAAGAAATGCCCATGGATGGCAAGGGTAAAATACTTTAGGCTATAAGCATTAAGCTTTAGACGATTACTTATAGCTTATCGCCTAAAGCCTACTGCATTAAAATTCCTTCTAAACCAAAACTATAAACAATGTCAAACACAAAAGAAATTAGAATTGGATTGATAGGTACGGGACTAATGGGTCGTACGCACTCTAATGGATATAACAGAATTCAGAACTTCTTTCCCGAATTGGAATACAAGCCGGTATTGAAAGCAGTTTGTTCTCGTAATGAAGAGAAGGTTCGCCAGTTTGCCGAACAGTGGGGCTATGAGTCCATTGAAACTGATTGGCGTGCGCTTATTGCTCGTGATGATATCGATGCCGTTGATATTTGTACTCCCAACGATACCCACGCTGAAATTGCTATTGCAGCAGCTGCAGCCGGTAAAATGATATTGTGTGAAAAACCATTGGCAAGAAGTCTGGCAGAAGCCAAGACGATGCTAGATGCCGTAGAGGAATCAGGCGTCAAAAATACAGTTTGGTACAATTACCGTCGAGTACCTGCTGTTACTTTGGCAAAACAAATTATCGATTCAGGTAAACTGGGTCAAATATTCCATTACCGTGCCAATTTCCTACAAGACTGGACTATAAACCCAGATGTACCACAAGGTGGAGCCGCAACTTGGAGACTTGATGTGGATGCTGCTGGTTCTGGTGTGACGGGCGACTTGCTGGCACACTGTATTGATACAGCCATGTGGCTAAATGGTGGAATTAAAGATGTTTCGGCAGTTACCGAGACTTTTATCAAAGAGCGTATCCATCAAGAAACAGGTGCGGTTCAGAAAGTAGGTATCGACGATGCCTGTATTTTCCATTGTCATTTTGAAAACGGATCGCTTGGGCTTTTTGAGTCGACGCGCTATGCTCGTGGTCATAAGGCACTTTATACTTTGGAAATTAACGGAGAACATGCTTCCATTCGTTGGGATCTTCATGATATGAACCGTTTGGAATATTTCGATCATTCCGACGACTCGGTGGTTCGTGGATGGCGTTCTATTTTGGTGACCGATGCCGACCAACCTTACATGAAAAGATGGTGGATTCCGGGTACTATTATTGGTTATGAACATTCATTTGTACATCAAGTAGCCGATTTCTTTGAAAGCTTGCAAACGGGCGAAAAATGTCATCCGACATTCCGTGATGCGTTCGAAACACAAAAAGTATGTGAAGCAGTAATCGACTCAGCTAACTCAAGAAGCTGGAAAGATACCGGCGTAGATTGGGTAGAAGCTTAATCCCATTTTTTTATGAAATAAAATACCCTTTCAGGTTTCTAGTATTAGTAGAAAATGCTGAAAGGGTATTTTTTTGTTTCTATTTTAGGAAATCTGTTTTTGTCAAAAGATCGCTGAAAGGTGCGCTAAAACCTGCAATTCCCAACCATATGCCACAACCTATACTCTCCATTAGTAATCTTTCAAAATCTTTTGCTGGTACCAAGGCCCTGGACTCCGTTCAATTGGAATTACAGAGCGGTGAAGTCCATGCGCTGATGGGCGAAAATGGAGCTGGTAAATCTACTTTCATGAAAATCCTGATCGGGATGCTGAAATCAGATTCTGGAACTATAGCGTTTGAAGGCCGTACTATTGACCCCGTAAAGGATCATGAGGTGCTTAAAAATAGTATCGCCATGATCCACCAAGAGCTATTGGTAGTGCCAGATTTAACGGTGGCTCAAAATATATTTTTGGGTAGAGAAAAACAGTTTGCAAGTTCCTTTTGGCTTCGGGACGGGCAAGCCAACCAGGCGGCCAAAGACTTACTTTTGCAAATGGGTATGGATATTGACCCCACAACCCCGATTAAAAACCTGAGTGTTTCTCAAACCCAGATGGTCGAGATCGCAAAAGCAATTTCATTGAATGCCAAAGTGATTATTATGGACGAGCCCACCTCGGCCATTTCGGATAAGGAAGTAACCATGCTTTTTAAGATTATTACTGATCTGAAATCAAAAGGCGTTAGCATTATTTATATCTCTCACAAAATGGACGAGATATTTAAAATTGCAGACCGTATCACTGTACTCCGCGATGGTAAACATATTGCATCTAAAAAAGCCTCTGAATTAACACACGACCTTTTGATTAGCTTAATGGTGGGTCGGGAAATAACGCAATTGTTTGACGACGAGTCTGTGACGGTCGGAGATGTGTTGCTTTCAGTGAAAAACTTATCACGTGCGGGGGCTTTTAATAATATCAATTTTTCGGTTCACGCGGGTGAAGTATTGGGTCTGGCAGGTTTGATGGGCGCAGGAAGGTCGGAAATCGTACGGGCAATATATGGTTTGGATCAAGCAGATGCAGGAGAAATACTTTTGAGAAATGAAGTCTTTAAAAACCCTTCCCCTAAA
>CAXBLH010000611.1:0-2706 GCA_963976315.1 uncultured Dyadobacter sp.
TGCTTTAAAATATGGCCCGGTGGCTACACCACATCTATTTATTTTTGACCAAGAACGTAAATTGAGGTATGTCGGACGTATTGATGATGTGGAGAAACCCACTGGTACACCGAAACACCTCGATGCACGAAATGCTATTGATGCCTTACTGGCCGGAAAGGCAGTAACCACTGGTCAAACCAAAACCTTTGGCTGCTCTATGAAATGGAAAAGTAAAGAACAGAGTGTAGAAAAGGAGCGTGCTTCATGGGCAACTGAGGCCGTTTCCCTGGAAAATATCGATGAAACGGGTTTGCGCGAATTGATAGCAAATAAGTCGGATAAACTCAGACTTATCAATGTTTGGGCAACCTGGTGCGGCCCCTGTGTAACAGAGTTTCCTGATTTTATGGAGATGCACCATATGTACCGCCGCCGAGATTTTGAATTTATTTCCATTAGTGCGGATAGTCCGGATAAAAAAGAAAAGGCGTTGAAGTTCCTGAAAAGCCAGTCCGCTTCAAACACCAACTTTATTTTTAATAACGAAGATAAATATAAGCTCATTGAAGCAATAGACCCTAACTGGCAAGGGGCGTTACCCTATACAATGTTGATTGAGCCTGGTGGGAAAGTGGTATATGCTGGCCAAGGGCCCATTGACCCGCATAAAATCAAAAGAATGATCGTAGAAAATAAATTTATAGGGCGCTTTTACTGATTTATTCAAACAATTTTAGTCACCCTCGTTTTATAAAAACCTATTTTTACAATTCAATTGCTATTATCTAAAACCTTAATATCTGATTTAATGAAAGAAAAAGAGATTTCTCGCCGTGAATTTTTAGAAAAAGGGGCGCTGGCCAGTGGATTAGTATTACTAGCTGGATCCAGTTTTGGTATGCCTGCATATATCAAAAATCTGGGCAAGCCAAATTCACTCTTTAAGGGAGTTCAAATAGGGGTGATTAGTTATTCGTGGCGAAGTATGCCAAGTAGTGCCGAACAAGTACTGCAGTATTGTGTGGATAGTAATATTAGTGCCATAGAATTGATGGGGCCAAGTGCTGAGTCGTTTGCAGGGGCGCCAGAAGCTCCAAATCGCCCAGGTAAAAATGCTTCGGCCGACGAAAAGTCCACCTATGATGCGTATATTAAATCTTTGGCTGACTGGCGCGCGAAAGTGCCAATGAAAAAGTTTGAACAATTGGGTAAATTGTATAAAAAGGCTGGGGTTGATATTTATGCTTACAAGCCTTCCGCACTTGGATCCAATAATACCGATGCCGAAGTAGACTATGCATTTCGTGCTGCCAAAGCGATGGGCGCTTCCCATGCTACCGTAGAGTTGCCAAATGATTCTTCCCAAACAAAAAGATTGGGTAATATTGCTCTGAAAAATAAGGTATATGTAGGATATCACGGACATACTCAGCAAACGCCTACTTGGTGGGATGAGGCTTTGTCTCAGTCGCCTTACAATGCTTTAAACTTGGATATGGGACATTATGTTGCCGCAGGTTTTGATCCAATCGAGATTATCAACGCGAAGCATAGCCATATTAAAAGTATGCATACCAAGGACCGAAAAAGCAAAGAAAACGGTGGTGCCAATTTGCCATGGGGTGAAGGTGACACTCCAATTGTTCAGGTATTGGAGTTGATCCGTGACAAAAAATATAAATTCCCCGCTACTATCGAGCTTGAATATGAAATACCTGCTGGTTCCGATGCGGTAAAAGAAACTGCAAAATGCTGTGAATATGCTCGCAAAGCATTAGGAGCATAAATATAGAGTAGTCTGGAATGATACCTGTTGAACAAAAATATGGAAGATAACATATTAGTTTAACAGGTATTTTTATGTAAAATAGGTATGAAAAAGATCCTTGTTGTTATCGGCATTGCCATTGCAGCGGTAGTGTTTGGACTCCTGAGTTTTTTGAATTTAGGAGCTAAAAGGGAATATTTTGAGGGAGCTTTAAAATTCGCAGATAGGAATATTATTGTCTATTTGACGCTTGAAAAACCATTATTTGGAGGTTTCTCGGCAAATATTTCCATACCTGATCAACAAATATTTGAATATCCTGTAAAGCATATTATGGCGGATTCCGATTCGCTGTTTTTTGATTTATCAGACCTAAACCATATATCGATACAATCCAAACGGACAAAATCTGGACTTGGGGCAAATTGGTCGCAACAGAATTTTAAGATTCCCGTTACATTTTCTGCCATTACCGAAATTACATTTGAACAAATATTGGTAGATCAGATGGTTGCGTATGCTCAACAGTTTTCCTTGTATAGGAATGAGGTGAATTGGGATAGTTTAGCAAAAGTTAATTATTTCAAAATCGATCCAAATGAGTCGGTTAATTCCTTAATAACTGCCAGTAATAACATTTTGACAGTACTCAAAGATAGTCACGGTAGCTTGATACTAGCTAATAACCATGAAGGCAGTCCTGTCAAAAGGAAGTACGCGGTCCATAAAAGTGTTGGCCTCATAAATAGTCTCTTATATGGAAATAATATCGAAACTGAATGGCTTGATGAACATACTGCTTATATTCGAATTCCATCAATTATAGCTTTTACACAAGAAAAGAAAAATCAAAAGGCAGCCGAAATTCAAAAAGCGATTCAAGATTTGAATTTTAATCAATCGACAAATTGGATTATAGATTTGCGACTCAATACGGGAGGTGATTTTCCAGTCAT
>CAXBLH010000612.1:0-2705 GCA_963976315.1 uncultured Dyadobacter sp.
TTTTGGAGCAATACCTGCTGGATAACCCTATTGAAGGGGTCACATTATTTGAACTCGAGAAAAACGACATAGACAGTAGGTTACGAAAAAAGTTGGAATTAGAAGTTCCATCTAAGCCAATGAAAACCTTACCCATGTACTGGAAAATTGGAGTTTCAGCGGCGGCAATACTCCTTGTATGTATTACGCTGGTTTTGACTCTCAACCCGCCTAATGGTTCTCCATTAGCAGGCCTCTTGGATAATACGATTAATAATGATGGGATTGAAGTCAAAAACACTTCCAAAATACCCAGAGTGATTCTGTTGGAAGACGGCACGAAGGTTATTTTGGAACCAAACAGTTATATTACTTATCCCGAGCATTTTTTAAAGGAAAACAGAAAAGTACATTTATTCGGCGAGGCTTTCTTTAAAGTCAAACCCAATCCTAACAAGCCGTTTATTGTATACACGGAAAATATAGTAACTCAGGTACTGGGCACCAGTTTCAGAATCAAATCTTTCAAACAAAGTGAACAAATAGAAGTTTCTGTAGTATCTGGAAAGGTATCCGTTTATGAGTCGAGTAATGATCAGGAGGTACAAAAAAATGGCATTATACTCACACCTAACCAAAAAGTTTCCTTTAAAAAAAATGACAAAAAAATGGATATCAGTATTATCCCGGAGCCGATCATCCAGATTCCTGATACCTTGTATAATTTCAAGTTTAACGAAGAACCCGTCAATAAGGTTTTTAATTTACTCTATATGGCTTATGGCATCCATATAGAAATTGAAAACAACCATATACAAAACTGTACGTTCACTGGTGATTTAGGAGGCCTCACCATGAATCAGCAACTTGAATTGGTGTGTCGGTCCATAAACGGTAAATACGAGAAACGTGGAACCTCCATATTCGTTACAGGTACGGGCTGTCCTTAGATAATAAACCCTAATTCTTACAATATTCAACTTAGTATAACCCAATAATCTTATGATAAAACAAGTACAATTTCGTAAAACATGCTTTTACATTTCCCCCAAAATTTTCCATGGTTTAATGCTAGTCCTATTAAGCCTGGGAATTGCATTTGCTTCCAATACGCAAGGCCAGGAAGTGCTCAATAAGCAAATTCATTTAAAAGTGGAAAACAAAAACCTTAAACAGGTTTTACAACAAATTGAAAAGCTAACTGACGTTAAATTTATTTACAGTTCGGGAAGCGTTCAAAAAAATATCTCCATCAAAAACACTGTCTTAGATGGAAGCCTTAACAAGGTACTGCTTCAGATTTTATCCCCTAACCAGATTGAATTTGAGTTGTTTGGAAAATCCAGGATTCTGTTAACCAAAGCAAATGGGTCTAGTAGCATTGCCAATACAACCGCCTTTGCGCAGGTTAACGACAATACTATCAAAGGAATCGTGCTGGATGAAAACGGTTCAGGATTACCAGGAGTGAATATAATTGTCGTTGGAACTCAAATTGGAACGAGCTCCAATACCAATGGAGATTTTAGCCTAGCGGTACCAAATGAGTCGTCCGTTTTACGCTTTTCTTTTATTGGTTACGTTAGTCAAGATATAGTTGTCGGTAGCCAAACCAACCTATCCGTTACGATGCAGCCTGATGTAAGCGCATTAAAAGAAGTAGTGGTAGTGGGCTATGGTACACAGGAGAAAAAAGATGTAACTGGAGCCGTATCATCCGTGAAAGGTTCTGATTTTCAAAACCTACCATCAGGTGGTGCACAGCAAGCTTTGCAAGGTAGAGCTGCCGGTGTCAATATCGTAAGAAACGGGGGAGCCCCAGGAGATGCTGGTTCCATTCAAATACGTGGTTTTGGTACTGTCAATAATGCCGACCCATTGGTAGTGATCGATGGAGTACCAGCTGGTTCCATGAATGATATTAATCCAAATGATATCGAATCCATTGAAATCTTGAAAGACGCTTCCGCTTCTGCTATTTACGGAACCAGAGCTGCAAATGGTGTAGTCATCATCACTACCAAAAGAGGAAGTTTTGATAACCCCATCAAATTGACCGTTAATGGCTATGTTGGCAGTACCAACAGAATAAAACTTTTGGACGTACTGGATGCTCCTACTTATGCCAAGCTCAAAAGAGAAGCTTATACCAACGACGGACTGCCTATTCCTTCTATTTGGGAAGACCCACAGTATCAAACCCAAAAAACAAACTGGCAAGATGCCCTATTAAGAAGCGGTACCACTCAAAATTACGATGCTTCTATTCGTGGTGGGGGTAAATTTTCTTCCTTCGCGATTTCGGGTGGCTATTACAATGAGCAAGGTATCATCGGAAAGTCTAACTACAAAAGGCTGTCGTTCAGAATCAATTCTGATCACAAAATTGGCAAAAGACTTAAAATCGGTCAGAACCTTCAATTTACCAATACGCATAACAATGCCCCAAATACAACCTCATCGCAAACAGGTTTGTTATGGAGTGCAATACGTTTTCCACCCGGATTACCTGTCAAAAACGCAGATGGCTCTTATAGTACTACCAAAGGTATTGGGGCGTTTGGGGATATCAACAACCCGCTATACACCGTCGACATGCAGGACTCAGACAATATCCGAAACCGTTTCTTGGGTAGCGTAACTGGAGAATTAGAAATTTTAAAAGGACTGAAACTTCGTGCAAATATTGCCACTGATGCTACTTTTGCAAACAGTCGCAGTTTTGG
>CAXBLH010000613.1:0-2696 GCA_963976315.1 uncultured Dyadobacter sp.
GGTGCTTGCGGCTCGGTTTCTCCTTTGCCATCCGTTTCCATTCTTGCTTTATCAATTCCAAATTCTGTGGTAAGTGCTTGTTTTACGGCTTCCGAACGTTTTTTAGACAATGCCAAGTTGCTGGAATCGTCTCCATCAGAATCTGTATGTCCTATTATTTTAACTTTTACGGTGGCATTCTCCTGCAGTACGGTGGCAATTTCTTTTAATACCCCAAAGGATTCTGCCTTTATATTTGCCGAATTTACATCAAACAAAATCCCATTCGTAGAGAATTTCCCATCTGTAATGAGCTTACTCCTTGTATCTGGAGCTCCCACGGCTAACCGAACGTTTGAAACAAAAAAGCGATCCGATTCTATAGAATAACCACCGCTCCCGAACCCAATAAAATTGTATTTCGCATTGGGCGCAAAGGCTTTTGGCAAGTCCCATAATTTATAATCATCCACATAAACTCTAAGCCGCGTTTTTTGACGCCAAACCGAAACTTTTACCACATTGTGTTCAGGAACATGGAATGCGGGGAAACTTTTGGTGTTTTTCATCATTACTTTCCCTACTTCCTCGCCAAAAATTTGAAACTCAGATATTCCCTGCCCACCACCAGCATCTTTAGGATGTAATCCGAACTCTAGCCCGTTTTTCTTACTTCCATCATACCTAACCCAGTTTACAAAATCAGTGGCTGGATTACTCGTTTCGGCAATCACTGTTCGTAGGTAGCCCGAATAAAAGCTAAATTCTGAAGTACAAGCCATATCAAATTCAACCGTGAAATTTTCTGGTAATCCTCCTTTGATGAACTCAGGATAAAATACCCCTTCCGGGCCCAGCATGAGCCATTTCCCTTCGGTACCCTCAATAGTCACTAGCTCGGCAGAGGAATTGGTGTTCCATTTTGCCGGAAAATCGCCTGTTACATCTTGTGAAAAATCTTCAAAAGCAATGACTTTTTCCCCAGGGATAAAGTCAAATTTACCATATGATTTTAAGGTGGCCTTCCCAGGATTTACAGTTGGAGCTTGCTCTCCCGCAGCGCCACCATTATTTGGCTCGTTACCGCCACTGGAGTTTGTATCTTGGCCATTTGTATCGTTTTTGCTTTTCTTATCTTTCTTTTTAAACAAACTTCCAATTCCTTCTTCTATCTTATCAAAACCTTTGTCAACAGCTTGGTCAATTTTACTATTGGCCCTATTTTCTGCTTGACGTTCGGCTACTTTACCGGGATCGTTGATCCTTATTTGTGCAAATACAGATACTATGGTTATTCCCAAAGTAAAAATAAGTAGTATTCCTTTTTTCATGGTAATTTTGATATGTATATAGACGGCTAAATTTTGATTGAATAAATTTACAAAATTGGAGGTAACAAAATTCAAATCAATTAGCCATTGGTATGTTTGAGAATATGCGAAGCTAATTCTATAGATTAGTCTGCTTTACCCTATAAAATCCTATGAAGTTAAAATGAATAATAATTTCAAAAAAAAGCATATTCAGCTAGATGCTGGAAAAAAAATATATTTTGCTTCCGACTTTCACCTTGGCGTTCCAGACCCAAAAAGTAGCAGGGCTCGTGAAATCAAAATAGTCAATTGGCTTACTTCCATTGAAAAGGATGCACAGGTTATATTTTTAGTGGGTGATATTTTTGATTTTTGGTTTGAGTACAACACCGCCGTACCGAAAGGGTTTGTACGGGTATTAGGCAAATTAGCTTCACTAGCCGATAAGGGAATAGAAATTATTATTTTCACAGGAAACCATGATATGTGGATGTCAGGTTACCTAACAGAAGAACTGGGTGCTCCCATATATAGAAATCCAGTACAATTTGAGATTTCGGATTCGGAAAGCAATACGAAAACTTTTTTAATAGGGCACGGCGATGGCCTTGGACCAGGAGACAGCACCTATAAATTTCTTAAAAAAGTCTTCGAAAATAAATTCTTTCAGGGATTATTCCAGTTTGTACATCCCGATGTGGGTATCTGGATTGCCAATACTTGGTCCAAACGAAGTAGATTAGCCAATATCAAAAAAGGCGAAGAGGTATTTATGGGTGCTGATCGCGAATGGCTGCTTATCTATTGCAAAGAAGTGGAAGCCATTAGCCACCACGACTTTTATATTTTCGGGCACAGGCATCTGGTACTAGACCTTCCAGTCAGCTCCAACAGCCGTTATCTCAACCTGGGTGAGTGGGTAAATCAGTTCCATTATGGAATTTATGATGGAAATAACGTTACCCTTCGAAAATTTGAATAATGTCATTAATTATTATCCTCATCGTCTTTTGAGATAGGGAAAAAGTCATTCCTATTGATATTTTCCGGAGGTGTATTGCCTAAATCTTTACGATATTCTTTCTTTTTAAGGTCGCCATTTTTGACTGACTTAATAAAGTTAGACCATGCAAAAGGGTTTAGGAACGGAAATGTTGTTGCGAAATTTTTATTGGCCGACGACTCACGACCAAACATTTGCTGGTCCATCGTGTAGCGATAGTTAGTCTGGCCGTTATTAGGAACCTGAGCAGCCATTCTATTGATATAATCGATGTCTGTACTTTTTGCAAGGGCATCACGATCGGCTTGGTCCGGCAATTTCAAAGCAAGAAATGCCTTCTTAAACTCTTCTTCGGTAGCATAAGGGTAAATTTTCACCTCCGAAAGCAGCTGTACATCTTC
>CAXBLH010000614.1:0-2691 GCA_963976315.1 uncultured Dyadobacter sp.
ATATTGTTAATCTAGATGATGAAACGGTAAATGGGGAAAAGGTTTGGGAATTTTATGAATCTCTAATATTACTAAATCACAAAAGCAAAAAAAGTGGTTTTAATATCGAAAGGGTATTAGAATTCAAAAAACTACAAAGTATCATGTCGAAATTTACCTTCTCGCTTTTTTCACATTCCAAAACGGTGGAGAAAATTAAAAGCCTCGGGTTTGGGGAAGACAAATATGGTTACTTGTATTTAACCCCTAATGAAAAGGATTTGAAGAGAATATATACTCTTGAAGGCGGACTGAGTGAAAAGGAATTAAATAATGATAATGAAAACTTATTTCTTTAGCCCATGAACATCAACGCCACCTTACTAAACATTTACCATATCTGCAAAAGGGAGATGTGGCTCCATGCCCATGCCATCCGGATGGAGCATACTTCGGATATTGTGTACGAAGGAAAACTGATTGGGGAAACGACCTACCCGCAGCGGGCTGAACGGCATACGGAGGTAGAAATCTCTGCTCCACTGCATTTCCTGGATAGTACTGAAGAAGTGTTGGTAACCGCCAAAATTGATTTTTATGATCCACATTTAGGCGTGGTACATGAAGTAAAGAAGTCGGCGGCACGGGAACAAGCGCACATTGCACAAGTGCAGTTTTACCTGTATGTGCTGCGACAAAACCATATAAAGGCTGAATATGGCATCATTGAATATCCCAAACTTCGCCAAACCGATCGCGTAGAACTAGATAATGAGGGCGAAAAACAGTTAGAAGAGTCTATCACCAAAGTTTATGAAATCATCAATCAAGAGGCCTGTCCGCCGTTAATTCAAAAGTCAAAATGTAAGTCATGCAGCTATTTTGATTTCTGCTGGAGCATGGAGGAATAAACGCATTTCTATTAAATATGAATTTTCATGAAAAAATCCTTTTACCTTTTTAATCCCGGACGGCTGTCTCGCAAAGACAACACGCTCTGTTTCCAGCCTATAGACGAAGAAGGCAATGAATTGCAAGCAAGGTACCTGCCTGTCGAGACGGTAGACAATCTTTACTGTTTTGGCAGCTTGGATGCCAACAGTGCCTTATACAATTTCCTTGGAAAAAACCATATTGCGGTACATTTCTTCGATTACTATGAACACTATACGGGTTCGTTTATGCCCAAGGAATATTTACTGGCAGGTAAAATGCAGGTGGAACAAACAAAACACTATTTATCCCCGAAAAAGAGACAGATTATAGCACGAAAATTGGTAGAAGGGGCCAGCCAGAACATCACCAAAAACCTCAGCTACTATACCAGTCGAGGAAAAGATGTGAGTAGGTCGGTGGAAAGAATAGACGGCTACCATCAATTGATCGCTGATACTGAAAAAATCAATGAACTTATGGGAATAGAAGGTAACATTCGACAAGCCTATTATGATTCTTTTGATGTAATTATCAATGATTTTGAGATGGGAGGCAGGAGTAAGCAACCACCAAAAAACGAAATAAACGCCCTTATTTCCTTTGGCAATATGCTGTGCTACACAGCCTGTTTGGATCAGATATACCATACCCAGTTAAACCCTACGATTAGTTTTTTACATGAACCAGGGGCCAGAAGATATTCGTTGGCACTGGATTTGGCCGAAATATTTAAGCCATTATTGGTCGATCGCACGATTTTCAGTATGCTCAACAAAAAACAAATTCAGGCCTCAGATTTCAGACAAGAGCTTAACCGCTGCGTACTTAAAGACAAGGCACGCAAGAGTTTTGTACAGGCTTTTGAAGAACGACTTAAAGAAACATTCAAGCACCGCAGCCTTGGCCGGAATGTTAGCTATAAGCACCTGATAAAGCTAGAATGTTACAAACTACAAAAGCACTTACTCGGGATCGACGACTATAAACCCTTCAGAATGATGTGGTAATAGAAATACTATTAGCAGTAAAGGCAGATAATCATGAGTAAAACACATTTATTGTTAGCGACTTTGTGGCGACAAAAAACTGACATTTTCAAAAGCATTTAGTTCCATCAAAAATATAAGAAATGTATATAATCTTGGTGTATGATATGGGAGAAAAACGTGTGGGCAAAATGTTAAGACATTGCCGAAAATACCTCAATTGGATCCAGAATTCTGTATTTGAAGGGGAAATTACTGAAGTAAAACTAAAAGAGCTGGTACTTCATGCAAAAAAAATAATGAATGAAGAAGAAGATAGTTTGATTATATTTAAGAGCCGAGAAGCACGTTGGTTGGACAAGGAAGTGATAGGACTAGAACGAATGAGTACCGACAATTTCTTATAAAATGTCGTCGAAGTAAAAACTTCGGACGTTCCTTGACGTTTTGAATTACCAAAAAACAAGTAAAAATCAGCTAAGTGGCTGATAATAAAGGGTCGTCGATCCCCCAGTAAAATCGTATCATTGAACATCGACGGAAACTCTATTTGCAATTCAGAGAAAAAACCCCGTTTATTGCAAAACAAAGCCGTTTTCGCAACGGCTCTTAATCGTACCATATTGGAATTGAAACATAAACGACGCATAAGAGACAATAACAAAACTTTATTCTCTTAATCGTACCATATTGGAATTGAAACTTGCATACTGGATAGGGCATTACCTGCAAAACGTCTTCTCTTAATCGTACCATATTGGAATTGAAACACATCTCTGCTGATCTGGAC
>CAXBLH010000615.1:0-2691 GCA_963976315.1 uncultured Dyadobacter sp.
ATCAAACGTTGTGTTAAGGAGTCGTCCATGCCCGACTTATCGGCTAAGCTTTGTAAAATGATGGAGGAAGTTTGAATACCCACATTACCACCGGTGGAACCGATAATGGGGATAAAGGCAGCCATAGCGGGTACTATTTTTAGGTCTCCTTCAAAAAAACTTATGAATTTTGCAGCTAAAATACCTCCCATCATTCCCACCAAAAGCCATGGTAAGCGTGCCTTGGTTTGCTCCCAAATAGTATCATCTACTTCCACGTCACCAGTAATACCCGCCATGGCCATGGTGTCTGAACTGGCTTGTTCCGTAATAAAGTCGAGTACATCATCAATTGTAATCCTACCCAAAAGTTTACCCTGAACATTTACAACAGGGAGTGCGTCAAGGTCATATCGTTGCATCACTTCAGCTACTTCTTCCGCAGGACGGTAGGTTTCCACAAAAATTACATCCTGTTCATATAGGCTTTCTATTTTGGTATTTTTATGGGCTAATACAATTTTTTTCAGTGAAAGTGTTCCTAAAAGCTTTCCGCTGTCGTCTACAACATAAACGGTATAGACTCTGCTTACATCTTCCGCCTGTTTACGTAGTTCCTCAATAGTTTCGTTTACATTCCAGTTAACATTGGCTTTTACTAATTCTTTTTGCATTAAGCCACCGGCTATGTCCTCGTCATAATGCAGTAAATCCAGAATGAAACGTGCCTGTTCACGATCTTCCAGCAATGCAATAACCTCTTCACGAACCCGAATGGGTTGCTCGTTCAGCAAATCCACGGCATCATCGGAGTCAAACAAATTGACATATTTCGAAATTTCCTCTGAAGTAAAACTTTTGAGGAAGTCACGGCGGTCGTCTTGGTCCAAATCAGCTAAGATCTCAGCACCAGTATCAATATTCAACTTATCTAATAGGTATTTTGCAGGTTCTGTATCCAGCTCTATTAATAAATTGGTAATATCAGCAGGGTATAATGCTTCCATTTCAGATCGAATTGCCGCAACATTTTGGCTGGCAATCAGTTCTTCTATTTGTTCTACATATTCCTTGGTTAATTCGAAATTCATGTTAAAAAACTAATGGGTACTTTCAATCGATTTACTTCAAGAGTTCTCTTCTTTGAAACGCTGCATTTCTTCTTGCACCATATTCGTCAAGGAAACAAATTCTTGCACATTCAAAGTTTCTGCTCTTCTGGTCAAAATGGGTGTTTCTGTTAATGCAACCAAAGGCTTTAATGCATTTCTTAAAGTCTTGCGTCTTTGATTGAATGCCGTTTTTACGACGGTAAAGAAAAGCTTTTCGTCACACTCCAATTCTTGAACCTTGTTTCTTCTCAGTCTAATAACGCCAGATTGAACTTTGGGTGGCGGGTTAAATGCTCCTGGAGGAACAGATAAAATGTAATCAATATCATAAAATGCTTGTAGTAACACACTTAAAATACCATAGTCTTTATTTCCAGGAGGGGAGGCTATTCGCAAAGCTACTTCCTTTTGAAGCATACACACAATTTCTGGAACTTGATCTCGAATTTGTAAAGTTTTAAAGAATATTTGCGATGAAATGTTGTAAGGAAAGTTGCCAATTATCGCAAATGAGCCCAAGGATAAGTTTGAAATATCGTATTTTAGAAAATCATTTTCGACAATATTTGGGGTAAGTTCTGGATAATGAGTCTTTAGATAAGCAACGGATTCCGTATCTATTTCAATGACATGGGTTTCAAATTGTTTTTTTTCAATCAAAAATTTGGTTAATACACCCATTCCAGGACCGATTTCCAGAACATTTTGATAGCCATTATGGCCCGTTAGGCCTTCCACAATGCTTTCCGCAATGTGGTTGTCTTTAAGGAAGTGTTGTCCCAAATGTTTTTTGGCACGAACCTTCGAGTCGTTTGAGTTTTTATAATTAGTTTTCACAATTCAAAATTAAGTCATAATTCGTAGATTTAATGAATTATGGTTTGGAAGTCACTTTAAATATTTTATGCCCTTTTGACATGGAACAAATCTCATCAAACACAAACTGGAAAGCCATACATGAAACCTTGCAACATTTGAACCTGATTGGAATTACAATCAGTCCAGAATTTGTGATTGAAAGCATTAGCTCCTATACCTTAACTAAAACTGGTTGGCATGCGGAGGAACTAATAGGTAAAAGTATTTTTGATAAACTCATACCTGTTGAAGATGAATATGAAATTCGTCAAATGCTGGAAGAAGGTTTTTCCGGAAAACGAAAATTGGAAAAAAGAGAAATCCCCTTTTTAGCCAAAAAGGGTACTGTCAGAACTTTTTCTATCAATTCGGTACTCATTCAAGATCAGGAGGATGGTAAGCAATATATAACCCTAGTTGGCGACGACATTACTAGAAGACGCCGAACAGAATCTTCGATTACAAAATCTAATGCACAATTACAGGATCTTGTAGATAATACCAGTGATTTAATCCAGCTGGTAGCGATGGACGGTAAATTCATTTTTGTGAACAAAGCTTGGCGTGAAGTGCTTGGGTATAGTGTAGATGAAATTGCTTCTAAAATGCTAGAAGATATTATCCATCCCCAGCATTTTAGAGAAGCTATTACGCAGCTGGATGAGATAAAATTGGGAAAATCAAACCCTAATTTCGAAGCGGTATTTTTAAGTAAAGAGGGGAAGAAAGTTTTTGTACGAGG
>CAXBLH010000616.1:0-2677 GCA_963976315.1 uncultured Dyadobacter sp.
GTTCTCAAATAGCCATTTTATTGAGTCGAAGGATCCGTGAATTGGGTGGTAAAATCCAAAAACACAGTAATGTTATCGGCGCACGGTATCATGAGTCTGGACTTATTGATGGCGTGATGCTAGAATCTGGTGAAAAAATAAGAGGGAAAGAGTTTATTTCAAACACGCACCCAGCTAGTACCATCGATATATTTGGGACTGATAAATTTTTGAAAATTTATACCAATCGAATCAAAAATCTTGAAAATAGTATCAGTACATTTTTGGTTCATATCTCTTTCAAAGAGGAAAGTTTTCCCTATTTAAATTACAATATTTATCAGCATAACGAGGAGGATGTATGGGGTGGCGTAAATTATGATCCCGAAAAATGGCCTCAAACTTATTTTATTTGTACGCCTGCCTCTACTAAGAATCCAAAATTCTCAGATTCGATGTCGGTCATGACTTATATGGATGCATCCGAAACGGACCAATGGAAAAATTCCATAAAAACAGTACTGGAAAAGGGGCAACGAGGCGAGTCATACTACCAGTTCAAAAAAGAAAAGGAAATGAAGGTATTAGATAGTCTTGAAAAGGTATTTCCTGGAATTGGCAACAAGATAAAAGCGGTTCATAGCGCCTCGCCATTGACATTTCGGGATTACATAGGGAGTAAGGACGGTAGCTTATATGGTATTCGAAAAAATTCAAACTCTCCTTCCCTTACCCAAATCAATACTAGGACAAGAATCCCCAACTTACACCTAACGGGCCAAAACGTATCATTACATGGGATACTTGGGGTTACAGTCAGCGCATTTGTTACCTGTTTTTCGTTTGTAAATAAGGAAAACCTCCTCCAAAAAATTAATCAAGCATAGGTATGGAAAAAGTAGATGTTGTTGTAATTGGTGCAGGACCTGCGGGTATAGTAGCTGCTACATTTCTAAAAAATAATGGTTATTCCGTTTTGGTGATTGAGAAGGAAAAATTCCCGAGATTCCAAATCGGCGAGAGTTTGCTTCCCTACTGTATGGAGCAGCTTGAGGAAGTAGGACTGTTGGATAGCATCTCTATATTAAATTTCCAGAAAAAAACCGGTGCTGCATTTATGAAAGGCGAGCAACGGTGCGAATTTCTATTTTCAGATCAATATACCAAAGGTTGGCATTGGACATGGCAAGTGAAACGGGCTGACTTCGATTGGGCACTTGCCAAAGGCGCAATTGAAAAAGGAGTAACCATTCTTTTTGAGAGTGCCGTTTTGAAAGTCCATTGTTCAAAAACAGTACAAAAAATAGAATTTCAAAACCCTGACGGAGCTATTAAAGAGGTTCAATCAAAGTTCATTATTGATTCCAGTGGCTATGGACGGGTACTTCCAAGGTTATTAAACCTCAACACGCCTTCTAGTTTTGTTCCTAGAGGGGCTATCTTCACGCACGTTTTTGACCAAAATCGGAACGATGCTGAATCAAACAATATTTTTGTTCATTCTTTCGACAATAACGCTTCGTGGTTGTGGGCCATTCCCTTTTCAGATGGGACTACTTCTGTGGGCGTGGTAGGCCCGGATGAAACTATAAAATCATTGACCATAAACGAAGGTGAAGGTTACAAGCATTTTATCCAGAATTTCCCTGATTTAAATGGCCGATTTAGAGGTTCTGAACTCATTTTTGAACCAAAAAGTATAATGGGGTACTCTATTGGGGTTAAAAAAATGTGGGGGGATGGATTTGTACTCTCCGGAAACAGTACCGAATTTTTAGATCCGATTTTCTCATCAGGGGTAACATTTGCTACTGCTTCTGGGCTATTAGCTGCCAAACTGGTCAAGAAGCAGCTAAGTGGCATCCAGGTCGACTGGCATGGTGAATTTGAAGAGGAAATTCGAAAAGGAATTGATGTTTTCCGCAGTTATGTGACGGGATGGTACAACGGTGATTTTCAAACGATTCTTTTTTCTGAAAAGATCGATCCAATGTTTAAAAAACAAATATGCTCTGTACTTGCTGGTTATGTATGGGATCACTCTAATCCTTTCGTAAAAAAGCATAAAACTATACTTTCAACCTTAGCAAAGGTGATAAAGATGAATGAAAATAAAACTCAAATCAATTGATACGGTTTAGCAATATAAGATTATGCTGCTCTCCCGAATAATGGTTATAGAGAAGAATTCGGTTCGGAGCGACCTGTACACCTTGTTTTTTTATAAAAATTTCTGGAAGTGCAGCGCCATTCAATATTTTGGCACCAAGCCATACCGCAAAAGAGGAAACCGTGGGGTACTCACCTACCAAATGTTTATAAACAATTTGTGTTATTCCTGAAAATAGGGAATTGTATACCGAGTCATACAGAGAATCCCCAGATGCGTCGCCATTATTACCAAAAATCAAACAATCAATTTCTTTCGGGCTCACATGATTCCTTAAAAGAAATGCTTCAATCCATGAGGCTGTATTTTCTACATAGCTAGAGCTGGTCACATCGACAATCGCTGCGATGGAATTTTCACTGGGTGTTGACGACAGCACAAACCATGCGGCCCCTTCTCCGGTAATTGTACCAGCCGATTTTAATTCAAGAAGGTTAAAGCTATCTACCGGTTCAACCTTAAAATGTTTATTCAGCTTGTTGATATTAAAATTATAATCAGAAATCTCATCAACAGTTCCTAACAAAT
>CAXBLH010000617.1:0-2665 GCA_963976315.1 uncultured Dyadobacter sp.
GGCAACGGTTAAAAGTTTTGCCTTCATTTCGATTTATATTTTGCTATTTAAAGGTTTAGAACTGATAGTAACAGCTACTTTTTCTCAAAAATAGGACTGAATAATTATCAAACCTATTACAAAGACGATATTCCTTGTAGTTTACCTGCACTGGCACGGTCAATAAATAATATCGCTTGCGGATGTGTGCGAAGTATCGTAGACGGATACACTTCCTGAACAGGCGCCTCAATGGTATGCTGAATGGCCTGCGCTTTATTTATGCCGGGCACCATACAAAATACAAATTTGGAGCTCATCAAAGTAGGTATGGTTAACGTGAAGGCCGTTTCTGGGACCTGTCCGAAACTTCCAAAACAACCATCATTCACTTGCTGTTGCCGACAGGGAATGTCCAGTGCAACCACCTTGACCGTTTGGGGATCATCAAAAAAAGCTACGTGTGGATCATTAAAAGCCAAATGACCGTTTTCTCCAATTCCCATACACACAATATCTGTAGGGTACTCCATTAACAAGTGGGCATAGTGTTCACATTCTGCATCGGTTTCCGAATTATTTCCATTTAGGTAATACACGGCATGAACTGGAACTTTATCAAATAAGCGAACTTTTAAAAAATGACCAAAACTCTGAGGTGCATCACCCGGTAATCCAATGTATTCGTCCATGTGAAAAGCACGGATGCGCTCCCATGAAATAGCAGTATCGGTAGCCAATGCATCTAAAAATTCATTCTGAGACGGAGCTGAAGCAAAAATTATATTTACAAATTCCTGTGTGTTTTGTAATTCCTGAATTTTCGCAGAAACCCTTTTTGCAGCATCTGCACCCATTTCTTCACGGGTATTGTAAATATTCACAGCCAGCTTTTCGGCTAGGAGTTCTTGAATGTCGTTTTCGATAAGTTTCATAATCCAGATTGGTCTCTATGTAGAGGAAAATACTATTTTTGATAAACCACCATGCCATTTACAATGGTAGTCTTGATATTGATTTGATCGTCAAATATAACTAGATCGGCATCTTTACCTGCTATCAAAGAACCTTTCTGCTTCTCTACACCCATGATTCGTGCTGGTGTAAGCGACATCATCCTTACCGCTTCTGGCAGTGAAATTTCTGCCATGTTCACCATCGTTCGTACCAGACGGTCGGTAGTGGCTACACTTCCTGCGAAAGAAGACCGATCGGGCATTTTGGCTACGCCGTCTTCCACCAGCACACGCACACCCCCCTTTAACGAACCCAAAATACTATCCCCTTCGGGCATACCCGCCGCACGCATGGCATCGGTAATAAGAGCGATTTTATCCGCCCCTTTTATTTTACAAATCAGTTTGAGTAAAGGAGCAGGTAAATGAATTCCATCCGCGATTATTTCCACATCCATATCCAGCAAAAGTGCAGCTTCAATGGTTCCAGCATATCGAAATGCATTTTTCCTTGTAACCCCCGACATGGCCGAATATAAATGCGTAGCGAGTGAATACCCGTTTTCGTAAGCATCTAGTACGTCATCGTACAGGGCATCCGTATGCGCAACGGCCGCGATTATATTTTTTTCACGTAACCTTTTTCCAAAGTCAATAGCTCCTGGAAGCTCTGGTGCAGCACTCCATCGGGCAATCTGGTCGGAATATGCCAATACTTCTTCGTATTCCGCGGGATCAGGATTACGAATATACCGAGGATCCTGTGCGCCACGCTGGCTCAATGCGAAATAAGGGCCTTCTAGGTGTATCCCTAAGAATTGCGCACCCATTTTATTTTTTAGAGTAGCCGACTTATATACATCCAACGTATTGAGCAAATCAGGTTTTTCGCTGGTTAAGGTAGTAGGTACCATGGCAGTTGTACCATATTCTGCATGTTTTTCGGCGATACCCAAAAATGCTGCTTCGGTACCATCCATAAAGTCGTGGCCGCCGCCTCCATGAATATGTATGTCAATAAAACCAGGTGCAAGATAGTGGCCCTCTGCATCTATCTCCGTAGCCCCCAAAAATGGCTTATCCTTTTCTAATACATCTATTATTTTGCCATTATCCACCAAAACAGTCCCATTTTTGATAGTTCTGAATGGCGTAATGATAGTTGCATTTTTTATTTTTAGTTTCATATTTTTTGAATTCTGTATTTATAGGTTTTAGGCGTAAGGCTGCCCTTTTAACCTTTAACCTCCCACTTTTAACATTTATAAGCTACTAACCCCTAAAACCTATATCCAGCGTCTCACTTTGTGACCATGAACGGCATAGAATACGAGGTATAAGTAACATGGAATAAGCACCCAGTAGGCAGTTCGAACGTCGTACAAATCGGCGAAATAACCATACACCAACGGCATTATAGCATTTCCGCAAAGCATCATGATTAATATAGATGCTCCCAGTTTGGTAAACCTACCCAGCTCATCGATTGCTAATGGCCAAATCCCAGCCCAAACCAGCGAATTTGCCAATCCTAATAATACAATAAACCATATAGAAATATCAGCCGTATGCCCCAAGAAGACTACCGTACCTTCTCCATAAATAATCATGAAAGTAAAAATTGTCCCTAAAACAGTACAAATCCTTAATGCGTTGACCTGACTGATAAACCTGGGAATTGTAACAATACCGATAAGGTAACCACAGATCGTGCAAAACAAAGTATAGGA
>CAXBLH010000618.1:0-2654 GCA_963976315.1 uncultured Dyadobacter sp.
GAACAATATATGACCTACCCGAGCGGCGCACTTTTACAAGATCGTTTTGCCGAAAGTATTCTGCAAACTTTGGTAGAAATAGCACCGGTTATTTTAAAGAACCCTTCCAATTATGAGGCTGCTTCTAATTTTATGTGGAGCTGCACCATGGCATTGAACGGCCTAATTCAACAAGGGGTACCAACCGACTGGACTGTACATGCTATGGGACACGAGCTTACAGCTTTATTTGGTATAGACCATGCTCGTACCTTGGCGGTAATAGCACCAAGCCATTATCGGTATTATTTTGAAAACAAAAAGGAAAAGTTGGCACAATATGCCGAAAGAATTTGGAATATAACGGATGGCACTGTGGATGAAAAAGCGATGCAAGGCATTGAAAAAACCGAAACATTTTTTCAATCACTTGGTATCGCAACAACCTTAGCTGCTTATACTAACGAATACACTGGTACTGCCGAAAAAATAGCCAATAGATTTACAGAAAGAGGCTGGAAAGGCATGGGTGAACGCGGCGTACTAAATCCCGAAGATGTTGAGAAAATCGTATCGATGAGTTATAATTAGTCATCAAAAAGGGGGCACCATACTTATTATGGCACCCCCTTTTTGTTTGATTATATGCTTATTAAAACCTGCTTCTCTACATCCCCTGCATCTGAGTCAACTTTTTATAAAACCCGTCGGCATTTTCTAGAAGCGCTTCATGGGTTCCGCGCTCCACAATTTGACCTTGATTAATTACCAAGATTTCATCCGCATGTTGGATTGTACTCAAACGATGAGCAATTACCAGCACCGTTCTATTGGCCATTAATTGTGTAAGTGCGTCTTGTACCAAGCGCTCTGACTCGGTATCTAAGGCAGAAGTGGCTTCATCCAAAATCAGTATAGAAGGGTTTCTTAAGATTGCCCTTGCGATGCTTATCCGCTGGCGTTGCCCACCGGAAAGCTTGCTACCCCGATCCCCAATAACGGTTTGATAACCGCTTGATTGTTCCAATATAAATTCGTGTGCATTGGCAATTTTTGCAGCCAGTACTATTTCTTCTTCGGTAGCGGTAGCACCAAAAAGGATATTATTATAGATCGTATCATTAAAAAGTATAGACTCCTGAGTAACGATACCCATCTGATCACGCAGGGAAGCCGTGGTAATAGCTCTTAAATCGTGGCCGTCTATTAAAATCTGCCCCATGGTAACATCATAAAAGCGAGGCACCAAGTCGGCAATAGTAGACTTTCCACCTCCGGATCCACCGACCAACGCAACCGTTTTTCCTTTGGTTATTTTAAAATTAATTTCATTCAAAACTTTGCTCTCTGCATCATATTCAAACGAAACATTTCTGAATTCTATTTCCTTTTGAAAGGATTCAAGTACCTCTGCGTCGGGTTTGTCGGCTATTATATTTTTAGTATCCACCAATTCCAAAACTCTTTCTCCAGATGCAAGCCCACGCTGTGTATTACTGAAAGCATTGGAAATTTCTTTGACGGGGCGCATCACCTGCGAAAAAATAGCGATATATGCGATAAACTCAGAAGCAGCAAATTCAGATTGATTGGTGAGGACTAGTGATCCACCGTAGAGTAGAATCATCGCCACTACCGTTACGCCCATAAACTCTGAAAACGGACCCGACATTTCCCTTTTGTAAGCCATAGAACGGATAGCTTGCTTATAAGCCGTATTCTCCACTTGGAATTTCCCTTTAATAAAATCCTGCGCATTAAATGCTTTTACTACACGCATTCCTCCAAAAGCTTCATCCATCAGACTAATTAATCCACTAAGCCGACTTTGGCCTTCGCGTGCATCTTTCTTCATTTTTTTCACAATAAAACTGATAAAAGAACCAGTTATTGGAATGACCAAAAAGGCAAAAAGAGTTAACTTAACGGAAATAGTAAATAAGGTTATCAGGTATATTAAAAGTGTAAACACTTCCTTAAATGCTGCTGAGAAGGTATTAGCAATAGAATTTTCAACTTCTTGCACATCCGTAACTACCCTTGAAATAAGGTTCCCTTTTCGCTCACTTGAGAAAAATCCCAAATGCAGATCAATCGCGTTATCAAATACAGCCTGCCGTAGTTTTGCCACCATATTCACCTTAAAACTTTCTAAGAAACGAGCCGAGAAATACCTGAATACATTGGAGAGCAATACAGCACATACAATTAAGATACATACAAACTGCAAAGCACCTACTCGGCCATTTTCCAATAAATAGGACTGGAAATAGTAATCAAACAGCTGCTTAGGATAGTCCAAGGAAAGTGCAAACCCAGGTTTTTGAAGAACCGTCACTACCAAATCCGTGTCTACTTGTTTGAATAAAACGTCGAGCAACGGAATTAACAATGTAAAATATACAATTCCGAGGGAAGACGCCAAAAATGAGGTAATAAAAAAGGGGGCTATAAAGTTTCGTAACGGACGTGCGTACGATAGTAATCGCCAGTATGTTTTCATGGCGCAAAGGTAATTCATTTCACTTTATCAATACGTCCTATTTTAGGATTAAATCAATATGGACTAAGCGTCTATTTACCAGAACCTTTCTTTATGGGGTGTCACTAATTTGTTAATTTAATTTTCATTTTCCTGCCAATTTCTGGTACTACGAAGGAGCAGTCCGAAAACT
>CAXBLH010000619.1:0-2640 GCA_963976315.1 uncultured Dyadobacter sp.
ATGAGCTGATTGAGCACTTTGGGATTACCATAACCTAAAAACTGATTATTAAGCCCATTTTTATTTCGTAAAATTGCGGCCGCTCCCTTTACAGAAACAGGATATGATTGTCCTAATAATTCTTTCATTCTAAGAAATCTATTATTGGAATCAGAATCTCGTTTGTTAATAATATTGACCGAGTCATTCACAAACGACTTGCCTTGGTAATGATTAGCACATACCAAGAGTTCGCTACCGGGATCATATACATCCAATTTCGTGGGCGATTTCTCAATAATAACCGATTTATTGTCATTCGCCGAACCGATTAATAAAGACTCAGAAACAAATGTTTCTCGCTTTTTGGCAATGTCTACTGCCTCATCGATATTTTTGGCATACTGTAAAATTTCTCGTGCCAAAAGCGAAATGGGATCTTTGGCCCCATAAGGTATATCCGATTTAGACGCATTTAAGGTAACAGTCAGCCCTTGGTTATTCATACCAGAAACCACACCGGTAAGCCCGGCCCAGGAATAAGAAGCGAATGCGTAGCCTTTATCTGGTTTCATAAACACCACTAGCTTGTCTTCCGCAAAAGCATCACCCATATAAAAGTCAAAATTCCGACCTATTAATAAAGTAGAATCCGCCGACAAACTTCCATTTACTGAAAACGAGGTACATCCTACCATATTCAGATCGGTAAGAGCATGGCCGATATCATGAGCTGCATGGTAATTCAGGATGCGGTAATATTTCGGGCCGATATAGTCATACTTGTCCGAAAAGGACTGGCTAACCCCGTAAATTTCTATTTGATTTTCGGTGGGAATATATTTGTAAATATCCTTATTGAACCATCCGACAAATGCTTTTATAAATTGAAGTACTAACCGATTCGGAATTATTTCATTAATTTGATCAACAAAGGCTATTTCCTGCTTTTCCATTAACTCTTTGGAAAGCATCCCATAAATCAGCCCTCTTTCATAAGGACTTCCTTCCAGGTACATTTCCCAAATTCCATATTGATTCCTTTTCAGCCAGCAATTGCCAATGGTATAATGATCTGGCCCTACTTTTATGCGTTTGTAACTTGCTATGGTTTTGTTACTTTTAATGTCTGGAGTTGGAAGACGAATACTCCAAATAAATAAACCAAATAACAGAGCAATCCCTAAAACGATAATACTTAGTACTCGTAAAAGTTTATTAGGTCGCCGTTTAGTAGTGTGCATATCACTTTTATAAAAAACTCAGTCATAGACCGCATTACGATCAAAACATCAAAATAATTTTAGTCGATCTCAATTCGCTGTCTGTAAAATTAATAATAAAATGGCCATTGCATTTATAAAAAAAATAGATACCAATCGCCAAATAGGTTGCTGGGAAATTTCTGAGTCAGATTCTCAAAGTTTTAAAAATACTAGTGATAAATCAATTTTGAGTTTTATAGCTCATTCAGATCCTACTGAAAAACGAAAAAGAGAAGTGATAGCAGTTCGATTATTATTGCAGCAAATGACTTCTTCCAATGAAACAATAAGCTATTACCCAGATGGTTCTCCCTTTTTAGAAAGCCATAATTTCCACCTGTCTATTTCGCATTCCAAGGATTTTGCTGCATTGTATCTATCAAAATACGACAGGGTTGGAGTGGATATTCAAATCATAAAATCTTCAGTACTTAAAGGTCTGGACTTTTATATCAATGAAACAGAAAAACGATGGGTTGATATCAGTGATAAGATACAACTGAACCTGATTTGGTCTGCAAAGGAAAGCATTTTTAAATTTTACGGAGATGCCCATTTGGATTTCAAACAAAATATTAAAATTAATCCCTTTGAAACGGAACAATTTGGTACTTTGGTAGCTTATATTGAAAATACCAACCAACTTCTTCAAGTTCAAGTTGCCTATGAGATCATGGAAAACTATGTACTAACTTGGACCTTGACCTAGACCTACATTCCTTATACTAGTTAAAAGCTGTAAATTTTATATGTCAAAATATTTTTTCTCGATACTTTTCAGTCTGACTTTCGGTGGACTTATTGCCCAATCCACTTCTGGAGAAATTTACCAAGATATCAAAAAACTAAATGTATTAGGCTCAGTACTTTATTTGGCGGCACATCCAGACGATGAAAATACGCTGATGCTGGCTTATTTATCCAAGGACCAGCTGGTAAGGACGGGATATCTTTCTTTAACAAGAGGTGACGGTGGACAAAATCTCATCGGTTCTGAGCAAGGTTATAATATTGGATTGATCAGAACCCAGGAATTGTTAGCTGCCAGAAAAAATGATGGAGCCGAACAGTTCTTTTCAAGAGCTTATGATTTTGGGTTTTCCAAGACAAAAGAAGAGACTTTAAAGTTCTGGGATGAAAAAAAAGTATTGGGTGATGTCGTATGGCTGATACGAAAATTTCAACCGGATGTGATTATTACACGTTTCCCGCCTGACCCAAGAGCAGGTCATGGCCACCATCAGACTTCAGCATACCTTGGCGAAAAAGCTTTTTCAGTTGCTGCCGACCCGAATGCCTATACCGATCAATTGCAGTTTGTGAAACCTTGGCAAGCCAAAAGGTTGGTTTGGAATAGTTACACACCTGGGTTTACCAATAACCAACCGGGCGAAAA
>CAXBLH010000620.1:0-2631 GCA_963976315.1 uncultured Dyadobacter sp.
AATCATGCAAACGCAGTCAATGTATTATCGGAAATTGGAGAAAAATGGAATTTAGTAATGATGGACTGGAATCGTTCTGAACTAATAGACTTGTCGAATAAGAAAATGATTGAAAAATATTTAAAATAACTGGCTACAATAAATAGTACTATGAGCGGTCTGCAAGACCCAGCGATGAGTACATGTTGAACTACATCCCGGTCACAGGTATAAGACCTATGCACTTATCGACGGTTTTGCTTGATTTTTGAATGTTTAGAAATTGTAATATTGCGAACATTGGATAGCTATTGCTATTTTTCAGAGGCTCCAGTTGGTTAAAGTGGGGCTGAAAAAGGCAAAATCCCAAAGTTCAGGCAGTAAAGTTTCACCCTCATGAAAATGAAGATTGTAGGTAAAGAAGGGTAATCTACTGCAAGCATGCGCGTATTAATTGATACAAAGGGCGTGCTGGTGATCGTATTCGAGGCAGTTCACGTACAATGACCATTCGCCCGGTTTTACATTTTGGGCATTGTGCCATATCAAAACCCGTCAGCCTTTTTATTCGCTCTTGTGAAGTTTCTTGTTTAGGGGCTTCTTTTTCTATGATTGACTTTTCTGGTTCAAATTGAAGTTCCAGGTTCCGTTTTGTGGTGTGGTTGTAAATGCCATATCTCCTAATTTTTACAAAACGTTTGGGGAGGATATGCATACAAAACCGATGCAGGAACTCTGCTCCCGTCAACCTTACAGGTTTCTTTTGAGCACGGTCGCGGTAATCTTTGGCGATAAAAGTGACATGGGTTTTACTTATATCAACAATGCGGTCGTTGGAGATGGCCACCCGATGGGTATACTGTCCCAGATACCTGATTACATGTTCTGCCTTAGCCAATGATGGCTCGCAAAAAACAACCCAAGGTTTGTTCCATGCCTTTTGTATCATTGGGGCAAACGCATCCAATGATCCGTTTTTCCTTAAGACGCGTTTCAGGCTATCCAGAAACTTACCCTTAAAGGTAGCACTCAATTGATGCACCGGATAAAGGTAGTTCTCATTGGAACCAATACGTTTCCAATGCCCCTTGAGCGAATAACCCGCTGCTGGAACAATACAATGGATATGCGGATGAAGCGACAGATTCTGTCCCCAACTGTGTAACACACAAATGGCACCACTTTCAACTCCATAATGGGTATAACCAAAACTATGAAGTGTCCGCCAAACTGCAGAAAACAGTAATTTGTAGTACATTTTTCTATCAAACAAACAAATTCCATTTAACTGGTGCGCAACAGTAAAAACGATGTGATAGTGTTTTATTGGAAGTGTTTGCTCAAGCAATTTATCAATCCAGATGGCTTGTTTGACCGATAAACATTTAGGACAATGACGATTCCCGCAGCTGTTATAACTGTAGCGAACCTCACTACAACAATTACATCGCTCTTCATGTCCTCCAAATGCCGAAGTACGGCATTGCAAAATATCAAAAAGCACTTTTATTTTCTCTGTCGATGGATGGTATTTCTCAAGATATTGCTTTCCAAAGTGCCGTACAACATCGGCCATCTCTAAATCCTTACGCAGAATCATCTCCGGTTATAAAGCGTGTCCAGAGGACTGTGGGCGTGAATATGTTTACACTGGGCCACATGCAGGTAGATCATTGTTGTAGTAATTTCAGAATGCCCCAGAAGTTCTTTCAAGGTAACAATATTAAGCCCCTCTTCCAGCAAGTGGGTTGCATAACTGTGCCGTAAAGAGTGTAGGTTCACCTCCTTGGAAATGGATGTTTTTTTGAGGTTCTCTCGCATGATCCACGATAAGCCACGAACACTATATTTTCCGCTGGCTTCTTTGCCATTAAAGAGCCAGAGGTAGGGGTTTTCAGCCTTAAGATACTTCTTCAGCCCAATGGACATCGTTGGCGACAAGGGAATGATACGGTCTTTTTTATACTTAGTCTGACGGATATGGATAGTCATCCGCTCAAAATCAACATCCGATATCTTGAGGTTAATAACTTCCTGTCCCCGTAAACCAGCAGAGTAAATAAGAGCAAGTACAATACGTTGTTTGAGCAGCTGGGGAACAGCAAAAAGTTCTTTTAACTCGTGCCGATTTAAAATAACGGGAAGCTTAGTCTCACGTTTCAAAGATGGTAAGGCAATCGCTTTTTTGTTCATCCCCAACAAACGATAGTAGTAGCGCAAACCATACACCATATGTTTAAAACTGCTGCGAGAAGGCGATTTGGGATCTCGTGCAAGCGATACCAGATATTCGTTAATTTCATCTTCGCTTATCTTCTCTGGCAAGCGCCCAAAATGAATCACAAATAGCGAAATCCGACGGACGTAATTGTGAAGTGTACTTGGACTTTGTCCACGAAGTTCGACTTGGTCTTCTAGTTTTTTCTTTACCTCGGCAAATGCCGGAACAGCCCATATGGCTCGTTCTACAATGGTAAAACCTTTCTTTTTTCTCATATCTTTAATTATTTAAATGTGAATAATCAAAGGTATGAACTAGCTCTGAAAAAGGGTTTTATTGCTATATTTGAATATGAGCTATCCCGTAGGGATTTAGTTCAACACCGTGTATAATTAATTGCTTTGGTCGTTGCTTATTTGGAAAATTCCTTC
>CAXBLH010000621.1:0-2615 GCA_963976315.1 uncultured Dyadobacter sp.
CATCTTCCTCATTCTGCAACAGCAAAGGCGGAACCACCGTAGGCTTGTTATCATCATCCTTGGCAACCATGGTTACATAAGAAGTATTGGTATGTCGTTGTACGCCATTCCTTACATTTTCTGCCACCACCCGAATACCGATAATCATGGAGGTACGCCCTACATAGTTAACCGACGCATGCAACGATACCAAATCACCAACCTCCACAGGCTGTAAAAAATCAACGGTATCGACAGAAACAGTAACACAGTAATTTCCAGCATGGCGTGAGGCACAGGCATACGCCACCTTATCGATCAAAGAGAGTAGAATACCACCATGAATTTTCCCGCCAAAATTAGCATACGACGGTATCATTAGTTCTGTAAGTGTGGCTTGTGAATATCCAACTGGACGCGCTTCCATAGTGTAATAGTCTTAATTAAACTTAATTTATTGTAACCGTTTTACCAGTCCGAGCCGACTCTTTTGCTTTTTCCAGAATTTGTACCACCGTCGTATTGACAGCCAATCCATAAAGATCAAATTCCTCCATCACCAAACGGCCACTGACAACGTCAGCTAATACTGAAAAAGGATCAGTATATGGCGCCGGTCTTGGATCTATTTTGATAATACTTTCGGTATCTTTTACATGAAGTCGTTGACGAACCGTGGTAGGATTTACTGCAATGGCATACCCTTTGGTACCATATATTTCCATATCCTTACGTGAAAAAGTTCCAGGAAGCCTGAATGATACATTGTGCTTTGGGATACTGCAAGATAATAGTTGCTTCATCATCTACTTTGGAATAAATTTCTGGCTTATTCTGATGGATCACAGCAGTAATAGTTTCAGGTTTTTCACCCTTCATGAGCCAAGTCATTAAGTTTGCTCCATAGCATCCAAAATCGTTTAAGGCTCCCGCTCCATTCTTAACAGGATCCGTCAAAAAATCAAAAAACTCATCACTCACCCCAATCTCCCTCGGTCCTTCGTGCCCGTCGTTTACCATTACTTTTCGTATTTCCCCCAGCTTTCCATTTTGGTACAATTGACTCAAATATTGGTTACTGGCATACCATGAGGTTTCAAAATTAGTAAGAACATGAATAGTATGGGACTTCGCCAAAGCCGCAATTTCCAGTGCATCATGGTAAGTGGTTGCCAGAGGTTTCTCCACCATGACGTGTATTTTACGAGGAGCGCAAGCACGTACTACGTCAATATGCTCATTAATTGGCCCAAACGCAGATACCGCATCTGGTTTTGACTTTTCGAGCATCTCTTCCAAGTTGTCATAAAATAATTTACGATCCAATTTATATCGTTTTATAAAGCGCTCGACGAGCACAGGATCACTTTCATAGATACCAACCAGTTGGGTATCGTGCTTGTCTGGTCGGTTAAAAACCCAGCCAACATGTCCGTGGCTTAGACCCGCAATACCTAATCGAATTGGATTTTGTGCTTGCAAATTCATAGAAATGAGCATTGCCAATACATAAAATAGTTTTTTCATCAGTATTCCTTAGGATAGTTTATCAATAATATCTTTGATAACCTCTTGCAAATAAGCCCCATTATATGGGCCATACCAGCTCATAGGTTTAGTTTCGTACAAATCCCGGTCAAAGTATTTATCATGAGTAATATATCCGATATAACCGCCATTGAAACTGGTTACCATCAAATTCAAACCTTTGGTTTTGGCATAAGCGTCAAGCCCAGCAACCAGTTCCCCCGAAAAGTCACAAGGCATACCTACCATCAGGATATTTCCTAGGCGTACAGCTTTTACAAAAATAGGAAATTTACCAAAGGCCTTTTCAAATGCCCAAGAGCGCAACACCAGGTTCATCGTTAAGCGGGGAGACGGATCACGCATCGGTAAAGGGAGCGTCAAGGTTTCGATAGGAATAGCCGCATATCTTTTGAGTAAGCTATCCTTCCCCATCATGGCTTTTTGAACCCCATAAGCCTGATTTTTCATTTCATCGAAATCGTCGGTACCTTTTTCAATAGGACCCATACTGCCAACTGCCCCCGCCATATACATGGCAAAATTGTAATGCCCATTTTCAAGAGAATCGACCAGTACTCCGGGATAGTCTCTTGAAAGTCTCATATTTTTGGAATCGATCACCGTAGAATGTGCCGCATAGGAACTCAGAATAGCCGTTTTCCCATCCTTTCGTTTAACCACTACCGATCTAATCTCTGGATCAATAGTACCTTCCTCACCTACCAATCTATTTCGAATATCAACAGTATCAATGGCTTCTGTATAAGCAATTTGAGCCGATGACAAATCTTTTTTTGCTAGAACAATCGAATTAAAAATAGCATCTGTAAGCCTTTCAACCGTGGCAGGATTATACTTTCCAGAAAAAAACATGGCAGAGATACCTGTCCCCCAGCCCCCGACACTATTATGACTATGTGTGGCACCAAAAAATACTTGATCAAAAGGGATTTCATTCGCAGTCAAACGTTCGCGGAGTGCCTTAGCAACCGTGGGGGGCATAATCAACAAATCCGCGGCGACTAGGGCTACTTGCGTAAAACCATTATCCACCACCATTGTTCTAACCCAAATGGAGTCGTGCACTTCTGAATACAGTTTACCAC
>CAXBLH010000622.1:0-2602 GCA_963976315.1 uncultured Dyadobacter sp.
TTTGCTACAATGGGTTTTCATGGCAGTATTGGCCAGCGTTTCTTACGCCAGAGAAGGTTCAGCCCAAGCACTTTTGAATAAAAGTATTTCCGTGCAATTCAATAATATCAGCATTGAAAAAGCATTGGAACAAATCAAAGATCAAAGTAATATCAAGTTTATTTATAGCAGTAAAGTTTCTTTATCTGAGAAGATATCTTTCACAGCGACCCATGCCAAAATAAATACCATCCTCAATGAAGTTTTAACAAGCAACGGGATTGGTTATTCAATCGTAAATGACCAAGTAGTATTATCCAGAAACAAAATAAAAAAGGAAGCCTCCCAGTCCTTAATAAACGCTCCAAACCGTGAACCTTTACAGGTTATCAATACCGAACATGTCCTAAAAGGAAAGGTGGTTTCCAGTGACGGTGAAGAGGCACTTCCTGGCGTAAGTATCATATTAAAAGGTACTGCTACTGGTACCACCACTGATATAAACGGAAGTTATGAATTACAAGTCCCTAATTCGGAAGCTATATTGGTTTTTAGTTTCGTTGGATACGTAACTACAGAAATATCGGTGGGCACCAGAACCAACCTTAACATTACCTTACTCGCCGACAGTAAAGCTTTAGAAGAATTAGTAGTCGTAGGTTATGGTACTCAAAAAAGGGTAAACTTAACAGGAGCAGTAACTCAAATACAGGCTCAAGATTTGGAAAACAGACCGCTTGTGAATATGTCTCAAATTTTACAAGGAATGGTACCCAATTTGAATATTAACTTTTCAACAGGGCAGCCTGGTGCTGGCGGAAGTTTGAATATCCGAGGAGAAACTTCGATTAATGGCGGTGGTCCCTTGGTCATGATTGACGGAGTTCCGGGAGATATTAACCGTATCAATCCCGCTGATGTTGAGTCCATTTCTGTTTTAAAAGATGCTGCTGCATCGGCTATATATGGAGCGCGTGGGGCTTTTGGGGTTATTTTGGTTACCACCAAATCCGCTAAAAATGGCAAAACTACCATTAGCTATACCAATAACTTTGGATGGGGCAAACCCACCGTTAGCACCGATTTCATGACTACCGGTTACGACCAAGTTATGCTCAATGACGAAGCCTTTAAACGTGCGACCGGGAATACCTACACCCGCTATTCGGAAGAAGATTATAAGGAATTGGAAGCTCGTCGCTACGATAAAGTAGAAGACCCAGCTCGTCCATGGACTGTTGTAAAAAATGTAGGTGGAAAGGATATTTACAATTACTATGGCAATTACGACTGGTGGAACACTTTATTCGATATGTCGCAGCCTTCCCGGCAGCATAACCTGAGCATTTCCGGTGGTAATACTAAAATGGATTATTACCTATCTGGCTCTGTTTACGAAAAGGATGGAATAATGCGAATCAACAAGGACAAATTCCAGTCCTATACCTTACGCGCCAAAATTAATGCACAGCTAAAACCATGGCTTAAGATCAGCAACAATACGCAGTATTACGACAATTCGTATTCCTATCCGGGTCGTGAAGGTGGTGCCAACAATAATTTCGTGGCTATTACAGTTCATGCTCTTCCCGCTTATGCCCCTCGAAATCCAGACGGAACGGCCACTTACAATACGATTAAGAATAATTACTCAATTGGTGATGGCGTATTTGCAAATCTTTTAGGGGGAGTAGCAGGAGGCCAGAAAAGAGTTCATGAGTTCAGAACAATTAATACTGCAACAATAGACTTTACTAAAAATTGGAACTTGGTTGCAAACCATTCCTACTCTTTCTATATCGCTGACGACTATTACCGATCGGCTGTTGCCAAATATTCGATCCAACCTGGAATATTAGCGGATGTCCCCAACTACAATGTGGACCAATTGAAAAAGACATTCTGGTTTGATCCTACGAATGTAGTGAACGTGTATTCGTCTTTTAATCAATCATTTGGTAAGCATTATTTGGGACTTACGGCTGGTATCAATTCTGAACAAATGAAGCATCAAAGACTCTATGGTGCTCGCAAAAATCTGCTCTCAGAAAGCTTGAATGACTTAAACCTAGGAACTGGTGAACAACTTACTGATGGCGACTCTTATGAATATGCGCTTTTTGGAGCATTTTTCAGAGCAAATTATGACTATGAAGGCAAGTACCTTTTGGAAATTAACGGCCGTTATGATGGAACATCCCGTTTTGGAGCAGGTCGTCGTTTTGGATTCTTCCCCTCGGTTTCGGGTGGATGGAGAATTAGCGAAGAAAAGTTCTTTATTTCAGCAAAGGAAATTATCAATAACCTGAAATTCAGAGCATCTTATGGTACATTAGGAAACCAACTTCCCTCCAACAACAGTTCATCCAGCTTTTATCCATACATCTCTACCATGCCCACGAGCCAATCGAGCTGGTTGAATGACAACCAAAAGCTGCTATATGTAAATAACCCCCGGCCAATTGCCTCAAACCTTTCTTGGGAAAAGGCTACTACTACCAACTTTGGAATTGATGCTGGTTTATTGAAAAACCGGTTAAACCTATCGTTGGATGTTTATTCTAGAAAAACCACTGATATGCTCGTGCCGGGTCAGGTATTGCCCTCCGTATTTGGCGCATCC
>CAXBLH010000623.1:0-2590 GCA_963976315.1 uncultured Dyadobacter sp.
TCTACTAAACTTTTCGTGGGGTTAATCTGTCCTTGTTCAATGGAACCTCTAAAGTAATTATGTGTCACTACTGAGTTCGTTCTATCGACACCATATTGTTTTACCAGAATATTTTCGGTGTTTCCGCGGCCTTCACCGTCATATTGGAACATACCAAAATAATTTTTGTAAAGCGTATGTGCTCCTGAAGCAATCACTTTGTCAGTAGCCGTTTTTGCGATTTGAAGATGCTTATTGGGTTCTCCATAACCGTGGTATTTGGCACGTGTTCCTTCAAAAAGCGCAACTCGACCTAGGAATGCCAGGGCTGCTGAATTAGATACACGACCATATTCTCCAGCAGGTATAGCTGACGGTTTTGGAAGTTGAACCGATGCAAAATCAAGATCAGCATATATTGTAGCAAATACTTCTTCGCGTGTTGCTTGTCCTTGATAAAGTTCTGGATCGGTATCCGTTAGCGTTTTTAGAATTAATGGCACACCCCCATAGGCTTGTACGAGGTCAAAGTAGGCCCAAGCCCTAAAGAAACGGGCTTCTGCTTGGTATCTATTAATAATTGCATCAGACACCAAACCCTTCATCTCTTCGGATTTCTCAAGAATCTTGTTGGCAGCTCGTATTAGTTGGTAAGGAGTGTTATAACCACCGTCCGTAGATGGTACCAATCGTGACCCATCGTTGATAGCATTTGACGAGCGTCCGAATGAATCATCAGAAAGGTTGTCTTCTGTACTGAAACCAGGGAGAAATGTATATAAATAGTTTGCAGCACCTTGCAAATCAGTTTCAGATTTCCAGTAAGTGTCATCGCTTATTGCATTTTCTGGTAGGCGGTCCACATCACAGGATGAAACCAATACTGCAAATGGAAGTGCGATTAATAAATATTTAAATATGATTTTCATGCTATTTTCTTTTAAAAATTAATGTTCAAACCTACGCTCAATGTTGCAAAGAATGGGTAGTCGTTTACGACGCCATTTTTACTTTCAGGATCGAATATGGTTTTAAAAACACCCATTCTAGAGATGGTAAGAATATCTTGTCCCGAAACAAAAACTCTAGCTCGGTCCATTTTTGTTTTTTTCAAGAATGTTTTCGGTAGGGAATATCCAATTTGGATATTTTTAAGACGAGCATAAGCTGCGTTTAATACCCATTTGTCCGAAGCTTCGTAATTGTGCGAACTTCCGTAGTATGGTCTTGGATATAATGCATTTTGATTTTCTGGTGTCCAATAGTCACTATGGATTTGCATTGGACTTCTCCAAGATTGGTAAAGAGGCATAAGAGTCACTACACTAGGCATATAGCTACGCTTACCAACACCCTGGAAGAATGCTGTGAAGTCAAAGCCATGATAATCAAATCCGAAATTAAGACCGAATAAATAACGTGGGTTGTTTGTACCAAGGTATACTAAATCACCTGTGTTTGAAACCACACCATCACCTACTGTCAAGCGTCCACTTCCGTCTAAATCTTGGTATTTTACGTCACCAGCACCAGTTTTGTTGTTTTGGAATGCCCAATTATCAACCTCATCCTGACTTGTGAAATAGCCATCCGTTTTGTATCCAAAAATGGATTGTAAAGGATAGCCTTCGATCAAGCTATTAAGTCCTTTTCCAACCACTTGACGGTTGCTAAATGAAAGTAGTTTGTTTTGGTTATCAGAGATGTTGAAGGAAACATGGTAGTTGAACTTGTCTCCAATTTTATCGCGATAGCTTGCTTCCAATTCCCATCCCCATGATTTTAGCTTTCCATCATTTTTACGTGGTGCCGAAATACCTAATGTCGCAGGTAGCTGCGTTGGCGTGGACATATTCCTGTTATATTTCACATAGTAATCACCAGTCACACGTAATTTGTGGTTTAACAATCCAAGATCAAAACCATAGTTGGTCGTGGTGATTGTTTCCCAAGTTAAAGCTGCAGAAGGTATAGAACCTTGGTAGTTGTAAGCAGTACGGGTATCGCCGAGTACTAAGGAAGTACCGCGGTTCAAGTTATTGGCCCAGTCATAATTACCAAATCCACTACCCAAAGATCCACCCAATTGTCCCCACGATGCTCTGAATTTTAATTCTGTAACCTGTGGAAGTGCCATCGCAAACCAACTTTCTTCATGTAAATTCCATGCGCCAGAAAGTGCTGCAAATCCTTTTGTACGCAGGCCTGGAGCCAGTTTTGAGCTTTCATCTACACGATAAGTACCTTCTACGATATATTTTTTGGCAAAAGTATAATTCAAGCGTCCAAAATAGGATTGATAGGCGTAAGTCGCAATCCCCTGGCTATTTGTTTTGGTTAAGGCATCTCCAAAATTAAGTAACGGTAAATCGTTTGAGATCAAATTGGATGCTCCTGCCGATATACTCTCTGATCTGAAATCCTCATACTGGAAACCACCCAAAAACGTTATCTCATGCTTGCCAAAAAGTGTCTTATTATAATCCACCAAATATTGAAGATTAGTATTTTTTCGGGCCAGCTGGTAAACTCCAAAAGAGTTGTTTGGGTTGAGGTACTTTGTAACGGTATATCTACCCCAAAGCGGTACGGTTCGGGCAAAGGATTTTTC
>CAXBLH010000624.1:0-2570 GCA_963976315.1 uncultured Dyadobacter sp.
AAAATGATGCCAGAGGCATCAAATGTTTATAGAAAATCATCAAAGATGTATTCCCTCCCGCTGGGATAAGGTTCCAAATGAAAATGCAAATTGAAATTATCCCGATCAATAGAAGGTTTGAAAATGATGCCAGAGGCATCAAATGTTTATAGAAAATCATCAAAGATGTATACCCCCGACTGCAGCGCAGTCGCACCACGACCGGCGGTTTTTTCAAAAGAATTGAAAATAAAACCATCCAATTAGCCTGGTCACGAATGGTTTGGTAGGTAGATTTTTGTAATCAAAGAATAGGTGTATTCCGAAACCCGAGTTACAACAGCTTAGGTTTTGGAATACACATTTTCAAAATAACTTACTTTAATGCTATATTCTGGATGCTGATACGGTTAACGCCAGGAAGTAATCGAATGGACCCAAATTGGGGGTTTATGGGAGAACCGTTGAGCGTTACATCGGTATAGTTGATCCGCTCCAAATAAAACTCCCCTACCATATTTGCGGGAATTGTTATATTGTAATCACTTTGTTCCGCACTTTTTCGGAGATAGTCGGCCTTTATCGCCCCCCGAATAGTTGGAAAGGTGATGCTACTATTCTTTAAGGTACTCAGCTGAGGTTTTATAGCCACGATTCCAAAACCAGGTGTTTTAGGATTGATTCCCCACATTCCTCGAGGTATTATGTTGCCAGGAGTTGCTCCCCAAGCGTGGTTCCAGTCGGTGTTAACTTTATACTTTATATCCCATGCTTCTAAGGTCATTGTGGAACCAGCTTTTATCATATTATACCAGCTTCTGTCGTGAGTTGCAACCATCAACTGCAGGGCATAATCGGCTTCTCCTGCCTTGTAAAGGGCCTCCATTAAGTATTGTGAAGCATAAACACTACATGCCATCCCGCGAGATTTCACAAAATCCACTACGCTTTTCACTCTGCTGGGAGGCACCAAGTCAAACGCCAGGAGGATCATATTAGCATGGATAGAGGCATGATCTGTTCCTACTCCATCTCTATAATACCCCTTTTGCTTATCAAATAACAATTCATTAATGGACTTTTTAACGTTGGAAGCTCTTAATTCAAAGTCCAGGGCTTCTTCTGGTTTGTTAAGAATGGAAGCAAAAGTGGCCATTATTTTCATATTATGATAATAAAAACCATTCACAACGGTATTAATACGCTTAAAAACATATCCATCTTGTTCACCTTGCTGTGGCTTGTTAAATCCACCAAAATTTTTGGATGGTGGCGGCCAGTCTACGATATCCTTGAGCCTCTGGCTGGAATCCGAAAAACCCAGACTGGCCATAAGTGCCTCGTTATGGTTGGGAGACTCTATACTTATAAAACCATCTTCTACTTCCAAAGCCATCAAGGTTTTGGCCTTAAGCCGTTCATAGTATTTCTCTATAATTTCGGTGTTGCCAGTAAACAGATAATCTTGATACACCATCATGGCCACATGCAGTTGCCACTCCGTAGGCCAGGTAGGTTTACTTACGAAGAAATATTCAATAGTTTTGCGGGCAATGGCGTACTCGTTGTCCATTGCATAATGTGTCAACTGATTTAAATAGGAATCCGCCTCATAGGGAATACGCTCCCTATCACCATCTACATAATAACCAACAAAAGTAGTGGCCTTCATCGTGTACTTACAAAGATCCCATACCCTGTTTAGAACGGTATCAGAACTAGAAAAGGCACTCGTGTGGTAATCAAAATAATTAAAAAAGGCTATTTGCTCCTGTTTGGAAGGATCCAACTTTGAGCTTGCTCCCTCAATTTCGGCATACCTAAAGGGTAAAATTACCGGAAAAGAATCTGGCATAGCAACGGCCATTGCATTGGTATTTCGTTTATCTGGCACCAAACTAATAGGGTAAGTATCCTTTTCGGGATACACCTCCATTTGAAGCTCCTGATACCGGATGGTACCACCTGGCTTACGGTCTATTTGCCCATCAAGTAGCTTCTCTCCTACCCTCACGGTGAGCGTCTCTTTCTTTTCAGGCCTATAATGAAGCGTCAGGGTGCCAAATGCGGCTTTACCAAAATCCAAAAAATAACTCCCATCGACATTTTTCCTGTGACTCTGGGGGAATATTTTTTCTATCTGAGAACTATTAGACGTGGTTATTTTGTCGGTAAAAGTACCTGTTTTAAAAAGCTGAGACTGCGACCAAATAGAGGCTTTCCCTTGTTCACCATAACATCTCACTTTCCAGAAATAGGTCATGTTCTCCTTGAGCGCTTTCCCTCCGAATACCACATTGATGGACTGATCACTTCGAACTTTTCCACTATCCCATACGTCACCCATTCCTTTATCCAAAAGCTCCTGCTTGGAGGCTACTAAGAGCTGATAACCATTTTGATAAGAAATCCCTTGGGGCAACAACCATGCAAACTCTGGATGGCTCTCTACAATAGGCGTATTTTGAGGGTTACGAATAAATTCCACCGTAAGCCCTGTGGGGGCTCCCACGGGTGCCATTGCCTTGGTTGTACGCTGGCGAAATGCTTTTTTCTCAAGGGGTACTCCCTCAGCCACCGACCGGCCTGAA
>CAXBLH010000625.1:0-2556 GCA_963976315.1 uncultured Dyadobacter sp.
GACTCCGATCCAATTATTGACATTGTAAAAAAAGAATCGATTGACTTAATATTAATGGATATTAATATGCCTTCCATTTCTGGATATGATTTGTCATTACAATTGCGAAAATCTGGCTTTGAGAAACCCATAATCCTATTAACCGCTCTGCAAGAAGAAAGCATAGATCATGAATTAATGGAAAAAGCCAACATTCAAGATGCCGTAATAAAACCATTTGAAATTCAAGACCTTCGGAATACTTTAAAAAAATATTTAATTCAAAAAGTATCCTAAAGATCCTAAAAAACAGTCGCTATGACTTGAAGTGCTAAAAGCAAAAAGGATTATTGTCTAAAACTTTTCATGATCCATCCACCTCCAATAACATCATCTCCTTCATAAAAAACAGCCGCTTGCCCAGGTGCTATACCATTCACCCCATCATGAAAACGAGCCACAATTTTATCTTTTTCTATTTGCTCCAGAACTGCGGGAGTACCATCATGCTTATACCGAACTTTGGTAACGGTTTCCATAGGTCCTTCTATACTCGCATATTTTTGAAGATTCAGCTTACTCACATTCATTCCGTCACGGAATAAGTCCGGAAGGTCACCCAGTACCACTTCATTACTATCTTTTCGGATCTCAGTTACAAAAATGGGTCTTCCCAGCGCAATACCGAGTCCTTTTCTTTGACCAACGGTATAAAACGGGTACCCTTCATGCTTTCCAACGATAGTACCGTCAGCATATACAAAATTACCCCCTGCTACCTCAGCCTCTAAACCAGGAATTCTTCTTTTCAAGAATCCACGATAGTCGTTATCTGGCACAAAGCAAATCTCATAACTCTCTGATTTATTCACCAAGTCAATAAAACCGCGTTCTCTAGCCATTTCACGTATTTCTGACTTATGTAGATGACCTAATGGCAATTTCGTTCTGGCAAGGCTCTCTTGAGATACTCCCCAAAGCACATAACTTTGGTCCTTTGTAGTGTCAATCCCCTTGGAAACATAGTGCCTTCCATTACTAAAATTCATGTTGGCATAATGACCTGTTGCAATAAATTCACAATCGAGGCGGTCCGCTCTTTTTAATAGAGCATCCCATTTGATATGCGTATTACAGAGCACGCAAGGGTTTGGGGTTCGTCCCTCCAGGTATTCACCTGTAAAATGGTCAATGACATAATCACCAAATTCATTCCGGATATCTAATATATAGTGAGGGAAACCCAGTTCTACTGAAATATTCCTAGCATCATTAATGGAATCCAAGGAACAGCAACCAGTCTCTTTTTTGCTACCACCACTACTGGCATAGTCCCAAGTTTTCATGGTCATACCAATGACCTCATACCCTTCTTCATGTAATAAAACAGCTGCGAGCGAGCTGTCGATGCCGCCACTCATGGCAACGAGGATTCTTCCGTGTTTACTCATACTAATCTGCCGAAGGTTGAACGCCTTCCGATTTAAATTAAATTATTACTTATTAAAAATTAGTCCGCAAAGGTAGGCATTTTAACGACAGCGTGACAATAGAAACCTATTAAGCTTATTAATAAGCACCCATAGCACACTTACGAACTCACTGCCCGAATCACATTTTTGATATTTAGCTCAATAATATCCGTCATACTGGTACATTTGTAATAGGCGGCATCGTTATGAAATTTGGCGAGGCCATTTTTCAACTCCAAAATATTTTCTTTGGTGGAGATATCATCCCGCTTGGACACATCCCGTAACTCAAGTAATCGATGCCTTTCGCTACGGGCCTGATACATAATCGAGGATTGCTCTTCTTGTTGGTACTGCAAAACGGTACGTTCCGTTAGGTGATCCATAGCCATTTTAACATAGGGTAAGTTCTCCTTAAAATATTGTGGCATATACACCCTGGGATTTCCTTCATAAAACTGCTGATCGAAGTCTATTGCTCGTAAATGAAACTGAAAATCATCAAAGTCTGGTGTAATTTGCATTACAAAATTATAGGATCGCATATCGCCCAGCAGGGTAATCTTACAACGTTCATTAAACTTCACAAATTCTTTTGCAATTCTTGTGGGCTTATAATCGATGTGATTAAGTTGTGTTTTAACAAAAATATCCCCGGGAATTCCAGCAATATGTTCTTCAATTAAAGTAACACCATCCACCAAATAGTTAACTTGATTAGGAGAAAAAATCTCTTCTAGTTCAAGGCCATAAATGCGAGAAGCGTCCGCTTTTTTGACATAAAAATAATCGTAAACATCATTAAGTCGGTTCACAATTTTTATCCTAAAGGGGTTAGAGTTCCCAAAAGTACAATAATCGATTCGGGCAATATATTTATGTTCAACGACACGCAAATTACCCGAGGCTTTCAACAGAGCGTATGCCACCTTTAATCCCTGGTGTATACGGTCAATTTCATGAGGCGGATACAAGGGACTTTCCCAAAAAGTATCTTTACCCGAATTATCAAGCACAGGAAACGATTCATGAAAATTAAGCAGATCCGAATAACCAATTGGTAGTTTGGCATCGCGCTGGTATTTGCGTAAATATTTTCGCAGGG
>CAXBLH010000626.1:0-2550 GCA_963976315.1 uncultured Dyadobacter sp.
AAAAAAATTAGCTTGCGATTGGGAAAATGTAAAACCAGATATTTTGGTACTAGGGAAAGCACTCTCTGGTGGAGTAATGCCCGTTTCTGCTGCTTTGGCGAATGACGAAGTAATGCTCACTATCAGACCCGGAGAACACGGCTCTACTTACGGAGGAAACCCACTTGCATGTGCCGTAACCATGGCTGCATTACAGGTAGTGGAAGACGAAGGTTTAACGGAAAATGCAGAAAAAATGGGCCAGGTATTTCGAAACAGAATGACTGACTTACAAAAACAATGTTCGTTAATAGAAATCGTTAGAGGAAAGGGACTTTTGAACGCAATCGTAATTAATGGAAGTGAAGAAAGTGGCATTGCAACAAAACTATGCTTTGAGATGATGCACAAAGGCTTACTTTGCAAACCAACCCATGGGAATAAAATAAGGTTTGCTCCGCCCCTTGTTATCAATTCGGAACAAATGGATTCCGCATGTTCCATTATTGAAGAAGTATTTTTGAATCATAAAAATTAAAAACTATGCGTGTTAAGTTTTCTAGTATCCTTCTTATTCTTACAGTTCTGTTATTAGGCTGTAAGGATAAAGTAGTAGAGCCCGCTACTGAATCTGCTACCAACAAGTGGATTTACGAACAAATGAATTATTGGTATTATTGGAACGCAGAAATCCCTAAAACTCCAGATTATTCCAAGAGCCCTAAGGATTTTTTCAGCTCTTTGCTCTATAAATATGATGCAACCCTGCGCCCCAATGGCGACCGGTTTTCTTGGATTCAAGAAAGTGCTACTGAATTAGAAGAAAGCCTCAGCGGTAAGACCACCACCACGGGCATGGAGTTTAAGCTTAGCTACTATCCAGCAGGTTCTAAAAGTGTCATTGGCCTTGCTACCTATATTCTTCCCAACTCCCCTGCTCAAAAAGCAGGATTTAAACGTGGTGATTTTTTCATGGCTATTAATGGAGAGTCTTTAACAGCGGATAATTATAGCAAGCTAATTGCAACCGAGGGAACGTTGAGCTATACCCTAGGCGAAATTAACCAAGAAGGGATCATAGTGGCCACTTCTAATAGCCGGAGTGTAGGTCAAGAAGTTATCCAAGCAAACCCGGTCTATTTTGATACTTTATATGTAAAAGAAGGCAAAACAATTGGCTACTTGGTTTATAATCAGTTCTACCCCGAACCCTATCAAAGTGGTACTGGAGAATACGACAAAAAACTTGAAACTATTATTGGAAACTTTAAAAGTAAAGGAGCCACTGCTCTAATCCTTGATCTAAGATATAATCCTGGTGGGTATGTAAGTTCCGCTACACAACTCGCAAGCCTCATTGGCAAGGTAACTACCAACGATATTTTTTATTATAAAGAATATAACAGTAATGTAACGCCGGATCTAACGAAAAAATACGGCGAATCGTTTTTCTATGATAAGTTTAAAAGCAAAGCCCAAAACATCGGAAGCCAGCTTGATAACCTGATTGTACTCACTTCCACAGGCACAGCCTCCGCAAGTGAATTATTAATAAATGGCCTCAAACCTTTTATGAAGGTGTCTGTTATTGGTGGAAAAACGGTTGGAAAAAATGTTGGCTCGATAACCTTAACCAATGAAGAAGGTGGCATTAAGTACGGTTTACAACCTATTGTTACAAAATCATTCAATAGCTTGCACCAATCGGATTACTCCACTGGTTTTGTACCGGAAGTAAGCGTGACGGAAGGACTAAAACTATACCCTTTTGGAAGTCCGGAAGACCCACTTTTGGGAGAAGCGTTGTTTAAAATTACGGGCATCAGAACTACCCGTGTAGCTGCAAAATCGACACTTTCTTTTGATACTTCCGACGAAATTATGTCCTCCATCTCTAAGAAGGCAGGTGGAAGCAATATGTTTTTTGACAAATAAATAATTTTTTGTGACCCTTTGGCATGAAAGTTTAAATCCCATTTTTAACAAGAGTTGCGGTTTTTGTTATATTTAAACTTTCATAATCAACAAAAAAAACCAATGGGTATATTCACATGGATTATCGTCGGGTTAATCGCCGGCGCAATAGCAAAAGCCATTCATCCAGGAAAGGATCCGGGAGGCTTCTTTGTAACCATTATTATAGGTATTGTCGGAGGAGTTCTTGGCGGCTGGGTTTCTTCACTTATCGGGTTTGGTACCGTGGATGGATTCGATATAGGAAGCCTTTTTATTGCAATACTGGGCTCGGTACTAGTATTATTCCTTTACCGAAAATTTACTTCAAAATAAGAACGAAGCTGCTGCATTTTAATAATTTAAAGGAAAGTTTGATTAAAAATTAGACTATCAGATATTCCGTAATTTAAATTATCGCTAAAATTAACATGGTGAGGAAATCCTTTTTGAAGTATTTCCTCACCATTTTTATTGATTAACTTTCGATTTAAATAACATCCGAAAGTTGCATAAGCATACCAAAAAGTATTCTCTAAGTAAACAATAGTCCATGAAGCTGGTAAATGATATGACCGTTTGGTTCTTGAAAAGGCGGTTTGAGAGAATTGAGCAATT
>CAXBLH010000627.1:0-2547 GCA_963976315.1 uncultured Dyadobacter sp.
CCGTATTTTCGAAACCCGATGCCGTAAACACCGTAAGCCCCCAAACGGCTAATAAATTACCAATGGCCATTCCGATCAGCACAAAACCAACTAGTACTAATAAACTTCCGGCTGAACCCGGAACACGGGATTCGTTCAAATTCGCAGTATTTTTAAGCATAATTGGTGTAAATTTACAGCTTATTATCAATTGTAAAAATTTAGGTAATAATCAACTTTGTCACAATTTGTGAAGTATAGCAATCCACAGTGGGCTTTCGGCTGTCATATTCTTCCTGAAAACGATTTGCAAGCAGACGCTTGGTCGCCAAAGAACATGGAGTCATACGAACGCCATCCTGAAAATGCCTAATACTTTTCTTAAGAAACAGACAAATACATTACCTTTCAGGCATATTACCTGTAATTTTAAAAAAATGGTTAAGATAGGAAATATAGAACTCGGAGATTTTCCATTATTACTTGCACCCATGGAAGATGTTAGTGATCCCCCATTCCGGGCTGTGTGTAAAGAAAATGGTGCGGATTTAATGTATACCGAATTTATTTCCTCCGAAGGGCTCATACGTGATGCCGTCAAAAGTAGAAAAAAACTGGATATTTTTGAATATGAAAGACCGGTAGGAATCCAGCTTTTTGGAAGTGATATTGAAACTATGGGCTCCTGCGCCGAAATTGCCACCCTTGTAAACCCCGACCTTATTGACATCAATTATGGGTGTCCGGTTAAAAATGTAGCCTGCAAGGGTGCTGGCGCAGCGTTATTGCAAGACATCCCCAAAATGGTAAAAATGACAGAAGCTGTTGTAAAATCAACCAGCTTACCCGTAACCGTAAAAACACGTTTGGGCTGGGATGATTCTACCAAAAATATTATGGAGGTGGCGGAAAGGCTACAAGACATTGGTATCAAAGCCCTTACCGTACATGGGAGAACTCGTGTTCAAATGTACAAAGGTGATGCGGACTGGACACTAATTGCCAAGGTGAAAGACAATGGAAAGATACATATTCCTATATTTGGGAATGGCGATATTGATTCCCCGGAAAAAGCATTGGAATATAAGAACCGATATGGTGTGGATGGAATTATGATTGGAAGGGCCTCCATTGGTAATCCGTGGATATTTAACGACGTAAAGCACTTCCTGAAAACAGGAGGCAAATTGGAAGCCCCCACGATTGCAAACCGCATTGAAACCTGTAAAAAGCATTTGGATTTTTCTATTCGTTGGAAAGGTCCCGTTTTAGGGATTTTGGAAATGCGCCGACATTATACCAATTATTTCAGAGGTATGAATCACTTTAAACCATTCCGAATGCGGCTTGTAGAAACCATGTCTTATGAAGAACTTCAGGAAATACTGATTGAAGTGGAACAATTTTATGCCGAAGTACCATGTTAAAAGTGAATTTCACCCCCAATAATACTCCCCCAGAACCACCTATACAGGTAGAGCCTATCAATGATTCTTTTTTGATTGACGGCGCACTATTTGACGGTGATATTCATCAGGTTTCAGATACGCATTTTCATATTATTTGGAAACATAAATCCTATGATATCCATGTTGTGGATGTAAACAAAACGGATAAAACGTATAAATTGCTAGTCAACGGGACAGAAATCAATACCTCTGTTCAGGACAAGTTTGATTTGTTAATGGAAAATATGGGTATCGAAAGCAGTTCAAAAATTATTTCCAAGGACGTAAAAGCACCGATGCCCGGTTTGATCCAGCAAGTTTTTGTGGAAGAAGGACAAGCCGTTAAGCAGGGTGATACCCTAGTGGTTTTGGTAGCAATGAAAATGGAGAATAGTATAAAAGCTTCCTCTGATGCCACCATCAAGTCCATCAAGATAAACAGCGGCCAGACCGTAGAAAAAAACCAAGTATTAATGGACTTTCAATAAATATATTGGTTTTCTGAGTTTACAGACATTATTTTTACAAAAATTAACAGCAAAAAAACAAAGATGTCACAACTGAAATACAAACGTATACTTCTCAAACTCAGCGGAGAAGCACTTAATGGAGGTGATAAAGGTCAGGTAATCGACTTCAATATCCTTGATAATTACGCTGTTGAAATTAAGAAAATCGCAAAAACTGGGGTTCAAATTGCGGTTGTAATTGGGGGTGGCAATATTTTTCGTGGAGCATCGGTAGAGAAATCGGGTATTGACCGCGTTCAAGGTGATCACATGGGAATGTTGGCAACCGTAATAAATGGGATGGCTATTCAAAGTTCTCTTGAAAAGCATGGTTTAAAAACCAGACTGATGTCGGCCATCAAAATGGAGCAAGTGTGTGAACCATTAATTCGCCGCAGAGCTGTACGACATCTTGAAAAAGGGAGAGTTGTTATATTTGGTGCTGGAACTGGAAATCCTTATTTCACTACTGATACTACTGCTGGACTTAGAGCTATAGAGTCTGAAGCCGATGTGGTATTAAAAGGAACACGTGTGGATGGCGTTTATACCGCCGACCCAGAAAAGGACCCTACGGCTACCAAATACGATCAATTAACATTTGATGAGGC
>CAXBLH010000628.1:0-2536 GCA_963976315.1 uncultured Dyadobacter sp.
GTTCTAAACAAAGCATCCCGATTTTGATTGTCCTTAGGATTATATGCTTCCAGATAAATAGGGAAATGCCAATATAAAGGTCTATTCGTTAACGTTTTATTTTGGGTTAATAGCGGCAATAAATTTCCGCCATCATAAGCCATGGTTTTGGTATCAATTCCAGCCGCAGCTAGTAGCGTCGGGAATAAATCCAGATTGGTAATGGGGGTATTACTGGTACTATTGGTGGGAATATGTCCCTGCCAAACGAATGCAAAAGGCACTCGAATTCCACCCTCATAATAGCTACCCTTGCCAGCTCGTAATGGAAGCTGTTTGGTAATGCCGTATAAGCCGCCATTATCAGAAGTAAATACGATTAGGGTGTTCTCTAACTGCCCGTTCTCTTTTAAGGTATTGATTAGTAGTCCAATATTTCTATCCAAATTTTCGACCATACTGGCATAAGAAGGGTTTTGTTGTCCCTGCCAGCCCTGCTTTTTGGCATATTTTTCTTCTAAATTTTTCACCCCTTGAATAGGCGTATGAACGGCATAAGGAGCATAGTAAAGTAAAAAAGGGGTCTTAGCAGATTTGACAAATTCAATACTTTTACGCATGATCAAATCAGTAAGATAAGTGCTATCAGGTGCGTCCAACGCAACGTTTTTAAAAGGAGCGTAATAGCTGCTGGGATGACCAGCATGACTGCCACCAATATTTACATCAAAGCCTCGAAGCGTTGGGTTGTCTGTTATATGCCATTTTCCAGCTATCGCGGTGTTATAGCCATTTTTATGGAGTATTTCAGGCCATATCGTAAAGTCATCCGCAAGGGTTTCAGTATTAGGAGTGGGGATCAACTTTCGCGTGTTCGCTTTTCCTCTTTCGGAAGTGCCGACGGTGTAAATGCCATGTCTGGTAGTCCATCGGCCCGACAACATACAGGCTCGGCTAGGGGCACAATTGGAAGAGGCAGCATAACCATTCGTGAATTTCATCCCACTTTTAAATAATGCATCTATATGGGGTGTTTCGTAATATTTGCTACCCGTTATACCCAAATCAAGCCAACCCATATCGTCTACATTGATAACCAAAATATTAGGTTTAGATTTCTGGGCAATTGTTAAGCTTGGAATCGTTAGGAATATCCCAAAAATGGCTTTAAACAAACTTTTTTTCATTAGAATGGAGCTATGGATAAAGAACTAAGAAAAGTCCTTCTATGGTATAGATTTTAATTTTTTGATGCTACAAACATACGATATCGTTCTTCTAAATCAGTGATATCATTCTCTTCTATAATATTTTCTTTACCGGCGGCAAGAACCATCTTCGCATGTTTTAAAACCACAGATTGCTGTTCCTCCTGTTTGGCCAGCGAATAGATGGCATGTAGCCTTTCCATCATTCGGATTAAAATGGTAGGGCTAGCTTGGCCATATTGACGGATTTGATTAAATGCAGCATTCATTGCTCCGTCCAGTGTTAATACTTTGATTTTTAATCTTAACCGGTCCTTTTTGTCGTACCGGTAATTGCCAGGGAAATTTACTTGCACCAAGTGGGATAAAGTGACTGTTAACTGATCAATACAAGTGAGGGCCGTATAGGGGTCATTTACACCAGGGGAAAGAGCGCGCGAAGCAACTTCTACCAATTGATGAATGGCAAATTCAATATCTTGTGCCGGACTACGGATTTTTCCGATAATAAAGGCATTTCTGATTTTTTTGATAATCGCTTCCTCCACGTCGTCTTTGCAGTTTATCAAAATTAGCTCGATTCCTTCCACTAAAAAATCTCCTGGTCGGTTATGAAATTCGATTAAAAGATCATTTTCCGAGGCTATATCTGTCACGGTGGCGTAGTCCAGCGTTTGCATATAGCCGCTTTTGATATTCATCACCGATTTCCGAAAAAGGTATTTTGATTTTTCCTTATCAAAATTTTCACCTTCATCAATGGCTTTATTTTGTTGGTTAAAAGAAAAATGTTTCTGCACATCTTTATGAAGCTGATCACTGATATCAGATATGACCTTGTCCGCTTGTATGCTAACGGAAGTATGATGAATAAATACGATTAGTAAAATGATGTTACCCAGGGTGAGGAGCTCTGCAAATAGGATGGAGAAGTTCGGTACAAATTTCAGGTCACTTTCGGAATGAACAGCCTTTAAAATGACGAGACAATAAACGAAAGTTGAAATAAAAGTCCCTAATACCACTTGATTCAAACGGTCATACATAAAATTGCGGAGCAAACGGGAACCAAACTGTGAAGAAGCCAATGTTAAGACTACGAGCGTAATCGAGAATACCGTGGTAGCCATTCCCAACATGGCGCCTGCTATGGTAGATAGCACCGTGCGGGCAGATTCTGCACCGCCCGAAAGTATAAATACCAAAAAGCCTGATTCTGGCATATAGGAATACTTGCTGTCGATTTGTAACAAGCCAAAGGCCATACCCAATGCTGCAAAAATGATGATAATGGGTAAAAACCAAAAACTGGATTGCAAGGTATCGACGAAGAATTTTAACTTGTTTTT
>CAXBLH010000629.1:0-2532 GCA_963976315.1 uncultured Dyadobacter sp.
GCCGCACCAATACGGTAGTTTCCCGTGCGGAGGGTGTTACGATGGCTACCGCCCTTAAGGACACTAGAGTATCCGAAGCCAAATTTTTACGTGCCCTTTGTTATTTTTACTTGGTTCAGCAGTGGGGAGACGTTCCTATGCCTTTAACCGAAACGACCAGTGCTAGCAAAGAAGCAGTAAAGGTTTCATCAGCTGATATCTATAAACAAATTATTGCAGATTTGACGGAGTGTGAAGCAAAGCTACCTGTAACCGCTACTAACTATGGGAGAATCACAAAGGGTGCGTCCCAATTTTTACTGGCCAGAGTATATCTAACACGTGGTTGGAACTTCAAAAATACTTTGGGAGGAGCTAGCACTGACTTTGATATGGCTCTACAATATGCCGACAAAATAATTGATGCTTATCCGCTTGCAACTGCTTATAACCAGTTATTTCCCACTCGCTCCGAAAACCCTTTGAAACAATATACCGGTGCGCAAAACGACAAAAATCCAGAAATAATATTCGCAGTGCAATATAATTCTGATGTGTTAACCAACAAAACCGATGCAGCATTTACAGTAGACCCAGCCGGAGGCAACAACTTACATTCCGTATTTGGCGGAGGTGGTGAGAGCTTTGCTGGATCCAAAGGCAGAACTACGGACTATAACCGTTACCAACCTTTTCATATAACTACTCCCGCTACCTTTCGGTTTTTTGATCCGCAAATTGATACAAGATATGACCATAACTTTGTGGAAGTGGGTTATGCGTTATTGCCTGTAAAAGATTTTAAACCTATTCCCTTGAATGTCGATATTAAAATTAATATAGCGGCTGGTGATACGGTTTGCTATTTCAGGCCTTGGAATAAACCTGCTACTACTCCAGCCGAAAGAGGAATCGATAAAGGAGGTAATAAGCCTTATGCGGTAATGAACACCAGTGAATTTGGTGGAGCGTATCTTACGACTTCAGGCTTTGGAGCGGGTGATTATCCAATGATGTGGAAATTCTGGCAACCTGGCATTGCTTATGGTGATGCATTTGGGACTTTTAATCAGGCCGTCTTTCGTTCCGCAGAAGCTTATTTGATAGCTGCAGAAGCGATTGTAAAAGGCGCTAAAAATGGGAAGTTAGGTGCCGCCGAAGTTTATTATAATAAAGTTTTAGATCGAGCACTTTCTAAAAAGGGTGACAATCCTATGTGTGCACTAAATCCAGGAGATGTTACTTCTTTAGCCGCAGTTTCTTACCGGGCAACCGCTGGAAATATCACCGTAGACCTGATTTTGGATGAGAGAGCCCGCGAATTGATGGGGGAATATACCCGCTGGTTTGATTTGAAAAGAACAGGAAAATTAATCGAACGTGTTAAAAAGTACAACCCATGGTCTTTCCGCGGACAGCAAATTGAGGACAAGCATTATTTAAGGCCTATCCCACAAAGTGAAATTGACCTGTCGTACCCGGCAATGAAGCAAAATGAAGGTTATTGATAATTACTTAATAAAATGAAAAAGAACACGTTGAGCAGGTTGATTATACCATAGTAACGACCTAGTCAAAAATCCTTTACCCTGTGTCTCCTTGATTTTCATATCAGGTGGATACAGGGTAAGTTGCTTTAGTACCACTCCTTTTTACCTGAAAAATTTTACAATTCCATTGATAACCGAGCGCCTTTTAATGCGCAGGTATTTTTCTACAATCCAATATCAACTTTTCCCTCAAAAGCGCTAAGCCACAATCTTACTAATTTCCGGAACTCTACCGTTGTTCCTGTATTTGCTGGTAATAAGAAAACAGTAGAAGACTACTCCATTCTTTACCTCATCAGATAACCCGACTCATTTTATAGATTTCCTTTTCTTGACTCACCATCGTATCATAAAATTCGCGAATTTTCTCACGATGCTCTTTCAGTAGCTTACTCGAATCCAGATCCCACTCGATCAGGCCACTGACGGCTCGATACGACTTTAAGATTGCTTCCTCTTTACATTTAAAAAAACTGGCTACTTGTTCTAGTTTTTCCAGACTATCTAATACCTGTAGATTAGGATCAATTTGAGGACTATAAAGGTTACCATCCAAATCTTTATCGGTAAGGCAGCATTTAAAATAATCATAAATCCATTTAATTTCTCTCTGAAAAATCATAGCACTGAGATGCCCCTGTGAGAGTACCCGTCTAAATGTCCCCATTTTATCCTTTTTAAGGGCATTTAAGTAAAGTAATTCCCGGCTTCGTTGTTCATTCCAAAGCAGTATTAGCTTTGTTATCATTTCGTTTCTCTCTGGCTTCCTGGTTTCCATATCTAGTACATTGAGTTGTAACCCACATGTTATAAATATTGTGCCCAAACGTTGACTTGGATTAAATTCCACAATAATATATATGGGGGAATATTATACGTATGGATTGTTCTCAACAGTGTTTAATTTTGGGAACTTGAATTGTGCTAGCTTCGGTCAAGCCTATTCTTTTTTTATTCTGGATTATCGCTGAAAGCCAGTTTAAATTTTAATGATAGAATTGTA
>CAXBLH010000630.1:0-2530 GCA_963976315.1 uncultured Dyadobacter sp.
ATCCATTGGGTTCTTAGATAGTCCGTGGTGCCCTCCTTCATTATGCGCAGGTGTACCTCTTTTTTGTTTTGTAGAAAATGTTTCAATTTTTGGGTAGTCAATGAAACCACTTCCTTTCTGTGGAATCCGAGTTCATTTTTTACCTGTATGTAGAGTTTTTCCTTATCGGTTTGGTTATTGCATGAAACTGCAATTAAAGCCATCAACATGTAGCTTTTGATCAATATTAAAGGACAACTTAATTTCATAATAATGGTTAGTTATATGTTTCTTGGAACGGGATTCCAAGGCGTTATATCATTGTTTTTTTATTTTTTTAATGTGCCGGCCCATTTTTTTGGCAATGTTTGGGCCTGGGCATAATCTTAAAGCTATTCCGATACAAGTTTAGCTAGAATGTTAAATAGGGCGCATAAAATATGGTTCAAAGGGTATAAATTATGATTCTTTAGGGGGCGATTTGATAAAGTACCTAGGTATTTCTCTCCTAAATTACATAACAGAGGCCCTTTTAGGGAACCTTCATGCTCCCTTTTCTGTGCTTCTTTTGACTTTCAATAAACCTTTCCTTTGACAAGGAAAAGGACAATATTTTAATAAGGAAATATTATTCATAGCTTTAGTTTAGATTATAATTTAATGATATGCATGGCAAAACCATTGTTGCTTTTCAAGTCTAGGTTTAATTGTGAATCATTGGCAAGTTGTATTTCTTCAATTTTCACATGAGTTCTGGTCTCGACCGTTTCATCATCGCTGTACACCTTGGCCTTGTATCTAACACCAGATTCTAAGAATGAAAAATCTATATTTAGGTTACGCGCTATTCTTCCGTTGATGCCCCCCACGAACCAATCGTTTCCTTTTCTACGGGCTATCACACCAATTTCTCCAATTTCGGCTTGCAACACCTTGGTCTCGTCCCAAGTAGTAGGTACATTATTAAAGAATTCCAACTCGGGCTCATTTCCAATGGTATTTGTGTTGCCCCAAAGAGCATCATCTTTAACTGGGGCTGCCGGAGCTTTATCGTACCAGTATAAAAACTGAAGTGGACTAAAAATGCAGACCGTTTTAGCTAATTGAGAGGCGTGCGAGCCCATTCTATCAACACGTGTATTATAATAGCAAACTGTATTATCGGCAGCTCCGGCCAACATTCTTGTAAACATGGTGATCAATGTATGCTCGTTAGGTACCGTTTCCTCATCGCCACGAATTCCTTCTTGAGTAAGTAAATTAGGGTAAGTCCTTGAAAAACCAGTAGGTCTATATTCATCGTGAATATCCAACACCATTTTGTATTTGGCAGCTTTTTTTACAGCTTCATGTAACCATTCAGTTGCATCTTGATCACCCACTCTAACAAATCCGTATTTTATTCCTGCAACACCCCATTTCTTGAATAATGGTAACAGCTCATCCAACTGTTTTTCCAAAGCTCTGCGGTTTACGTACAACATAACTTTCACCCCTTTTTCTTTGGCATACTTACAAATGGCCTCAATATCAAAGGGACCTTTGGAACGTTTGGGATCCAAAGTAACCGTAGTTGCATCAGAAGCATTGTCCATTTCATTGCCATACCAGCCTGCGTCAAAATGTACATATTGCATATTGTGGCTCGCAACAAAATCTATAGCGGCCAATCCCCCCTGCGTTGTCAGTGTTCCTTCACGAAGTACTTTTCCGGGTGTTATCCAAGATTCATCTTCTATTTTGGAAGGCGCATTTAAATTTTGAATGATGTAATTGTTTTCAAGCAATTCTCCATAACTGCTACCCATCATCATAACACGCCAAGGCGACTGAAATGGTAGTTTTTTAATTACTTTGGCGCCCTCAATTTTCCTTTCGGCAATAACAGCTCCCGTAATGCTGTCCTGTTTTTGCTCGCCTGTTTTACCATCTAGAGAAGACACAATACTGTATTTTGATGAATTACCTTTGTCAAAGCTCATTCTGGCATAATCTACCAATTGGGCTTCCGCTAAGGCTATTTTTACACTATCACTTATTTCAATTAACAAAGGGCGTTCCGACCCTTCTTGTAACCTGGTCATCGGAATTTTTGTATATTCACCTTGAGCGGTAAGTACTCCTTTTTCACGTTTTGGGGTTGACCAAACTGGATAATCTCCAGAAAAATTATAGTGAACATTTTCGCTTAAACCAATTTCGTCCAATCCCTTTTGCTCGGGAATTTCATATGCAAAAGCAACTCCTTCATCATAAGCTCTTGCTATTATATTGACTTTCGCCTCACCCTGTTTTAAATATATTTTTGTTTGATTGTAGTGATCTGGAATGGTGCTCAATTCATTAAATCTAGAATTCCAAGTCGTGTTTTCTGAGGTATTTTCTATTTTTACCACGGAAACTTTTCCAGAAAAATCTAGGTCTACCGAAAGAAGTTCTAATACTGAAGCGTCAACTACTACTTTGTCATTATAATAAACTGAAAAAGTAAGATTGTTTTTATTTTCACCTTCCAAAACCATAAATACCTTTTCATTAATGGTAAAGCCAT
>CAXBLH010000631.1:0-2526 GCA_963976315.1 uncultured Dyadobacter sp.
AGTGTCCGCTACAAGGTTCGCATTAGTGGCATCTTGCGTCTGGACTGAGATCGTCAGGGCCTCAATTCTTGCAATCTTATCGTTCAGGAAATCGGCATGTTGCGGACGGTGCTTTTTAAGATCCTTGATAAATTCCAGCTGGTTGTCCATTTTTTTACAAAGCCATTGTTTGATCCAAACCAAACCGATCTGATTCATACTAGCTTCAAGTTGCGCTTTTCGAATTTTGGTAGTACTACCTAGTTTGCTGTGCCATACCCGCCCAAATGGACTACCATCTTTCTCCAGAAAAACAATGTCCACGTTAAATGTCATAGCCAGTTTAATAGCATCCGTGCTTAATGCAGTGCCAGTGCACAGCCATAACGCCGTCACCTTATGTACGGAATAATGCTTTTTTACAACTTCATTGTTCTCAGATTTTACCCTTACCTCAAACATTTCGTCTTTTACATGAACATAGGCACCATAAGTATTGATGTGTAGCTGCATAAGAGGGAGTATGTTATCTATAAATTGTGAATATTATTCCATTTTTCGTATCGTTCCAAATCCACGAGCAGCTTGCTTGCCCAGCCCGATTTCGTCTGGCAACAAAACATTCGTTGTAAAGCTACCGCGGAAACCTAGGAACTCTACATTTTTGAAATTGGTCAGAATGGGTTCAGAGCATTTGAGCTTGAGCATCACCCGTTGGTCAGGTTCATCCCTTTTGAATTTCAAACCAAAAGCTTCTACAAAAGTGAGAATATTCGCTATGGCTGTATTTTTCAGAATTACAGATTTTTCTGCATCTGAGGCACTATTGTACACCTTATGGTTTTTTTGATTAAGGCCAAGCCATAGCGTATCGTAACGATAAGTATGCAAGTCGTCCGATAGACCGATGGTGAATTTTTTGTGCTGAATATGCTTACTCAAAACAGGATAAACCTCGTTATTGATTTTCAGCTCTTTAATACGCAGAAACAATTTTACGAGTAAATCAGCCCCGTCACCCAAGCCAAGTAGGGTAGGAGTTTTGTCCAAAACTTTGTATTGTACCAGCGGGTAGGCATATCGGTATTTCTGTCCTTCCGGGGCCGACTCATCGAAATGGTTATGTAGCAAAGGCGACTGCTCCTTAAAAATATCGCCAAAATACCCCCGCAACTTATGCGCATCCCGCACACGAAGAGCAATTTCTGGAAAGGTAATGGTGGTGATGGGGATTTGGGTGGTAAGTTTTGACATACATATCATAAATTAACAGTCAGAGGATCAAGGTTTTGTTTAGTTATATCTTTTGGTTCAAAGTATAAACCCTTTTTGAATGAATAAGGGACATCAATGAATTCAAAGCCATCTTTATCAATGAACAATCCATTACGATTATTCTTGCAGTTTTTCTTTACCGCTTCGTAAACTCTTCTATTTATCGATACTTCATACTTAATCTTTTCTTTTGGTTTTGTTCCCTTTAGCAATTCATAAAATTGATATGGAATAATACTAACAGAGTCAAGTCCTTCCCTAGTCAAAATGTGTTTTTCGTCATCATAATCTTTTACATATAAGCATGACTTACGAAGAATAGCTTCATGAGCTCCCAATCCCTCTATATAACTTGGATGTTCTTCAATTTTTTGGTCTTGATATACTTCTTCAACTAGCTCAATAAGGTTTTGCTCTGATAATCTTGGGTTAAATTCTATAATATTCTCTAAGCAGTGATATGTTTTTTCTAGAACTGAAAATTCGGAGTTTTTGTCTTCATAAATTTTTTGACAAACAGGACGATGCCAAAAAACGATCACTTCGGTTTTTTTTTCTGAATTTCTTTTTCGATTTACTCGCCCAGCTCTTTGAATAATTGCATCAATTGGAGCATTTTCAGTGTATAGATAGTCATAATCGATATCCAGTGAAACTTCTACCACTTGCGTAGCAATCAATAAAAAACCTTCTCCTTCCTTTTCTGATTCAAATATTTCAATCAATTTCTCCTTTTCATTACGATGTTTTACAATGTATCGGGAATGATAACACATTCTGTCAAAGCCTTTGTACGCGTCGTATAGACGTATGGCTTCATCTACAGTGTTCACTACAAGAAGTACTTTTTTTCCTTGTTTTAAATGGTTCTCAATTTCCAGTTTGAGACTGTCCACAGTACAAGATTTTTCCCTAACACTAAATAAATTTCGACCTTTTTCTTCAAGAAGTTCCCTGTCTGGAATAATGGTAGCATTTTCCTGACCCCCCAATGCTTCAACCAATAGATTTTGCAATTGTTTAGGCATAGTAGCCGTCATGATGAAAAATTCTGTTTGAAAGTTTTCCCTCAAATATTGAATCGTAGATATTATTAATCCAAGAGTATAAGGAGCATAGGTATGTATTTCATCTATAATCACTTTGGCTCTATAAAGGTGAAATGTTTTGAGTTCCCACCAACCAACATTGAAACCTTGAGTTAATATTTGATCTACCGATGCAACGGTAACCGATTTAAAAAAGGACGATTCACGTAAGTAGTTAAAATCA
>CAXBLH010000632.1:0-2526 GCA_963976315.1 uncultured Dyadobacter sp.
ATATACGCGAGGTGGTTGGGATCAGGTAGAGCTGGACCGGTATGGACAAGAGCATCCTAATCGTTATATTCACGAAAATACAGGGTATATCCATGATAAAATTACGAGGTGGCAAACCAAAATCACTAAAAAGCCGGAACAGTTACCAATCATTGAGATCTTATCGGAAACCTTTGAAATTCCCCAATTAAATACGCACCGCAGAGTACACGTTTTACTGCCCTATAATTATTACGAGGAGCCAGATCGGTATTACCCGGTACATTATATGATGGATGCCCAGAACCTTTTTGGCGATGGATCTCCTTATGGTAATTGGCAAATTGATAAATCGTTAACGAAACTAGCGAAAGTCGGTAAAGGAAACGTGATCATCGTAGCCGTGGACCATGCCGAAGATGACCGAGTACAGGAGTTTTCTCCCTATGATACTCCCCGAGTTGGAAAAGGTCAAGGGGCCTTATTTTTGAAGTTTCTTACGGAAACATTGAAGCCCTCTATTGACCAAAAATACCGTACTAAAACTGATCGGTTAAATACAGGAATGGGTGGCAGTTCTGTGGGTGGGTTACTTACTATCTATGCTGCCCTGATGTTTCCCCATGTTTTTGGCCGGCTTATGATATTTTCACCTTCTTTGTGGATTTCTCGTAAAATATATTTTGATGCCATTCATTTCTTTGAGCCATTCGAAACCAAAATTTATTTATATGGAGGTGGTAAGGAAGGTAAAGATTCCGAACATGATGCGATGGTAGCCAATATGGAAAGGCTTAACCAAACATTAGAAAACCAGGGATTTGGATATAAACGTGTGGCAATAAATACGGTTATTGATCCTGATGGCCAACATACGGAAGAACGCTGGGGTGCAGAGTTTCCTATCGCTCTTGAATGGCTGTTTGAATAGAAATTAATCGTTTAAAAAAGGAGTCCAAACTTGCGCTAAGTTTGGACTCCTTTTTTATTATAGTATATACTGACTAAGGTCGCGGTTTTTTACTAAATGCGCCAGCTTCTCCTGAACCAATTCGGCGGTCACCACTATTTGCGAGTTTTCTCCAAGTAGGTCTGGTACGTCAAACATAAAATCGTTTAGTAGTAAACTCATCACGGTTTGTAATCTACGTGCGCCAATATTTTCAACTTCACTGTTTACTTCAAACGCAATTTTCGCAATTTCACGGATGGCACCATCTTCAAAGTGTAACTCTACATTCTCCGATTCCAACAGTGCTTCATATTGCTTGGTTAAAGCATTTTTGGGGGTTTGTAGAATTTGATAAAAATCACTTTCTGTTAAACTATTAAGCTCTACCCGGATTGGGAATCGTCCTTGAAGCTCTGGAATTAAATCCGATGGTTTGGCAACATGGAAAGCACCCGCAGCAATAAAGAGAATATGGTCTGTATTAATGACACCATGTTTGGTATTGACCGCGCTTCCTTCCACAATGGGCAATAAGTCACGCTGAACACCTTCGCGGCTCACGTCTGGTCCACTTCCACTCGAACGGCTTGAAGCGACTTTGTCTATTTCGTCAATAAATATAATTCCAAGATTTTCGGCTTTTTGAATGGCTTCAGATTTAACCTCGTCCATATCTATAAGTTTCGAAGCCTCTTCATCCAACAATATTTTTTTAGCTTCGAGCACAGTTACCTTACGTTTTTTACCACGCCTGGGAACCATGTTACCAATCATTTCTTGGATATTCATCATCGACACATCGTCAATAGAACCTCCGATCATGCCCACATTAGGGGCGTTGTTTTGTTGTGTTTCGATCTCGATCTTTCGGGAATCTAATTCACCGTTTCGTATCTTTTCACGGAATCTTTCTCTTGTTCTTTGATTTAATTCAGCATCATTATCGGGCATAGTTTGATCCGAATTATCAATCTTGATTTTTGTATTATTAGCACCATGTACCGGCGGTATCAGTGCATCTAGAATGATATCCTCTACAGCTTGTTCCGCTTTTATTTTTACCAATTCTTTTTTCTCAGTACGTACCATACCAACGGATTGCTCCACCAAATCGCGTACCATACTTTCCACATCTCGGCCCACATATCCTACTTCGGTAAACTTGGAAGCTTCTACTTTCACAAAGGGTGCATTGGCAATTTTGGCAAGTCTTCGGGCAATTTCTGTTTTTCCCACGCCCGTGGCACCTATTAGTAAGATATTGTTGGGTATAATTTCATTTTGGATTTCCACTGGACTATTCATTCGTCTCCAGCGGTTTCTTAATGCGATGGCTACATTTCTTTTTGCGTCATTTTGTCCGATAATGTATTGATCTAATTCAAAAACAATTTGGCGAGGTGTTAGTCTGTCTAGGTGTTCGTTCATATTATAGTTATATTCTATGATGATTTTAAAACGGAGATTTCTTATTTAAGGGAAGGCATCGCTCCCGGTTAATAAAAGAAGATTAACAATAACCGTGCCTTGCCAATATGTCAGCTGTAGTACTATTTGCATAAATAGTTTCTTAAATTGTATTAATTTTAAATTTT
>CAXBLH010000633.1:0-2507 GCA_963976315.1 uncultured Dyadobacter sp.
CATCCAACAAACCTGTTGCCGCTAACAGGAAAGCACCTACACAAAGTGATGCAATTTCAGCCCCGCGCTCATACTGGTTTTTTATCCATGGAACCATCATGCTATTCACTTCCACTGCTTGTTCCAAATCCCCAAAAAGTGCTGGAATAATGACCAAATCAGAAACAATTGGGTCATCCAGCTGTATGTCGGTCTTTACCGAAAACGTGCCATTATTTAAGGAAACAACCTTATGAATCCCTACCAATCTAATTTGAAATGCTGGTGGATGCCCTTTCATATTGCTAAACTGGTTCACTGCTGAAAATAAATATTGGGGGTCGGCAGTGGCCTGCATCACAGATGATTCGGGGACGAGAATACTAATATTTTTCATCACAAACAGAATGATTATTTGTCGCAAAGTACCTTTCTTATGTCGTTTTTACACTATCCTAAATAATTAAATTATCCTGACATTTGCATTGTAAAATTTACTTTACATGAAAATTCACGATTGGATTTGTAAACTTTTGCTATCCAAAACAAGAAGTCAGCAATGAGCTCGAAAATCGTTTGCTAAAAGAATTTAACAGCAGGTTGGTGGATGTAAAACTAAAAAAATCGTGATAAAATCTAATATATCAAAAGCTTTGAGTAAAAAATTGCCAGAAATTATTGACCGAAACTGAAATTACACGTAATGAAAGGGGACGAATAAACCTTGATAGTTAAAGATTAATTTAAAATGAATTGGTACTTAACTTACCATTAATCAATCAAATAGAAAAACAATGAAGCAAGAAAAATCTCAAGACGGACCCATGGTAATCACCGTAGAAGCGGTCATTCATGCCCCAATTGCATTGGTTTGGGACACCTGGAACCAAGCAGAACACATGATTCACTGGAGCTATGCAGGCGACGACTGGCATTGTCCTAAAGCGGAAGTAAACCTGCAAGTAGGCAATAAATTCAGTGCTACCATGGCGGCTAAAGATGGAAGCGAAGGTTTCGATTTCGAAGGCTTTTACGACGTGATCGAACCCAATAAACGCATTGATTACCATTTAGAAGATGGCCGAAAAGTTTCAATCCTATTCACTGAAATAGAAAATGGTGTCCACATCAGGCAGTCATTCGATGCAGAAACAACCAATCCAATAGAAATGCAACAAGGAGGATGGCAAATGATCTTAAACAATTATAAAAAATATACCGAATCAATAAGTCAATAACTCATGAAACAAACTAAAATCATATTTTGGGTATCAACCATAGCAATATTTCTTTTTGAAGGAGTTATGCCCGCTCTTACCAGCCAAACGGAAATGGCCAAAGAAGGGATTAGTCATTTGGGATATCCTGCCTATTTCGGCATCATGTTGACTGTCTTTAAAGTTCTTGGAGCGCTCACTTTGATCCTCCCGCAAATGCCAAAAAGATTGAAAGAATGGGCGTATGCCGGTTTTACATTTGATTTTATCGCCGCCTTTGTGAGCCATGCAGCAGTAGACGGACTAGTACCCATGTCCTTTTTTCCATTTGTTGTTTTGGGAGTATTATTGGTTTCCTATTTTAGTTATCATAAATTGAATAATCATATAGGGTAACATAAAAAAACTTGTGAATAAAAAATACAAAGCGATTATCCAGCTTACTTCTGCCGATACGCAGGTACATAAAAGTACCATTAGGCAAATTAACAATTTACTAAATTCCCTGACGGGTACTGTTCAGGTGCGTATTATTTGCCATGGGGCTTCGTCCGATTTCTGTAAGTTAAAAGGCAATCAATATATTGATCAAATTATGGAACTATTAGCGCAAGAAGTTGAAATGGTGGCTTGTTTAAATATGTTAGAAGCAAACCAACTGAAGCTGCATGATTTAATTCCTGGTATTACTGTAATACCTTCGGGAATTGCAGATTTGGTTGTGAAGCAGCAGGAAGGCTGGAGCTATGTCAAAGCTGGCTTTTGACCAAAAAAAGCGTGTGCCTATGCAAAAATAGTCCCTTAGCATAGGCACCAGAAAAAGACAATTTACTACTTGATAATACCTGGATGCGTATTCAATTTTGAAATGATTGCATTAGTCTCCATTTCGGCAGAAATCCCGTAGCCATTTACTAATAACCCCTTTAAATTATTGTCCAAGGAGGAGATAGCATATAATATCGATTGATCGTCAGGATTCGTATCACCTTCAAACCGAAACACTTGATCAATCTCGAACTCCTCCGGGGAAAGCACTGTAGAGGAAGCATGACATATCAGACACTCCTCTCCGATATTGAAATCCAACGTGTAGCCCTGTTCTTTCAAGGCCTTCATAGTTTGGGAAAGCGTCCCGTAGTCTTGATTCATATTTTCTTCAATTTTACTGGGTTGATTTTTGCCTAGTATACTAACAGCCTGTTTAAAAATTAACCAATAGTTTGTTTATGGTATTTTTTGACTCTAACCGCCCTTTCAAAATTTGCCTTGGTTCGCACAAAAAATAAGCTATAAACAATTCTATCATTA
>CAXBLH010000634.1:0-2478 GCA_963976315.1 uncultured Dyadobacter sp.
ACTGGATATTTCATATCTTGTGGGGACTGAATTAAGGCCCATCCGCCCGGCTTTAAAACACGATGCAATTCGCTCATGGCACGAATATAGTCATCAACATGTTCCATTACATGGTTACAAAAGGCTACGTCAAAGGTATTGTCGTCAAATGGTATATCCTGAATATCCATTTTTACCTTGGCAAGTGGCGACTCGATATCTGCAGTAATGTAGTCCAGGTTCTTCATTTTTTCGAACCGATCTATAAAACAATATTCGGGCGCTACGTGTAAAACTTTTAAATTTGCCGTATAGAAATTAGTTTTACGCCTAAGGTACAGCGCCATTAATCGGTGCCGTTCAAGTGAAAGACAGGTAGGACACAATGCATTTTCGCGACTTGAATTATTACGACCATACGGCAGGAATTTTCTATAGGTACTGTTACAGACAGGACATGCTACTTGATTCCCTAGGTAGAATATACTTAATATTCTAGCCGCCCAGTGCCCCACAATTTGTAAATAGGGACGAGGTATGTATCTTAAAACGTAACTAATAATAGCCTTCATGAAGCCAATTAATTAAATATTAATAATTTTATAATAATTACCCAAACACATTTAACATGATACCATCTATCGACACCAAACCACCAGGAAAAAAACTTATAAAACAAATGTCTGCTAAAACGAAATCTATCATTTTAGCTCCGACAGGATTGATTTTACTTAGTTTAGGACTAATGATGCTTACTGAAACGGCACACCAGCGCCGAATAGGCGAACCCCTACCAGTATGGATGCTATTAGGCATTTATAGTTTAGCTTTGATCAACTTCGGGGTTATTTGTGTAGGTATGGCTGTGCGCTTTCGCATACTATCCGACGTTCGACGTGAAACAAGAAGAAGCATCCGACAGTTACAGCTGAAAATGAACACTAAGCCCCAACGAAGATCTAAAACAGACAAAAAAGCAAAAAGCCCCACCAAAAATGTTTGACGGGACTTGCTCGATCATCATATCGTAAAAGGTTGAACCTTATTTTTTGTTTGCTTCAAATTGAGCTTTAATCGCTTCAATATCAACGTTTCTAACCTCTGGTTTGCGCAAAAGATTTTTAATAGTCGCAGTTCTGTTATTTGCTACTGCTTTATTTCTACGTCCTTTACGTTTTAATTCCGTAACTCCCATTTTAAATTTATTGTTTTGTGAAAGAGCCGCAAAATTAATAATTTTTGTAGAAATAAAGTACTGGAATGTCATAAATATTAAAGAAGCAGTCCTAACTTTGAGTTTTTAAAGCGTTAAATTGCTTGATTTTATAGGGTTTTAATAACTATTAACGGATTTTCATGCGGTAATTACTTGATTATCAGTATAGTAAAATTAACCCCTCTATTTGAAATAATTATACAAATTCTGATGAGTAAACCATCACTTGCAAGAGGTACAAGAGATTTTGGTCCTGAACAAATGGCCAAACGCAATTTTATATTTGATACAATTAAAAAATATTTCCAGAGATATGGTTTTTTACCCCTAGAAACTCCTGCCATGGAGAACTTAAATGTTTTGATGGGTAAATATGGAGATGAAGGAGATCAGTTGCTTTTTAAAATTTTAAATTCAGGAGATTTTAAATCAAAAACTTCCGCTACGGACTGGGAAGGTCCTTTCAAGACTTTAACCAACAAAATTTCAGAAAAAGGTTTAAGGTATGATTTGACAGTGCCGTTTGCGCGGTATGTTGTGATGAACAGGGGGACTTTGGCCATGCCTTTTAAAAGATATCAGCTACAACCCGTATGGCGAGCCGACAGGCCTCAAAAGGGACGTTACCGTGAGTTTTACCAGTGCGATGCGGATGTAGTGGGTACCGATTCGCTTTTATGTGAAGCCGAAATTGTGATGATGCTGCACGATATACTACCTGAGTTAGGGATTTCTGATTTTACTGTTAAGATAAATAATAGGAAAGTCCTAGCTGGTATTGCTGAAATAATAGGGGTGGAAGGCCAAGAAGCGGCCTTGTGTGTAGCCATTGATAAATTAGACAAAATTGGTAAATCAAAGGTGCAGGAAGAGCTAATTCAGCGTGGTTTTACAGAGGAGAATATTACAAGACTCGAACCCATTTTTGAATTAGCGCAATCACAATCTCCATTTGTGGAATTAAAATCTTGGTTGGGAGCTTCTGAAATAGCATTAAAGGGAATTGCGGAGCTGGAAACGGTATGGAACTATGTTTCGGCAATGGGACTTCAAAATCCAAAGATAGAGTTTGATGTTACTTTGGCAAGGGGCTTGTCCTATTATACAGGTGCTATATTCGAGGTAAAAGCAAATAATGTCCAAATTGGAAGTATTTCTGGTGGAGGACGATATGATAATTTAACAGGTACTTTTGGTGTTCCCGGAATTTCCGGAGTGGGTATTTCCTTAGGAGTGGACCGGATTTATGACGTACTGGAAGAATTGGGGCTTTTTCCTGAAGG
>CAXBLH010000635.1:0-2469 GCA_963976315.1 uncultured Dyadobacter sp.
AAATTCCTCGAATTTGGCGCTCTTATACCAACTGAAATTAGGCACAAAGGAGAAAGTAGATTTTGAAATTATTGAAAGTTTACACCATCTTCCTCATTTCCAAACAGAATTATCCGCTGAAAACACGCCTGACATCATTTTGGCATTCAGAAACAAAATTAAAAATGCGGATGCCGTTATATTTTGTACTCCAGAGTATATTTTCAGTATACCGAGTGGTCTTAAAAATGCATTAGAATGGTGTGTTTCTACTACTGTTCTATCAAGGAAACCAGTGGGAATTATAACTGCTTCTGCCAATGGAATTAAAGGCCATGAAGAGCTTCAACTCATTTTAAGTACTTTGGAAGCTATTTTCGATAGCCGTAATACGCTACTGATACAAGGAGTAAAAGGAAAAATCAATACAGAGGGAATGATTACAGACGAAAAACTTTTGATATCAATCAATCAGTTTTTCGATTCATTATCATCCCGATTTTTTAATTAATTGTATCACGACTGTTTTTTATTGTGGGCTTTTTATAAAAAAACAGCAATTAGTTATCCACTCGAAAATCGTTTTCAGAATGAATTTGATAGCCGCTAGCAATACAAGTCGTGATAAAGTCTATTAATGTGTAGGTCGCTCAGGTGCAGGCGCCGAGGCATGAAAATGCTCCTGAATAATAGCGGCATATTGATCCAAAAGTTCCAAAACCCTTTCATAAGAAGTAGCACGTACGACCATTCCTACATGATAGGGTTCATTCATACGCCAAACTATTTCAGGATCATCAAAAACCGAAGTATCCGGAAATTCTTCTCTTGCCAGTGATATAATAATACCAGCATAGTCTTTTCTTACAGCAGGTACCCTATAAGTTTCATTAAGCGCTACTGCAGTTTCCATTTTAGCCCATTCCCTCCAAAGGTTTATTCCCGACGAAGCTTCTACCATTTCAGCTAAATGGGCACCACATACTCGGGAAGATGTTTCCAGGAAATAGTATTTATCATCCTCCTTACATTTGATAAATTCAGTATGGGAAGCACTTTGTTTCAAACCAAAAGCATTTAACAAATCTACGGCCATGGTTTCGAGCGCATGTGCCTGAGAAGTGTCGAACGGAATGGTAATAGACCGAAAAATGCCTCCACCATGTGCCACTTCGAAAGGGGGATCTAGGTATTTACTGCTCCACAAAAACACCACTCGATCCTTGTAAGATATAGAATCCACATGAAAAACATCGCCGGGTTTAAATTGCTCCACCAAATAAGCGTGGCGCTTATCACCAAGAGAATGGATGGTACTCCAAAGCTCCTCAGCGGTATTCATTTTTTTTATACCCGTTGCCGATGCTTCCGAACGTGGTTTAATCATCCACGGACCCGGGAATTTCTCAATAAAACCTTCAATTTCCGCATCATTAAACAATGCGGAAAAGCCAGGCACCCGAATACCAGCCTCTAGGGCCTTGGTACGCATGGCCAGCTTATCTCTAAAATACCGACCTGTGGTTAACCCCATCCCTGGAATCCTGAAATATTCTCGTAGGTGACACGCTTTATCTACATCAAAATCATCTAGTGCCACAATTCTATCAATTTTCCGGCTACGCATCACATACGCAAGCCCATTAACCATATTGTTCATATCATAACCACCACCATCACTTTCTTCCATATAAAAAAATTCGTCTATATGGTCTCGGGCCCAATCTTTTGATTCCAGTTTTTTGGCAGTAAGTAGTAAAACGATATTGCCCGCTTCTTTACAGGATCGTAAAAAATCATTGCCTTTAAAGTAGGTCGATATACAAAGGAAAGTCAATGGTAATGACATATAGTTATGGGTTAAGAAGGAGGTATTGATCTAAATTCCTTTCCAAATCTAACAAAAAGAAGCAATTTGACAAGTATACATAATTTTAAATTTTTATGAATCCATAGGAATTACAAGGCTTTATCTCACTTTATTTCCGACAATTTAAAGGTAGCTTCCAGCAATAAGTATAATCTCCAAAACTAGCCTAAAGAAGGTTGGCGTATTCCAAATACCGTTAGCAACAGTTGCTGAAAGCCCAAATAGTATATCTGGCCTATTCTTCAGATACATGGGTTAGAAACTCCCGCAATAAACGCACCCCATAGGCAGTACCCGACCGTCCTGGTGCAAATTCGATATCTCCAAAAGCAGTACCAGCAATATCAAGATGGGCCCATTTCTGATGGTTATCCGTGAATACCTCCAAAAATTTGGCCGCTACTATGGCACCAGCAAGCGGTTTTCCATGGTAGTTTTTAACATCCGCAATGTCCGACGAAATTTCGTCTTTGTAATCATCCCACATCGGTAAGCGCCATACCCTTTCGCCAGTCTTTTCACCCGCAGCAGCTAATTCCAGTGCCAATTCGTCGTTGGTTGTAAAAAGTCCTGCGGCAATATATCCAAAAGTCTGTACTACACTACCAGTGAGTGTAGCC
>CAXBLH010000636.1:0-2450 GCA_963976315.1 uncultured Dyadobacter sp.
AAAAATGAATACCCGCAATCGGCTCAAAAATCGTTTTCCGGAAGGATTTGACGGCCGACAGCTGATTGCATTTCTAAACAACTCGTGATAAGGTCAATTATTCTCTAACTAACTGGGTCTCTATGAGACTTTTTCTGCGGACATTTCTGATAAAAAAATCTCTCTAAAATAAATTCTGAGCTAATTGCTGGCTGTTGATAACACTTCCTACCTATACATTTGGGAGGAGGTTTATTATTTTTGAGGTAATTTTAAAATCAAAGCTTCAACCACACACTATGATCAGCTGGATCAAGTGTTTCGCATTAGACTTTACTCCTAGAAGCTTTAAAAATATTTACCACTTTTATTTTTCACGAAACATCTATCAATAATATACTTAGTTTTGCAGTCCAATTGGTAACCGAGGGTACTATACCAGAGGTTTGAAAAGGGAATACCGGTGAAATACCGGAACAGTCGCCGCTGCTGTAACTCTTACAAAATGATACGATTCTATTACAATACCACTGTTTCTATTGAAATGGGAAGGTTATCGGATCATAAGAGAAGTCAGAAGACCTGCCAGTTGTACACCTAAAACGCATGCTTTCGGCAGAAAAGCAGCTACAACTTATGATAGCTACCCATACCAAAATAAGCAGTTTGTTTCGCTTCGACACGAAGCCATTCCATTCCATTTCGTCGTTTGTGATTTTAGTCATCGGCCTGACTGTACTGAGCTGTAATTCCCAAACCAGTAAGCAGTCCGAAACTGATAGTAAGGAAGATACTACACAGTTCAGTCGAGAAAATATAGAAATCAAATATGCCCATGGTTTTACGATTACGAATTTTAACCATTACCGCATCGCCACTATTTATTCAAGTACAGATACAAAACGTGACTCCACCACTTACTTGCTTTTGGAACGAGGACAACCTAAGCCTGAAGGTTATGACCATGCCCAACTTATAGAAACACCTATTCGTAGCTTGGTGGCTATGTCATCGATGCATATAGGTATGTTGGATTTTCTCGAATCCAATGCTGTTTTGGTTGGTTTGTCCAATACCCAATACGTGTATACCCCGTCAGTAATCGCCATGATCGACTCTGGTAAGATTGCAGAGATTGGCAGAAATCAGGGAATTAATCAGGAAAAACTAATCGTTCTGAACCCAGACCTCCTCATGACTATGGGCAGTTCCAATGCGGCCAACAAACAGTATCCAAGTGTTGCTCAAGCAGGAATTCCGATGTTGGCAAATTCCGAATGGCTAGAAACTACCCCATTAGCAAGAGCGGAATGGGTGAAACTACTGGCCGTTTTACTTCATAAAGAGTCCTTAGCAAATGAGAAATTTGAGATTTTGGAGAATCAGTACAATCATTTGTTACAAATCACAAAGAAGCTCTCTAACCGTCCGGTTGTACTTTCAGGAATCAATACCAAAGATACCTGGTATGTCCCCACAGGTGAAAATTATATGGCCCATTTTCTGATGGATGCCGGGGGTACCTATCCATGGGCACACACCCAGGGCCAAGGCAGTATACCTCTGAACTTTGAAGCGGTATATCCAAAGGCCCTTACGGCGGACATTTGGTTGAATGTAGGTTTCGATCCCAATGATACGCAGTCTAGCTTATTAGGCACCGATCAAAGATATGCGGACTTTAAAGCATTCAAAACTGGAAAAGTATATAGCTATAACAATCGGGTAAACGACCGTGGGTCAAACGATTTTTTCGAATCGGGACTGATGGCACCCGAGGTGGTACTGGCAGATATTATCAAAATACTGCATCCACAGCTTTTACCAAACCATGGATTGGTATATTATAAGCAGCTTCCTTAAAGCCATAGCAGATGAATGGTAATGCAACATTTGATCAATCAAAAAACAAAACCCGACAATGGTTTACCGTACTAACTATTGGTTTGGTAATATGTTTTGTGCTGGATATATCACTCGGCTCCGTTAAAATCCCTGTCAAATCTATTCTGAATATCATTTTCGATCCTGGCACTGAACCAACTGCCTGGAAGTTAATTGTTGAAAACATAAGAATTCCAAAAGCAATTACCGCTGTACTTGCGGGTTGTGGACTTTCGGTGAGTGGCCTTCTGATGCAAACATTGTTTCGAAACCCTTTAGCGGGACCGTCAGAGCTGGGTATCACTGCTGGTGCTGGCTTGGGGGTTGCCGTGGTAATGCTAGGCGGCGGAACTGCGGGTATTTTTGCAGTACGAGAATTAGGAATTTCAGGTAGCTGGCTGGTAATTGTCATGGCTTCTGCTGGGTCAGGACTGGTGATGTTTTTGATACTCACCATTGCCGGAAAAATTCGAGACCACGTAATTTTATTAATAGTAGGTATCATGATTGGTGCTATCACGCTTTCATTAGTTAGCATTTGGCAATATTACAGCAACCCAGAGCAATTGCAGGATTATATCTTATGG
>CAXBLH010000637.1:0-2448 GCA_963976315.1 uncultured Dyadobacter sp.
TCATTTGCTATTTTATGTATTGGTTTCTACGGGTCTGGAAAGACGAAAGTGAGGCTAATTTTAAAAATACGATGCGTATGAATTTAGCTGCGGCGGTTTGTATGAATGCTTGTTTTTCCTATTTAATCTTTATCAAATATTTTCTTTGAGCTATCTATTACAAATTGCTACTGCTGTTCCAGAGAACTGTTTCTCTCAAGATTTATTAGCTGAGTTTTATAGTAATACAACCGATGACGCTTCATTAAAACGAAAAATAAAAATTGTTGCAGCCAAATCAGGTATCAAAAGCCGTTATTCTGTTTTAAAGGATTTTGATAAAAATCCTTCGGAATATCAGTTCTTTAATCCATCTAGAGACCTTTTGCCAGAACCTTCGCTTACACGGCGCATGGCGATCTATAAAGAGCAAGCGACGGCGCTTTCGTTAAAAGCGATAGCTGGGTTAAATGATTTTGATACAATAAAGTCGTCCTTTACGCATCTTATTACGGTTACTTGTACCGGGTTATTTGCTCCTGGCCTTGACATAGAACTCATAAGGGCACTTTCACTTAATCCAAATATTCATAGAAGTAGCGTCAATTTCATGGGTTGCAATGCAGCTGTATTGGCTTTAAAGCAAGCAGATGCCATTTGTAACAGCTTCCCGAATGCAAAAGTACTGGTGGTTTGCACGGAACTTTGTACCATACATTTCCAAAAAAAATACAACGACGACTATTTGCTATCCAATCTGCTTTTTGCGGACGGAGCAGCGGCAGTTATCCTGGGGAGTCGTCCTGCCGATAGTCATGGGGTATCTGTCAAGTTAAACGATTTTCATTCTAGTATTCTACACAATGGCTATAGTGATATGGCCTGGCAGCTTTCCGAAACGGGTTTTATCATGAACTTGTCGTCTTATGTGCCCAGTTTGATCAAAGAAAATATTAAAGAAATGTTGGATGCTATCTCCGTAGCTCCTGAGCAATTTAAGTATTGGGCGGTTCACCCTGGTGGTAAAAAAATCTTAGATGATTTTGCAAAAGCTATGGGTTTACAAGATGATAAATTGGCAAACGCCTATGATGTACTTCAAAAATATGGAAACATGTCGTCACCAACCGTTTTATTTGTATTGAAACAAATTATAGACCGCGCTACCCCACAAGACCGTCATGAAAAGATAATGCTTGCCGCTTTCGGGCCTGGTATTAGTATTGAAACCCTCCAATTACAATATGTTTAAGCACCGTAGTACGCTTTGCGAACTTTTGGATCAGGAACATATACCTAAGCGTGATTTGTTTCAAAATTTAAAAGAACTCGACTTTATAAACCAGTGGCTAGGCGGCTATCAAGTTACTTATGCTGCGCTCAAAGGAATTTTGGTAAAAGGCAAGACCTATACCTTGGTGGATATTGGTTGTGGGGGTGGGGATACCGTAAAAAGGATTAGCAGGTGGTCGAAAAGGCAGGGTTATGAATTAGAACTAGCTGGAATAGATCTGAAAATGGATTGTATCGATTACGCAAAAACGGAGCAAATTGATCAAAATATTTTATTTTATTGTGACGACTATCGTAACATGTTCCACTATTTCGACAAGGTGGATATCATACATGCCAGTTTATTTTGTCATCACTTTTCCAATCAAGACCTAGTAAAATTGATAGAATTAGCCTTAAAGGAACATTGTGTTTTAATTATTAATGACCTGGAAAGGAATCCTTTGGCATATTATGCAATCAAATTTTTGACTTTTCTATTTTCAAAATCATATTTGGTCAAGAACGATGCGCCACTTTCCGTTTTACGTGGCTTTAAGAAAAAAGAGTGGCAGGCCATGGTTCAGCAGGCAGGTGCTGCTCACTATACCATTAAAAACAAATGGGCATTTAGACATGAAATAATCATCTATGGAAACCGAGAACCCGAGGTATGATTGTGCCATTATTGGAGGCGGACTGGCTGGCTTGTGCCTTTCCATTCAGTTGGCAGATGCCGGCTTAAGGGTTATTTTGTTTGAAAAAAACGAGTACCCCTTTCATAAAGTTTGTGGGGAATATATCTCCATGGAAAGTTGGGGTTTTCTGGAATCGTTGGGTATACCTCTTTCTGAATTGGATTTACCTATTATAAAAAAACTGTCCATTAGTGCGCAAAGTGGTTTTTTACTAAACCATGAGTTGGATTTAGGAGGATTTGGTATAAGTCGGTATTACTTAGATGCTCTTTTGGCCAAAATGGCCATTGAAAAAGGAGTGGAACTCATGGCGGGTTCCAAAGTGCAAAGTGTACAATATGTGGACGAGAATTGGCAAATTAGGATGGGGAGCATCACCTACCATTCTCATTTGGCTTTTGGTAGTTTTGGGAAATATTTCCCAGTTTTTATAAATAAATTGGACGGGTCTCAGTCACCACCCAAAAAAGCGGTTCCTAATTTTATAGGTGTAAAATAC
>CAXBLH010000638.1:0-2445 GCA_963976315.1 uncultured Dyadobacter sp.
GCTCACTTTGAACCGGAATATCTACTTGCTACGGTTTTAACGAATAAGATTCAACCCACCTTTGTAATATAACAAATGACCATTCTTCATTTCGGCTTTAACCTTATAAGTATAGATTCCCGGCGAACTCATGGTGCCATTGTATATTCCAGTCCAGCCATGATTGGCATCCGACGGAGCAAATGATTGATCATGAAATACTACTTCACCCCAACGGTTAAAAATCGTCAAATCATGAATCAACCTTATACACTCTCCTCCCAAAACATAAAAAACATCATTTGAACCATCATAATTGGGCGAAAAAGCATCAGGAATGGAAACACGACAGGGTGTTACGATTATACTTGTTTTGGCGGTTCTTTTACAAACTTGATTAACATCCGTAACCTCCACCAAAAAAACTTCCGCCTTATTCGGCTTAGCCCATGGATCTTTGCAATCTAGACAAGATAAACTCCCACTCTTTTTCCATTGGTATTTATAATTATCATTATTCGGCGATACCAAGAGTTCAATTTGGGTGCTGTCTCCTTGAGTAACGGCCAAGCTAGCCGACAATTCTAAATCCAGCTTTACTACTTCCAAATTCGTAGTTACTGTGCTATCGCACTGATCCAATCGAGAGATAGTATTTATATAGAATCCCGAAATTACATAGGTAGAATCCCCCACTACCAAAGAATCGCCTTCACAAATAGAAATATGCTGTGTATACCTTGGGATCGGATTTACGGTTAGGAATAAGGTTACTGTACTATCACAAATACTTGTCTTCCTAATATTTCTAACGAAAGTACCCGATGTTCGATATACGGTATCACCAATAGACACCTCTTCACCTTCGCAAATTGTTTTTAATACTTTTGATTCTACTTTTTTATAGGCAATAGTATAGTCTAATTGTAATTCACAAGATTCATCCAAAGATCCTAATGGAACTAATTTTACTGAATAACGCTGTCCAGAGAGCGCTTTCACCTTAGCAATTTGGGTGGTTTCACCATTACTCCAGTTGTACTTGGCAAAACCAGCTGGAGCTACAAGATCCATATTACCCTCTTCATCAGCGCAAACTGAGGCCGCCTTTATTTCTGATTTTAAACATTCGGCGTCAAAATAGGCATAGCCAAAATGACGCATTCGGGTGCATCCATGGGCGGTAACCTCCATAGTAATGGTTTGTCCTATATAATTTCGAAGATCAATGGCACCATAAGTCCAGTTACGATATTGTAAGTCACCAGATGCCAAAAATCCATCAACAGTATCATTCCCTTGAAGTTGCACATCATAACTGCTACAGTTGAGTTCTTGGCCATTGCTATTATAAATTACAATCGTAAATCCTGGTTTTTGATAGGGTTGATGAACCGCATTACCATTCCCATTTTCACTTGAGTTTTGAAGCACCACTGCAAATTTATATTGCAAAAGAGTATTATCGGCGGTAATGGTATAGTTTGAACGAATTCGGGAATAGTGTCCCCCTTCATTAATATTACCAATCCTTATAGAGTGAGTACTACCTGGTGCTACCATTGGTATAGAGGGCACCTTAGGGTCATTTCCATCGCCAAGGCTCGTAATATAATGATCGCTTACGCCGTTGGATTCATTACTGTAAACCGTTTTTTGATTCGCATCTGTTACATCGCCGTGCGTAAGTATCCAGCCAGTGGTATTGCCTTTTTCAAATCCAATATTGTCGCATCCGACTTGACTAAAGGCTTTAATACAGACGAATAACAGCAAAAATACAATTAGTAAAGCTTTTTGCATTTGTAAAGTATTGGTTTTAAAGGGAATAGTTTGATTTTTTGTACTAAAAGTTACGTGAAAAAATGATTTATTGTTGCAAGTCATCTCAAATACTTTTAATTACAAAAGTTAAACCCTTCCCCCATTTGCGCTTTGGAGACGATAAGTGTATTTTCAGAAAAGGGATTAGGCAATTAATTGGAAGCTGATAGTTACATAGTGTCTTATCCAGATTGGTCTTGCAAAAATCAACTCTGCTAGTTTTTATATAATGCAGCAACTAAATGCCACTCAAAAAAAACCTATGTGCTCCACTTACTTTTAGACATACCCGTACTCATTCCAGCAAATTTCTAAAAACATACTCTCGAAGAAAAAACCAACGGTAATAATATACGATACTATCTCATTAGCATGGCTAGTCTCAATGAAGTAGCTATAATGGGGAACTCCTTTATTTCTTAATGGCCTGGAGTCGTAATTTATTAGACGCTATTCTTATGGAATGGTTCCTCATTTGTTCAAAAAGAGGTTTTTGATTCCATTGATTGAATCGATTATGATATTCAGGGGTCTTTGTAATCAGTTTAGAGTCGGAGTTCCTGGTATGAGGTAATATCAGTGGTTAGGGTTTTGCTCATTCTTAAGATTTTTCCATAAACCTATTAACGCAAAAATACCATC
>CAXBLH010000639.1:0-2431 GCA_963976315.1 uncultured Dyadobacter sp.
AAATAGATAGTTCGCCCTCCAAAAAATAAAAAATTGAACCCCGCTGGGAATTGGAATAAAGCAAGAATTTTGGTGAAAGGTGCGCATACAGAACATTGGTTGAATGGTATTAAAGTTGCCGAGTATGAACGCAATAGTGCAGATTTCAATGCGCGTGTTTCAAACACTAAATTTAATGAATTTCCAGAATTTGCGAAGGCGGATTCTGGGCACATTATGCTTACAGACCATGGTGATACGGTTTATTTTAAAAATATAAGGATCAAAAGATTATAATTTCTAAACACTTAATGAGATGAATAAAGAGAATACCGCATCAAATAAAAGTGATGCACGTAGGGAGTTTTTAAAAAAATCGATGGCAGGTACTGCTTTATTAACCTTAGGGGGGATTTTGCCATCCTTCACGCCCAAAAGCTATGCCAATATAATTGGTGCTAACGAGAGAGTAAACGTGGGAATGATGGGGGTGAATAGCCGTGGTTTTGCACTAGCCAGTAACTATGCGCTGCAACCAAATTGTCGGGTTATTTCCATTTCAGACGTAGATACCAGAGCATCAGAAAAATGCATCCATGCCGTGAATGCAATTCAAAAATCGAAGCCTGCCGATATTCCTGATTTTAGGAAAGCGTTAGAAAATAAGGATTTGGATGCATTGGTAATTGCTGCCCCAGATCACTGGCATGCACCCGCAGCCATATTAGCTTCCAAAGCAGGAAAGCACGTTTATCTCGAAAAACCATGTAGTCACAATCCACATGAGGGAGAGTTATTACTAGCAGTTCAGAAAAAGTACGGTAATAAAATTCAGATGGGAAACCAGCGTCGTTCATGGCCCAATGTCGTGACAGCTATTAAGGAGTTACATGGAGGCATTATTGGTAAACCTTATTTCTCAAAAGGGTGGTATACCAACAACCGAGAAAGTATTGGTACTGGAAAACAGGTGGCGGTTCCTTCTTGGCTTAATTATGACTTGTGGCAAGGACCAGCTCCACGCCGGCCTTTTCAAGATAACTTGATCCACTATAACTGGCATTGGTTCTGGAACTGGGGAACCGGTGAAGCCCTTAATAACGGAACACACATGCTGGATTTGATGCGGTGGGGTATGCAGGTAGATTTCCCAACAAAAGTAACCTCGACGGGGGGAAGGTACCGCTATAAGGATGATTGGGAAACGCCAGATACGCAAGTGATTGATCTGGAGTTTGGTGATAAGGGCATGATGTCATGGGAAGGCCGTAGCTGTAATAGCCGGAAAGTAGAAGGTGATGGGGTAGGAGTTCTATTCTATGGGGAAGAGGGAGCCATGCAAATAGCATCGGGAAATGCCTATACGATTTATGACCAAAAAAACAATATAGTAAAAGAGGTTAAAAATGATTTGGAGATTGATCCACGAAATAAAATGAACCCGTCGCAAGCTTTGGACGCTTTTCATATCCAAAACTTCTTTGATGCTATTAAAGAGAACAAGGATTTAAACTCTGATATCGATGGTGGGTTTAAAAGTACCCTTTTGCCGCAGCTAGGAAATATCCTACCAATGGACATATTTTAAACAATAAAAAGGCTCAAAAACTCTGGAAACGGGAGTATGAAAAAGGTTGGACACCCACGATTTAATGAAATTGGTGAAGCCTCCAACGATATAGGAATATTTATTCTCCCCTGTTTCGACCAGAACCGGGGGAGGGTATTAAAGCCTTCTATCAAAGTGATAAATTTCATAAAACGAAGTCGTTAAATTGATCTTCCTTACTCATAACCAACCTATAAAACTTATCTTTTTGATAAAGAATTGTAATCCCTGAACCTATGTCAAATTCTATTAAAAAAATAACCGTCGACCAGCTTACCAGTCGGCAAACTATCATCTCTATTTTGCTGATAGGGGTGATGTTTTTCATCTTTGGGTTTGTGTCTTGGGTCAATTCGATACTCATTCCTTATTTCAAAATTGCCTGTGAACTTACTAGTTTTCAAGCATATCTAGTGGCATTCGCATTTTATATTGCCTATTTCGTGATGTCAGTTCCGTCTTCCTATTTGTTGAAAGCAGTAGGATTCAAAAAAGGTATGATGTACGGCTTTTGGTCTATGTCTTTGGGGGCTTTCATTTTTGTACCAGCTGCTATGGTGCGCCAATATGAAATTTTTCTAATCGGTCTTTTTATGATTGGTATTGGTTTGGCTATTCTGCAAACTGCTGCTAATCCGTATATTACCATACTAGGACACAAAGAGCGAGCCGCTCAGCGCATTAGTATAATGGGTATTTGTAATAAAGCTGCTGGTATTTTATCGCCCATTATTTTTGCAGCTGTAATCCTCCGTCCCACGGATACCGATATGTTTGCCCAGTTGAGCAGCATGACAGAGGTGGCCAGAAATGCAGCGTTAGATGAATTGATCCAACGGGTTA
>CAXBLH010000640.1:0-2426 GCA_963976315.1 uncultured Dyadobacter sp.
GTCCCCATGGCGGGAGATTTACCCCAAAACAACATCTGTTTCCGCTTACTGAATTTAAACCCAATTTGTTCGTGCCACTTCCTGTAATAGGTAGCATAGCCACTACTTTCAGAGCAACAGTGGGTTCGCGGCAAGATGTAGCCAATGGTAGCTATAAGAAAATGAAAAAGGGCTTATTAGCAGCTGCAAATAAAAATGGTCAGTTCATATTTGCTAGTGGCCATGAACATACGCTGCAATATATTGAAGACAATAATCACAAATATATTGTGAGCGGTAGTGGGTCCAAAAGGAGTCCCGTTGGAATGGGAAGTGGTTCTTTGTTTGCCACGCCAGAAATGGGTTTTAGCACCATTGATTTTTACAGTAATGGAGAAGCGTGGGTTACTTATTATGAGGTGAATAAGGAAGGTACTGGTGATAAGGTGGTGTTTCGAAGAAAAATAAGAGAGAAATCGGGTAAGGTTGCTGAGCTTGAAAAAATTGATTTTTTGGAGTATGAGCTTCATAAGGATTCCATAAATCAATTTGTTACTAAAAAAAAGGCCGCACAGATTGATGCGGTTCATGGCGTTTTATTAGGGAGGCATTACCGTAAACTGTATCAAATAGAGTATCCGTTTAAAGTGCTCGACCTTGCTTCAGAACATGGAGGGTTGTCGGCCGTAAAGCTTGGCGGTGGCAATCAAACTAATTCATTGCGATTAGCTTCGCAGAGTGGTAGAGAATATGTATTACGCGGACTTGCAAAGGATGCCACACGTTTCATACCATTTCCATTTAACAAAATGACGGCAGCTAAGTTTGTTGTAGAAGATAACTTCTTGTCTACCAATCCATTTGCTCCCCTTTCAATGCCATTTTTGGCCGATGCCGTGAAGGTGTATCATACCAATCCCCAATTGGTTTATGTTCCGGCGCAGCCTGCCTTGGAATCTTACAATTTGCTCGTTGGCGGCACAATGAACCTTTATGAAGAAAGACCCAAAGGGAAGGGATGGCGAAAAAATGCGCCTTTTTTCGGAAATCCTGATAAAATAATTGGGACTGATGATGTGGTTGAGGCAGTATTGGAGGATCCCGATCAAAGGGTGGATGAACCTTGGATGCTAAGAACACGACTTTTTGATTTTCTGATTGGTGACTGGGATCGGCATGATGACCAATGGGCTTGGGCTCAAATCAACCAAAAAGGAGATCGCAAAATTTTCCGCCCTATACCAAAAGACAGAGACCAGGCTTTTTCTTTGTATGATGGTACCGCAGCAGGTGTCGCAAGGTATACACAGCCATTTTTAAGGCAATTACAAAGTTTTAATCCAGAAGTTAAAAATGTGAAATGGTCCACATGGAGTGCCCGACTCGTGGATCGCACTTTCTTGAATAGTTTGTCTTGGCAGGACTGGCAGCTGCAGGTAAGGTATATTCAAGAAAACTTGACCGATGATGTCATTGAAAATTCCTTTCAGAACTGGCCATCAAAGGCTAAAAGTTTGGCAGCAGGTAACATCTCCTTAAGTATTAAGACCCGTCGTGATAATTTAATGAATATTGCTCGTAAGCACTATGAATTAATCAGCAGTAGTGTGAATGTAATTGGTACCGAGAAAAAGGAACGTTTCGAAATTATTTGCCTCAATGATAAACAAGTGGAAGTAAATGCTTGGCATATAGGTAAGAAAGATAAATTGAAGGAGCGTTTTTTTTCACGAGTATTTGAGACAGACATTACCAAGGAAATTAATATATATGGAAATGGCGACGATGATGAATTTGTGCTTACTGGTAGTACCTCTCCTAATATTAAAATCAGATGGATAGGTGGGCTGGGTAAAGATCGGTTTTGGGATAGTACCTCCACCGCGCAGGAGGGCAAAAAGGTATATGTTTATGACAATTTAAAAAATAAAGCGCCGCAGAAAAGTAAGTTATTAAAGGACGCAAGAACGGATATATATCGTTTTAACGTATATGATAGGAGAAATAATGATAGTAATTATAACATTGCTCTCCCGATGCCCATTGTTGGATACAATCCTGACGATGGCCTTATACTAGGAGGTAGTGTAAACTTTGTACGTTTTGGTTTTAAAAAAGAGCCTTACGCTTCGCTACAAAAACTGGATGTGAAATTTAGTTTTGGAACCAAAGCGCTGTCTGTGTTTTATACTGGAGACTTTTTAAATGCATTTAAAACTTGGGATCTATACTTGGATACAAAATTACATGGACCTAGCTATGCGTTTAATTATGCTGGAATTGGTAATAACTCCTTTAGAGAAAGAGATAGAACTAATTTTTACCGAGTAAGGCAAAAGGGTTTTTTGGTATATCCAGCCATCAAGAAAAGATTTGCAAATAACGAAGGTTTCGTCGCTATTGGGCCTTTTGCGGAATATAGTGACGTGGAGGCTACCCCTGGCCGA
>CAXBLH010000641.1:0-2334 GCA_963976315.1 uncultured Dyadobacter sp.
GAGAGGATTACCATTTTTTTGGTTTGAGACAAAAACGGCACTTAATAAATAAATCCTTGCTGGTGAGTCGGCGGGCTCACTTAATGCCAATTCGGTTAGTCTTTGTAACTGGGTATCATTCAGTAAGGCCAGATGTCGCAAGGCATATCCAGGGGTAGACTTTAATTTGGGGTCATTTCCAGCTTTTTCAATGAGTCCAATTAGCTTTTCAGGGGAGTTTCTTAACGAATCATCGGAAGTATAGGCAGTGCTCCAAAAGACATACATGGCTAATGGAATATTGTTACTCTCTAAGGCTGCAGTGGTAATTAACGGATGCTTTTCCAGAGGAGATCTTTTCAGTTTGGCCAATGTTTCAACTGCATGCACGCGGTCACTTCCCAAGGTGTCCACGAAGGCATTTTCTATTTTTTGAATCCACATTTCCCGTTCCTTTTCATCCGCTGATACCTGGGCCAAAGTCCTCCAAATTCCAATTCGATAGGGCGATGACAGTCCAAATTGCTTTTCTTGTTCGAGGAACTCGGTTTTAACCCCTTCCGTATTATCCGTCCAAATCAAATACTCTGCGGCATGTACTTTTACCCATTCGGATTGGGTACGCATGGTGTTTTGTAGAAATTCACGGTACTCAGTCATGTCATTATTAGTCGTTTTGGAATCATTATTCTGGGTGTTACATCCCAAAATAAAAAATAGTATTAGGACGTAAAGTGAAGAATGTTTTGCGTTTATTGTCATCATTAACAATTCTAATTTTTAGTTAAAAACAGCTTATCCAACCAGCTCAATAAAATGCCCGCCACGATGCCGACTACCAAGGAGCCAGGCATGATCCAAAAAACGGTGATGTCGAATATTTCAAAAAAGGCGATGCTTACAGCGGCTATAATTGAAAATATGCCCGCTAATAAAGTAGCACGTTCGGTGGCAAAAGGCACAAATAAGGCCATAAAAAAGAGGATAAATAATGGAGCAACTAAAAGGTTGACCACTTTCATAATTACTTCGTAGAGATTTCCGGGAACGTTGGCAATGAATAGACTTAGTAAAATAACAATGCCTCCTGTGAAGTAGGACATCCATTTTGTTTCTTTCAAGGATGCCTCCGGCGTTAACTTTCTTTTACGGAATCTGCGTAAAATATCTTCGGAGATAACGGTGGATACACTGTTGAGGCCAGATGACATACTAGACATGGCAGCGGCCAATAATCCAGCGATTACCAAGCCAGAAATACCAGTAGGTAACCCAATCAAAATAAATTTCGGGAAAAGTTTGTCGGCCTGGTCTTGTATACTACTACCTGAATCCAGCAACCCTTGGTTTTTTGCAAAAAAAGCGACCATTGCCAAGCCTACTAGTGATAAAAGTGCAGTCGCCATCACATTGGAATACAACGATATACGAAAGGATTTTCGAGCTGTTTGAATACTTTCGGTTGATAAATAACGTTGAATGGCCATTTGATCAGATCCTGTGGTGCATACATACCAAACCAGGGTCGCCAAAAAGATATTTCCAAACGTACTGCGCTCGGTGGTATCCAGCCCCCATCGTACCGTATCCCAGTGTTCTGGCCATGTGGTGGGGAAAATAGCAGAAAATGAACCCAAGTTTATACTGACCACAGCGATAGTAACAATTGCTCCGAATAAGAAAACACAGGTTTGAATGACATCAGTCACTACCACCGCTTTCAGCCCACCCATGGAAGTATATACAATGGTAATGGTCATTAAAAGTATTCCAATAAATGGCACAAAAGCTTCATCAAAAGGTATTACTGCCCGTAATGCAATATTAACAGTGACATAGATTATGGTTGCCATCCAAAAAAAACGCAGTGATAAAAACATGGCAATGGCAAACATGCGTATACTTAAACCAAAACGCATTTCCTATGCACTGGTAACATTCATGGCCATTATGCGTGGAATTAGCCACCAACCAGCAATAAAATAGATGAAAGGGAAGGCGAAAACGCTCATGAAAATTACCGGACCATGATTAATCATTTCCCCCGGATGTGACAAGTAGGTCAGCGTACTGAGGAGGGTAGCAAATAGGGAAATACCAATAGCCGTGGAATTCATTTTTCGTCCACCCAGCAAATAATCTTCGCTGGTTTTGTTGCGTTTACTATAAAACCAACCAATTAACAACATGCCCACTGCATAAACAACGATCACTATCCAGTCCAGAACTTGAAGTTTGGGTTCTAATAATATGTTATTCATGTAAATTGTAGACATCTTTTTTGCTTAAAGTTTTAAAGAAATTGATTGGCTAAGTAGGTTGACAAATGTATATTTTACACCAAACAAGCACTAT
>CAXBLH010000642.1:0-2306 GCA_963976315.1 uncultured Dyadobacter sp.
AATTTGGCGGCTTATTTAATTTCTGATTATTCCGCCTATATGACCGGGGAAGTGATCACCTTAGATGGCGGTGAAGTACTCAACGGTGGTCAATTTAACTTCTTAAATGAAGTCACAGATCAAGAATGGAGTGACATTGGTGAACAAATAAAACAAGCGAATAAAGAAAGTAAGATGAAGAGAGAATAATTTTTTACCATTTAATTGGGTAATTTTGCCAATTACATCGTTATAACCCAAATGAAAATTCATTTAAAAGGTTTAAATGGCAATCCATAGCCTGTTAAGGACGTTTTCGCAATATTGTCCAAACCTTTAGACCACATAAATAAAATTTAACAGATGAAAAAAGTTGTTGGATTAATACTTTTCATGGCATCCGTAGCTGCAATAACCGCATGCTCCTCATCAAGCCCGAATCAAAAACGTATTCCGGAAGCACAAGTGCATGCCATTGGGCAATCTGCCGACAAATTAACTGATGACCTCTCACTTGTTGCTATTAAAAGCAAATACCTCTTGGATGACACTGTTAAAACCCGGGTCTATCTCTATGTAGATGCATACAAAGGTCAAAATCCAATTGCAGTGGAAGATTTTATTAAGAGCTTCAATCTCAATTATGTAATCTACTCGGAATATGGTACTCGAGACAGGCTTGGCTATGGAAATGTGAAACTGGACCACAATAATGTTCACTCCATTGAGAATAAAATAGTAATCACTTTTGAATTTAATAGTCCCAATAAGGAACATGGAGTCCTTTTGAGTGAAATAAGCCAGATCGGAACCCTCAAAAAAGTATTAAACGACCTGTCGTTATCCTTTAAAAATAAGGACACCAATAATCATTTTGGTATTTATTCCCAAAATGATGATATTCCCAACAAAAGGCATTTTGTACGAGGTAACGAATCGTTTACAGTAAAAGATCTGGCCCGCAGTAGTCAAACTTTGCAAGTTTTCTACTATGCACATCAATTTGACCCTGCTGGATCACCGATGAATACCTCCCCAAAAACAGCATCCAAAAAATTAGAAATTGATAGTACCTTCACGATAAACGCTAACGAAAATCTTCAATTTTCAAAAGAAGGGCTCTACAATATTTTTGCAGATACCACCCAGCGTGAGGGACTTGGCTTATTGGTGGTAAATGAACGTTTCCCAAAAACAACTCGCCCAGAACTTTTGGTAGAACCTTTATTATATGTGAGTACCAACAATGAAATAAAAGAAGTTCAGACGAGCGAAAATTACAAAAAAACACTAGATAAGTACTGGCTGAACTTAATGAATGGTAACGCCCCACTTGCACAGCAGTCGATCAGAAATTACTACCATCGTGTAGAAGATGCCAATCAACTTTTTACCACTTATAAAGAAGGTTGGAAGACGGATCAAGGGATGATTTATATCGTACTCGGCCCACCAGATAAGGTACAAAGAAGCAAAGACAAAGAAGTTTGGACCTATGGCCAACGTGGCAATGCCCAAAATGTAAATTTTACTTTTAACAGAAGAAACAATCAATTCGTAGACGACCATTATGAGCTAGTAAGATATGCAGAATATCAGCCCATTTGGTACCCCGTAGTAGAAGCATGGAGAAACGGAAGTATTCGCTGAGACAGCCAGCCCCTCGACCACCACAAGCCGAAATGGTTTTTGGAACACAGTCCGTATTGGAAACCCTTCGTTCAGGAAAGGAAATAGAACGTTTATTTATTCAAAGAGAATTAGGACTTTCAGAAATTGAAAAGGCCGCCAAAGAAACGGGTATACCGTACCAACGGGTTCCCATTGAAAAACTCAATAGATTAACCCGAAAAAATCACCAGGGTGTCGTTTGTTTTGTTTCTCCAATCCGATATGCACCTTTGCATAATGTTTTGGCACAAGTATTTGAAGATGGAAAGACGCCATTATTTCTCCTACTCGACCGCATCACGGATGTAAGAAACTTCGGAGCGATCGCTAGAACAGCGGAATGTGCCGGTGTTCAGGCACTAATCGTACCGCAAAAAGGCGGCGCTCAAATCAATGGAGATGCCATGAAAACATCTTCTGGCGCGCTTAACTTTTTGCCAGTTTGCCGGGAAGTAAGCTTGATTGAAACCTTGCGATATCTTCGTGACAGTGGTTTGCAAATCATTGCCTGTTCCGAAAAAACAGATGCATCGCCATATACCATTGATTTTAAGGTTCCAACGGTAATCGTGATGGGTTCAGAAGAAGACGGTATCTCTAAAGAACTTTTAGATTTAGCAGATTCTGGTTGCAGAATTCCATTAATGGGACAGGTT
>CAXBLH010000643.1:0-2252 GCA_963976315.1 uncultured Dyadobacter sp.
GGTACGTGCTGCATGGGATGCCATGACAGCCTTTGGTCGTCCCAAAAAATAGAACTAATGGTTCTCATCGACAGGCAATATAATCGGGAACTACCGATAGAGCCCGACTATGTAGGCATGGAGGTAAATACTTTAGAAAGCCAAAGGGTACAGGTAGAGTGGAAGGAACAAGGCTTTGATCGCGACCATATTTGGATGGTTGACTAATAAGCTTGGTTAAAAGAAACTGACTGAACTAGTTGGTTTCTTTTAATTTTCCAATGTCTTTGGTATCATAGGTAAGCTTATTGATATAATATACCTCCCTGCCTACGCTCACCGATGAAGTCCCGATTCTCTGAGAACCGTAGGCCAAAAAATATTGCCCGTACCATGGAGCCAAATAACCTTCTTCAGTATTAATCACCTTTTCGGACTTCGAATTGGCGTTAATTTTATATTTTTCACTGGCCACCACCACTTCATTTCTTCTAATAACCTCGGAGTGTATTTCGCCTTCTTGTGGATATGCCAAAATAAAATAATCATCAACAGGTGTCACCTGTACCATTTCCTGTAATTCAAAGCTATTCAAATCCTTGATTGCGATACAGTTGTCCCATAAAAACTTTCCATTTCTATCAAACGCACATACTATGGCATGCGTATATTTATAGCCTTCCATGGTACGAGAAGAATATTGCCGAGACAAACCACTCGACACAATAGGGGTTGACGACCGTTGATTTGGGTAATAAACTTCTGCTACAAGTACTATTTCATTTTCCCGCTGGATTAAGTTGTGCACCAATAAGCGGTATCGAAACTTATTTTCCTTGCCCAAACTTTGTCGTTTGCCAATCCTATCCAGCATACGTTCTTTTCTTTTAGGTTTGAGGTAATTGAAAAAATTTTGAAGTTGCGAAAATTCAATAAATTGCGGTTCGGCCGGCTCATTATCCTGAATGTGTGTTACATACAAACCTTGAGAAAACTGAGTGCAACCTACCGAATAATTTCCAATCAAGTAAGAGTCATCCGCATTTAGCGGCACGATTTGGCCAGATATTACACTATAGCGAGGGTCGCTAAGGGTTGTTTTCTTCAAAAGCTTCCCATCGTAATTATAGGTTTTAATATCAAAAACACAGTTTTTTCGACGATAGGCATAAGTAGTAACATTAATATAACCGTCTATTTCATTTATATCAACATTGTTCAATTCTGTATTTTTCTCAAACAGCCCAGGTAAAACTTTGGTAGTTTGATCAAAAAATGAATGAACCACCACTATGGGTCTCGAACGGTAATAACCCGAAACAAGGGCTTGGCTTCCAATGACCTTAAACTGATGCACCTCCATACCAGCAAGCAAATCCCCCTTAAAGGTATCTACGGAGCCATCATGAAAATCCAGTTGTAAGAACATATAATGATCCGTATCAGGCTGTGCAAAAAGCCAATACCCCATGTATTCGCTTTGATAGGCCATGATGGGGACGTATCGGTTGTCGATTTTATACCGTAAATTCCAAACCATTTGAAACGTAGTATCGTATTTTATGAATTGCCATTCTTCATTACGGCTTGCAAACCTATCTCCACGAGTTAATGTCAATAGGCCAGATTCTCCCAACGAAAAAACTTCAAAGTATTCAGAATAAGAGGAATTGGTAGGTATTTCAAGTCTAGCTGCTTCATGAAGTTGCGCCACTGCCTTAGAAAATGGAAGGCATACTAAAAGACAACAAAATATAAAAATGATACGCGATACAAATCTGTATTTCATAACTTCTTACGTCAGTGTGATATTTGGTTCGATAATTACCCTAATTTTGCAGCAAAAAGATTAACATCCTCAATTTTTACAAAATATTTTATTATTAAAATTTAAGGACTAGTCTTAGTATGTTTTTGGCTTATGGGGAATAAGGAAACACAATCCACCAAATGGAACCTCTGTTTTCAGGGACGGCCTCGTGTAAATGAGCTATTTGATAGTTTTAAAGTGTTTTTTACAAAAAACTATTTAACGCCAACTAGGAATAGTCCGCTAATGGTCAATTTAACCTTTGAACCAGATAGCACCGAATCCTATTGTATTCCTAGATTTACGAATACATGGCAGCCAAAATAAACCCTATTGAACCAGTTCTTTTTTAATAATTTACTTAACCTACATTAGAATAAAAATTGCATGAATACGGAAGCACAATTAAAAGTAGATGTTCGGAAAGCAATACTCACTGCGTTTAATACAGAAATAGAAGAAA
>CAXBLH010000644.1:0-2227 GCA_963976315.1 uncultured Dyadobacter sp.
CTAATATTAAAGCCACCGTATCCATAAAGAATGGGAGGGTTTTGACCATTTAACTTCAAACCTTTTTTATAAGTAATAAAAGCGGGTATTTTAGTACCGTCCTTACTAGGATAAAAAACTTGTTTGGTTTCGAAATCCTCTGGCTTAAAGGTTAATTCAGCCTTTTTAAAAAGCACCGTATTTCCAGTCTCAATTTCATATTTAAAAATTGTGGGAGGATAAATAAAGGAAGTATAGGTATAAAACACAAATTGATCGTCCTTTTCACCCCCAAAACCACCAGCTGAACCGAGACCTGGCAATTGCACTTCCGAAAGTTTTTCTCCTTTTCTATTATAAACATAAACCCGTGTGGTAACATCTTTCATATAACTCAGAAATAACTTTCCACCTGCTGTTGAAACCCCTTGAAGTGGTTCCGTTTGCTCTGGAATAAAAGTTTTCCATTTTTTGTTACGCATATCAAAATGCATCACTTTGCTATTAGGAGCATCCTGATTGGTTTCTATCAAGAAACCATCTGCTACATTTTCAACCACCCCAAAATTAAAATCAGTAATTTCTGACTGAATTGCCTTAAAATCCACCTCGGAGTTAGACTTTACAAATAATGCGTTTCCATCCTTACCTTTTCCCCGATCACTTATATAAAGTACAGCATACTTTTCATCCTCCGTAGTAGAAACGGTATGAAATCTTTGCGGGTTGGCCAGATCCTCATAAATAAGTTGGTCCTTATCTTGGTCCGTACCCACTTCATGAAAAAATACTTGGTGGTTTTCGTTCTTGGCTGCTAAAGCACTTCCCTCTGGCGCAGGGTATCGACTATAATAAAAACCATTCCCTTGCCAGGCAGCCCCAGAAATTTTCACCCATTCCAACTTTTCGGGCAGCATTTTCAAGGTTCTCATATCCATTATTTGGTATTCCTGCCAGTCGGAACCACCTTTTGAAAATCCACATACTGCATAGTCCCCATTTTTCGATAAATTAAATACGGTCAAACGCGTGGTAGCATCCTGGGAAAGCGAATTGGGGTCTATGACCGTTTCAATAGTACCATCTTCCCCTTTTTGGCGGTATAGAACGGACTGATTTTGCAGGCCATCATTTTTATAAAAGTAAAAATATTCCCCCTTCTTTTTTGGGGCTGAATATTTAGGATAATTGTATGCCCGTTCCATATCCGCAAATATTTTGGGCTTAAAATCGATGGTATTTAAATAGTCAAAAGTCAATTCATTTTGCTGCGTCACCCAAGCTTCAGTCTCGGCAGAGCGGTCATCTTCCAGCCAGCGATAGGTATCCCTTACTTTGGTACCATGATAATCATCTACTTGATCTATCTTTTTGGTGTCTGGATAATCAAACTTTTGAGCTAAAACATTTTGATTAGTTAAAACACCTGCCATTAATCCCATAAAAAGTATATTCGATTTCATTTTAAAGTTTAAAAGTATAATTCCAGATAGAGGAATACATGAGAGAGAAATAGTTTCCAAAACCCACTGAAACCCCCAACGTTCTTGTTTAAGCTATTTTCTTTTATAATAATTCAAATTCACTGAACTTGCGTTACCAATTTCACTGAGTGTGAAGTAGCCGCTGGCATTCCTGTCAAACGCTATTGCTTCACCTTGTGGTTCAGCTGGTATGAGATACTTTTTGGGAGTTGCATTTAACAGTGTTTCTTCTAAACCTGTACCTACTTTTATTTGCCAATGATTAACATTCACATAAGTCCGGATTAATATTTCATCCCCAGCACTAGATATATCACCAGCAGTAACCAGCAATAGATTTGGAATTAGCCCTACCTTTTCGGCAGTCGTTGTACTAGTAGTAGACTGGGGGTAAGCTAATTTGTAAAGCCCCGTTGATCCAAATTCTTTCGAGATGATATACAAGCTTTTGGTAGCAGGATCAAGCAACAATGCTTCCGCATCTCGTGGTCCATCGGGGTATTTGAAGGTAATCTTTTCTATCATACCGCACCTATTACCCCCTCCATTGTAGAAGGCTCTTTGACACGGTAAATAGTATTGGTTTCTGTCATGGGCAAATTATTATTGCCAATATCAGAAACATAAATATAATTACTAGCCTCCTCCGGACCTACGCCAACGGCTATGTCCTCCCAATCATGGTTAATAGCCCCCGGCAAATTGAACGACTTAATCGTTTTACCCTCTTTGGAAATTAAATAAATCGCATTTGGTTGTCCAGA
>CAXBLH010000645.1:0-2212 GCA_963976315.1 uncultured Dyadobacter sp.
GGCGCATTTGTGAGCTACTACACTACCTACTCCTCCTGCTCCAATTATTAGGACCTTTGACATTTTTTGTAGAATGATGATTTATTGAAACTACTTAAATAATTAATGATGGTGAATTTCCATTCTTAATTGGTATACAAAGATAGGACGACCAACCGTTTTTTTGTTAATTCAAATTTAAATTTCAAAATTAGAAATGGAAGTTTTATTATTGACACTCGGTATTTTATGTCTTTTGCTTGGGCTTGCCGGAGCTATATTACCTATTCCCGGGCCGGGACTCAGCTATATTGGTTTGCTATTATTGCATTTTTCCTCCTTCGCTCATTTCTCCACAATAGTACTCGTTTCTTTTGCGGTATTGGTATTAGTGATGGCAGTGCTCGACTTTTATATTCCAATTTGGGGTACCAAAAAGTTCGGCGGTACTCGCAACGGAGCCATAGGCGCAATCATAGGTATGCTTGTTGGGTTAATTTTTTTGCCCGGAATTGGAATATTAGTAGGCACCTTTGCAGGTGCTTTAATCGCTGAACTAATCGGCGGATTTCCCTTTGATAAAGCCCTTAAATCAGCATTCGGATCTTTCATTGGATTCTTGACTGGTGCTTTCATGCAGGTTATCGTTTGCCTTGCGATGATAGGTTTCGCTGTTTATCAATTGGTGGTTTAGGGCTCTTGTAAGCCTTGTTTTTCGCCCGTCAAGCTATTCCAAATAACGTCGTAAACGTCGATCGCTTCCAGTTCCAGTTTTTCCAGTGGTTTATTGGTGATGCAAATGGGATAATATGCCTTGGGCGCATGAATGCCACCATGAGAACCTTTTACTAAGGTTGCATCCAAAGGGATTACATCCATTCTATAACGGAAACCCAGTATTTTTCGGGCTAGCTTATAGCCAGCACGTAGCTTAATGAATGGATTTTTAGGGTCCATAAACATCTCCACCGGGTCGTATCCAGGCTTTTTGAAAATCTCAACCAAGTTGGCAAAATCTGGTGCTTTGGTATCATCATTCCAGTAGTAATAGGTAAACCAGCTATCAGGTTTGGCAGTAAGAACCAAATCACCTGATCTTTCATGGTGAAGATGGTACGCCTTTTGCTCTTCTTTGTCTAGTACTAGCTCAATGCCCGGTGTATTTTTCAACAACTTTTTTATTCGCGGTAATTCTGATTTCTCATTAAAGTATACATGGGCAATTTGATGGTCGGATGCAGCAAATGCCTTACTTGCACCTGCGTCCAGTAACTCATACCAACGCTCTGTACGTACGGCTATCATTCCTTCTTTTCTAAGAATTCGATTAATATGAATAGGGTTATTCACCTCATTGATCCCATATTCAGAAAGTAAAATAATATTGGCTGATTTAGACTCAAAGTGTGCTACTAAATCTTTAACAATGGTATCTATTTCTCCTAATTCCTTTTGAATCTTACTGAAATCTGGACCAAATTTTTGCAAGCAATAATCCAAATGCGGCAAGTAGATCAGGGTCAATGTGGCATCATATTTCTTGTCTACATACACCGAAGAATCAGCGATCCATTTGGTAGACTTGATGTTGGCATTCGGTCCCCAAAAATTAAAAAGTGGAAATTGTCCTAACTCCTGTTGAAGCTCATCACGAAGCTCAGCCGGATGGGTATAGCAATCGGGTGCTTTTACACCATCAGCATGGTACTGTGGACGGGGTGTAACGGAGTAATCGGCGGTGGCATACATATTATACCACCAAAACATCTTGGAACAGGTGAAGTTAGGATCTTCACGTTTAGCACGGTCCCAGATTTTTTCAACTTCTACCAACTTGTTCGACTGTTTCCAAAACTTTATTTCTGCATCCTGGTGGTCATACCAGCCATTGGCTACGATACCATGCTCAGAAGGCCATTTACCTGTTACGTAAGTAGTTTGCGACGTGGTGGTAACTGCCGGGAGTACTGGTTTTATGGGTGTTAAATGTCTTTTTGAAAGGTAACTCTGTAAAAAGGGGGTATGTTCTCCAATCAAATTTGCGCTTAAACCTACAATATCAATTACTACTGTTTTTTTCATTTTGGTACGTCAAGTCAATAAACAGACCCGATTAAGAATCTGGTATTAAAACCCCTAATGTTAAATATCTTCAAGTTCAAATATGGATTCAACCCATTGTAATTCACGAATAATAGAATCTCCAATAGGTTTTTGCATTTCAGCTGGTAAT
>CAXBLH010000646.1:0-2167 GCA_963976315.1 uncultured Dyadobacter sp.
TTTTAGTCCGCTTAGGAATAACCCGATTGATAAACGCAGGGTTTTCCTTATTGTGCTCAATCATTTGGGCTTTTGTTACCCACTTTAAATTATCAAAGTAGTTATTCTGTTTTTCAAAATCTTTGTGAACCACAAAAATATGTTCTTCAGTTTCCTGACGCACAAAATGTTGTGCGACCAGTTTATGCACATATCTGTTGATGGTTTTACCGCCAGTAACACGAATGTTTAAGGACTTATAGCCTTGAATAACAGAGCCTTTGATGATGGTACCATCCTTTGGATTGTTTTGAAAACTTTTCAGACGGCCATAGTTGGAAACTTCATAATGAGGAGGATTTTCTATGTCTCCAAAATTGATTCTCTCCCATTTTTCGTTCCAGAAACTTCTAGGTGAATTTGATTCGCTCATTGTAATTTATATTATCGAAAGCCCTATGATTATTTTTTGATTTACTTTATTTTTTTGAACCTTTTAACGAAAATTTGCTGTATTTAACATATTCTGTTTAAAATAAACGTCAATATGAAACCTACTTTAATAATCGGTGCGAGTTCAAATCCTTCACGGTATTCTTATCTGGCAGCACAGCGTTTGATTCGTCATAATCACCCTATTTATTTAATTGGACTAAAATCGGGAAATTTGTTTGATGAAAAAATCCACACTAATATGTTCCCAATCGAACATTTGGATACCGTAACGCTCTATATAAATCCATCACGGCAACCTCAGTATTACGATTATATTCTATCCTTAAACCCCAAACGCGTTATTTTTAATCCAGGTACGGAAAACAAGGCGTTCGAACAATTATTAATAGATAAAAATATCGTACCAGAACGAGCTTGTACACTTGTAATGCTTTCTACTGGTACTTATTAATTAAATGGAGAAGGGTGAGTTACGCTCAAAAGTAATAGTTCTGTGGCAATAATGGTACAATACTGCCGAAGTTTTTGCAATAAGACTCCATTTACCACCTAATAAGGGCTGATCCCCAAGTAAATCCGCTTCCAAAAGCAGCTAAACAAATGACATCCCCTTCTTTTAACTTGCCATCTTCCCATGCTTCTGCCATTGCAATAGGAATAGAAGCGGCCGTAGTATTCCCAAAACGCTGGATATTATTGATCACTTGGTCGGCTTCAAGGCCCATTTGTTGACGTACGTACTCGCTAATTCTTATATTCGCCTGGTGGGGAATTAGTAAATTAAGATCCTTTTGGGTCATATTATTGGCAGCTAAAGCTTCATTGATCACCTCACCAAACCGGACAATAGCATGTTTAAAAACAGTATTTCCGTTCATATGTACGTTAAAACCACCTTGATCCAAAAGTTCTTGAGTAACAGGCCTGTCTTTACGGCTGCTTCCTGGGTCACGAACGAATAGGTCCTCCGCATAGCGTCCGTCCGCGTGCAAATGAGTAGATAATATTCTACGTTTCGGGTCAGTAGTTGCCTGCACAACTGCTGCGCCTGCACCATCCCCAAAAATAACGGCTGTGGCTCTGCCTTCTGTACTTTTATCAATCCATGACGATTGGATTTCTGAACCAATTACAAGCGCAGTTTTGTACATGCCAGTTTTAATGAATTGATCTGCAATGGAGAGTGCGTATACGAACCCCGAGCATTGCTGCCGGATATCAAAAACTGGAATTCCTTCTAGATCCAATTCTCTTTGCATCAAAAAAGCAGAACCAGGGAAAAAATAGTCGGGAGTAATGGTAGCGTAAACGATTACATCTATATCGCTTGTGGAGAGTCCAGCTCGCTCAATAGCCTGTTTAGAAGCGGCCGTAGCCATACTTGCATTGGTATCCTTTCCAAATTCGAAATATCTTCTTTCTCTAATCCCTGTCCGTTCCCGAATCCACTCATCGGATGTATCCATCCACTGGGAAAGATCTTGATTGGTCACTTTATTTTCTGGGACGTAGAAACCTAGTCCCGTAATTCTCGAAAAAATCATAATGATGTTTATGGTTGTCGGTAATCACTTCGTAATGACACTAGTTAATGGTTACAAGCTGCTTTGTAAGAGTGGTTAATTCTACCCAATTGAGCCTAAAAGCTAGTTTACCCTGCGTGTTTTTTAGAAGTAAAGCGTACAAAAATGCAAAAAAAGTTACCGATAACCATTCTTTAATCGATTTTTAA
>CAXBLH010000647.1:0-2164 GCA_963976315.1 uncultured Dyadobacter sp.
CCTAGTGAGGTTGCAATTACAGGATTGGAAATTGGCCCAAAACAAAAAATAAGTATAGCCGGCACCAAAGGAACTTTGAAAGTAAAAGATGGAAAAATAGTTGTTTCTCAAAAATTGGCGACCAGTATTGGAGTTCAACCAGCGTATTTATTTGTAATTAACTAAGTGCCTGTTTAAAAATTAACCAATAGTTTGTTTATGCTATTTTAGGGATCGGCCTTATGTAAATCAGCTATTTGGTTGTTTTAAAGTGCTTTTTTACAATAATCTGTCTGACTACGTAGGAGGAGTTATTTTTGTAAGCACTTCAAAATGAGCAAATAGCGTTAAGATTTGCATACAGCCTTGACTTTTTTGTTACTTTTTGCGTCAAGGCAAAACTGTAAGGAAACCTATTGGATTTAAAAAGTTTCGAATATCCGTTCACCTACTAGAAAACATATAGAACCTCTATTTTATTTATCTTTGATAAAACCTATCAGTTCTACAACCGAAATCTTATGTTAAAATCGATTCTGAGTATTTCCTTATTAGCAGCATCAACGGTATTTGCACAAACGCCTCCGAAGCCTTATGGTGCAATACCAGCTCCTAGGCAATTGGAATGGCACAAAACCGAAGTATATGGTTTGATACATTTTACACCTACTACTTTTGAAAATAAAGAATGGGGATATGGAGATGCCGACCCAAAAACTTTTAACCCTACGGACTTCAACGCCGAACAAATTGTATTAGCAGCAAAAGCAGGCGGATTAAGAGGAATTGTTTTGGTTTCCAAACACCATGACGGATTTGCACTTTGGCCTACCAAAACGACGGACTATAATATTTCCAAAAGTCCGTTCAGAAACGGCCAAGGAGATATGGTAAAAGAAGTGGCAGATGCTGCTCGTAAACATGGTTTAAAATTTGGTGTTTACGTTTCTCCATGGGATCGGAATAATGCAAAATACGGCACTCCCGAATACTTGGCTATTTATAGAGCGCAACTTACCGAACTTTACAGTAATTACGGCGAGCTTTTTATGTCGTGGCACGACGGAGCTAACGGCGGCGACGGTTACTATGGGGGGGCAAATGAAAAACGTTCTATCGACAACACCACCTATTACGACTGGGATAATACTTGGGGTGAATTCACCAGAAAATTACAACCATCAGCCAATATTTTCAGTGATATCGGATGGGATGTAAGGTGGGCAGGTAATGAAGACGGAAGCGTTAATGAAACCTCTTGGGCTACCCTAACACCAGTTCCTTCGGAAGGACAAAATGTTGCAGTGCCTGGGCAAGCCAATGCCAAGGAGAATCCAGGTGGTACCCGTCATGGAAAATCATGGATACCTGCGGAATGTGATGTTCCTTTACGCAAAGGCTGGTTCTATCATGCCGACCAAAAACCAAAAACACCTGAAAAGCTGTTTGAACTGTACCTAAAAAGTGTGGGACGTGGCGCAGCACTAGATTTGGGCCTAGCACCGGATACCCGTGGACAGTTACATGAAGATGATGTTGCTGCCCTAAAAACTTTTGGAGACCGTGTCAAAAACACTTTCCAGACCAATTTAATATCCAAATCCAGTGTAAGATCTTTGAATGTAAGAGGCTATAATTCGATTTATAGTTCTAAAAATTTGATTGACAATAACCCTGAAACCTATTGGGCAACGGATGATGATTTCAAAACACCTGATGTCAATTTTGAACTAAGCCAACCAATCACTTTTGATATAATTTCCCTCAGTGAGTATATCCGTTTAGGCCAAAGAATCGAAGCATTTGCTGTAGATATTTGGGAAGGTGACAATTGGAAAGAAGTAGCAAAAGCGACCAGTGTCGGTGCAAAAAGATTAATCAAACTTGACGTTCCAGTAACCACCAGTAAGGTTCGTTTAAGGATCACAGATTCGCCAGTTTCCATTGCCATTAGTGACTTTGGACTTTATAAGGATACGAAGTAATTAAAAGTAATGACCATCATCATCAAAAGAGGCTGTCTCAAAAAGAGAACTGACGAAATATAATTTTGCTTGTTTAAAATCTCCCGGCAGCGGCCAACCGCCCCTAAATCCCCCTCTCCTTGCTGAGTAGGGGGATTTTTAGTCTTTCTCCAGCAAGGAGAAGGCCGCGACGGCGGACCGTTTGGGATGAGGTGTTTTGC
>CAXBLH010000648.1:0-2138 GCA_963976315.1 uncultured Dyadobacter sp.
GAAGTGAAGCCTGGATATGTACGTATGGATACCCTGAGAAAAGTGGGTACACAATATGCCTATAACTTCGGTGCGGGGATTAATACCCGCTTTTATGGTACTTTTTTCGTTCGCGGGAAAAGACTAGAAGCCATTCGGCATACTGTAATTCCTTCTTTGTCATTCACCTATACGCCAGATTTTACGGGTGAGTCTTTTGGTTTTTATCAACAACTCAACATAACAGATGAAGAAGGCAATGAAAAACAACTTTCGCTTTCTAGGTTTAAGGGTATAGGGAGCGGAGTCAGTAACGGACGAGCTTCTAGTGTTGTTTCATTTAGTTTGAACAACTCTTTTGAAATGAAGCTTAAATCCAAAAGTGATACGGCGGCAAAGCAGTTTGAAAAGGTTTCTTTACTCGACAATTTAAGTCTCGGGGGGAATTATAACTTGCTGGCCGATTCACTTAATTTGTCCAATATTACCGTGAATGCCAATGCTCGGATTGGGAAGAATTTGAATGTTAACTTTAACATGAATCTCGATCCTTATGCTTATGTGGAAGATAGTTATTATTTAACAACAGGTAAGAAGGTCAATAAATTTGCTTTTTCGCAAGGACAAGGGCTGGCCAATTTGCAGAATCTAGGGTTTACTTTGGGTACCAATTTCTCTCCCAAAGGGTCTAAGGAAACAAAACCGCAAGCGTCTGGTGAAAACAGTACGGCTACACCTGAGCAAAAGGAGTTTATTAGGCAAAATCCAGAATATTATGTAGACTATACCATTCCATGGAATATTAGTTTGAACTATAACTTTAACCTTTCCAAACCCGGTTTGTCAAAATCGACTTTGGTACAAGCCGTGAACGTAACGGGCGATTTGAGTCTTACCCAAAATTTTAAAATCAGTGGAAGTACTGGTTTCGACTTTGTGGCTTTTAAGCCCACTATTACCCAGCTCACGCTGTATCGCGATTTGCATTGCTGGGATATGTCCTTCAGCTGGACTCCCTTTGCAGGTAGTCGGTCGCGGGTAAGTAATTACAGTTTTACCTTAAAAGTGAAATCCAGTATTTTACAAGACCTGAAAGTATCAAGACGTAGGTCGTTCTATGATCAGTCGGCATATTAATGGAGTGGTAAGCTTTATGCAATATGCTGTAAGCTGCGATAACGATAGTACTTGAACCAAGGGGATTATACTACAGCTAAAATAGCATAGTACGTTTGCAAAGAAAATATTTAATCATAGTAATGCTATTGTTGCTTAAAGCTTATAGCATAATGCCTAAAGCTTGAAAAATTATGTCACGAATTGCTTTAATTACTGGTGCTACTTCTGGAATTGGAAAAGCTACCGCCACTATTTTTGCTCAATCAGGAATTAACCTCATATTATGCGGCCGCCGTCGTGAGCGACTTGATGAACTGGCTGCTGAATTTTCTAAGGATGTGGAGGTGACTACCTTACAATTTGATGTTCGTGATAAAGCGGCCGTTGCCGAACAATTCGGAAGTTTGTCAGAGGAATGGAAGTTAATTGATATACTGGTCAACAATGCTGGTAATGCACACGGGCTGGGTACCTTGGACATGGGAGATTTGGACGATTGGGATGCGATGTTAGATGGAAATGTAAAAGGGTTATTATATGTTTCAAAGGCGGTTATACCCATTATGAAAGCCAACGGGAAAGGGCATATCGTAAATATTAGCTCCATTGCAGGGAAGGAAACCTATGTAAATGGGGTGGTATACTGTGCTTCCAAAGCAGCTGTTGAATCCATTAGCCAAGGTATGCGAATGGAGCTTACAAAGCATGGTATAAAAGTGACCAATGTAGCTCCGGGAGCCGTCGAAACAGAATTTTCAGTCGTACGGTTTAAAGGCGATGAGGAAAGGGCAGAAAAGGTTTACCAAGGTTTTGAACCACTGAAACCAGAAGATATTGCCGATGCCATCCTGTATGCCGTGAATGCACCAGCCCATGTTACCATTGCGGATCTTACCATATTAGCGGGCGCGCAATCTGCTGCTACCACCATCCACAGGAAATAATTTCGAAAAGTTATTCAATTCCTCAATCGATTCTGTTAATTTTGAAACATCAGATGATATGATGTTTATGATTAAGAGAAAGAGTCTTTCGGATGA
>CAXBLH010000649.1:0-2133 GCA_963976315.1 uncultured Dyadobacter sp.
TTCATTTATACCATTGAATGATGATTATTACCATCTTATTGAACGTTTAGAAATAAAAAGAGGAAAACTTTCCGATGATTTCGATTTTAACATTAAACCCTTTGAAAGAAAGGCGGTTGTTAGCTTAACCGATTCGATACTGGAGCATAATAGCCAAATGCTCACCTCCAGAGACTGGGAGGCAATTGACTTTTTAAGAGAGGATAGCTGGGAATGGGCCAAGAAGTTTGGGGCTACCGACTCCTCTCGATATAATAAATTAGCACGTCTTTCCTGGGGAAAGGATAAATCTCGTTTTCGCCCCCAAAAATTTTGGAAACATGCAGCAGATTTATACAGTCATCATGACAAGGATTGGGATCTTCATTTCAACTTTGTTACCAATAATTTTATCGGTTCCGATACTGGTCCGGCAGAAAATAACTCCCTTTGGTTTACAGGTAGAGGAATCGAAATGCGAGGTATGGTGAACGAAAAACTTGGGTTTTACACCTATGTAGCCGATAATCAAGGTCGTTTTCCTAAGTATGTGAGGGATTTTTCACCCGAATTTAGCTTTCCAGGTGAAGGGTTAGCAAAGTACACCAAAAATAGCGGAAACGATTTTTTAACCGCCAGAGGCTATATTACCTTCCGCCCTTTAAAGTCAATTAATGTAAAATTTGGTCATGATGCCAATGTATTTGGTAGCGGCTATCGTTCCATGCTTTTGTCTGATAATAGTAGTCCTTACTTGTTTTTACGGCTCGACACCAAGTTTGGTCGTTTTACTTATACCAATTTGTGGACTAGCATGGTCAACGGATCTACGTTTCAGGGAAGAGATGGTTTGAGAAGTAAAAAGTTTGCGGCAATTCATAACCTAAATATGAAGCTGACCGATAAAATGAGTATCAGTGTTTTTGAGGCAGAGGTTTTTAGTAGAGACTCCTTAAGTGGTGGTTATGATCTTAATTATCTCAATCCTATTATATTTTATAGGTATGTGGAGTCCTATATTGGGAGTGAAGATAATGCCCTTATCGGGCTTGATTACCGGTGGCTGGTGGCCAATAAGTTTTCCATTTATAGTCAATTTGTATTGGATGAATTTTTGTCAAAATTACTTTTCAATGGCAGCAAGTCTTGGGCGAATAAATATAGCTTTCAATTAGGTGCTAAGTATATTGATGCTTTTGGTATTCCTAATCTGGACCTGCAATTAGAACATAACTTAAGTAGGCCTTATACTTATTCTCATAAAGACGGTGGCCGCAATTACAGCCATTATAGCCAATCATTAGCACATCCACTGGGTGCAAACTTTAGGGAGTTTGTTGGGATTGCACGTTATAAAGTAAATGCTAGGCTAGCTGCTTACGCCACCTTTCTATTTTCTAATCAAGGGAAAGATATTCCAGGCTCTATTCGTAGCTATGGGGGAGACTTTATGAAAGATTATGATTTAAGATACTTTGATGAAGGAAATAAAATAGGGCAAGGAATTCAAACCAAAACTGCTTTTGCTGATTTACGACTTTCCTATTCGTTGGCTCATAATTTGTTTTTAGACGGTCGCTTTCTATTAAGAAATGTAAAATCCGCTGATCCTTTTTACAATGCGAAAACCAACGTTTTTAGTTTCGCTATTCGTTACAATATGGCTTACCGCCAACAGACCTATTGATCCTACTAGAAATAGTAGTAAATCTGTAAGGTGGTTTTTTAAAAAAAAATGATGTTATGACACAATCCATAAAACACAATACTGATCCCCAGGATATTAACGACCTAATAAAACTGGCACTAAAGGAAGATATTGGGGATGGAGACCATTCCACGCTTTCCTGCGTGCCTTCAGATGCAAAAAGTAAGGCCAAGCTCATTGTAAAACAAGACGGGATTTTGGCCGGAGTAGCAGTTGCCAGTAAGATATTTGAGATAACTGCTCATGAACTGGGTTACGAACCATTACAAATAGACCTGTTACTTACGGACGGGCAGGCAGTCCAAAAGGGCGATATTGCATTTACGGTTTCGGGTAGTTCGCAGCTAATACTTATGTCCGAAAGGTTGGTTTTGAATATCATGCAACGTATGTCTGGTATTGCGACTTATACGAAGTTGATGTCAGATATAATCGCCGATTTGCCA
>CAXBLH010000650.1:0-2127 GCA_963976315.1 uncultured Dyadobacter sp.
ATTTGGTGATCGTGGCTGGTGGTTATAATAGCTCAAACACCTCCCATTTAGTGGAGTTATGTGAGACAAAATTGCCTACTTATTTTATTGAATCTGCCATCAAAATTATTTCTAAAGATAGTATTAAACATTTTGATTTACATTCCAAACAAGAAGTAATATCAAGCAATTATTTGCCAAATAAACCCAACATCAAAATTATGTTGACCTGTGGAGCGTCCTGTCCTGATGCAGTAGTGGAAGGGATTCTTACCAAACTTGTGGGATTTTTTGAAGGAAGTAAAAGCCTTGAAGAAGTACTCCGCAAAACTTTGTTGAACTAGGTTCAAAGGGTTTCTTAGTTCTTTACAATTAAATACACTCCTGCTATGAGTAAACAGGCTCCTGCTACCCTTGGCATGGGAATATGATGAACTGCAAAACCCTGAAAACCGTAATGGTCAATGGTCATAGCTGCGATCATTTGACCTGCAACTACCAAGCAAAGCATATTAGCTGCTCCGATATCACGGACGATAAAAATGACCGTTAATACATAAAAAGCCCCGCAAAGCCCCCCTAGAAATCGAGTCCAGTGGATCTGCTTTACCTCTTGTAAGGAGGGCACTGGATACTGGTTGAATATTACAAAAACCATGGATACGATGATCAGACCTCCTGCAAAAGAACAAATTGCCGCCAACATTGGATTTCCTAAGGACTCCCGAAGTTGTGCATTGACGCCAGACTGTACAGTATTAGTAATCCCGATAAGAAATGCCAATAGGAGGAAAAATAAATTCATATCAATATGCCTTTGTTCAAAGTCTTATTTAAATCTGTTTCAAGTGTTGTTTACCCATTTGGATAAACCATATAGTCTAAAAAGATGCCAGTAACAGCAAACGTATACAACAAAATCTTCAATCAAAATACTGCCGACAGTGACGCAGGAGAACATTTAAGTACCCACTTGAATAGCAGGAAACGGTGTGATGCCCACAGCATCTTGTATAGATCAGAATATTTTAATTTTCTATATACGCTCTATCTCGCTGGGATAATCCAAAATGCCACCCAAAATAATGGGTTGAACTATACTTTTCTACCTACATAACTATTGCTTCATTTCACTCACCTCGTCGGGCTCAACGGTATTAAATTGCCCATAAACCCGGAGAATAATCGCCAATGCAACAGTTACCTCAGCGGCCGCCACTACGATCACAAACAAGGCAAATAACTGGCCAGAAATCATTTCAGGATCATGCCTACTGAATGCTACTAAATTAATATTTACCGCATTGAGCATTAATTCAATGCCTAATAGCATCCCAATAAAATGCCTTTTGGTAACCACAATTGCAAAGCCGATACTAAACAGTGCGGCGGCTAGAATCAAAAAATGTATAAGTGGAATGTTATTCATGGGTCGAATTTCTGTTCATGGCCAGATAGGTAGCTCCTACTAGTGCTACCAGCAAAAGTATACCAGCAATTTCGAAGGGCAAAAGGTGTGTGGTCATTAAAGCAACACCGATGGTTCGGATAGTAGATTTACTAGTCATCACGTCCCCTACAATCGCAAAATTGGCTCCTAAAATAAGATAGGTAAAAAATAGGAATAGAACCGTTGCCAAAATAAAAGCAGGAATTCTCCTGCTCGATAGTACTAACACTTGGTTGGAAGTAGATGAATCGACGTTTTTAACAGATTTCTGCGTGATCATAATACCAAAAATGAGCAAAACCAAAATCCCTCCCACATAAACCATGATTTGGGTTACCGCCAAAAAATCTGCACCAGCAAGTACATAAATAGCGGCTACAACCAAAAATGTAATGAATAAAGCAAAGGCTGCATAGATCAAATTCTTGGTGAAAAGTATAAAAAGAGCCGGTATCACTGCCAACAAGGCAAAACCATAAAATGCTATTAACTCCATAAATTTTAGATTCTGCTTTATTAATTATCGTTCTTTGGTTTCGGTTTCATCGTCGGTTTAAAAGCAGGTTTCACTTTTGGTAATTCTTCACTTTCTGTACCTTCCGTATCGCTTGCCTCCGCTTCTGGTTTTACCACCTTCGGTTTCATCGTTGGTTTAAAAGCAGGCTTAGGCTTTGGTAATTCCGCACTTTCTGTACTAG
>CAXBLH010000651.1:0-2097 GCA_963976315.1 uncultured Dyadobacter sp.
CGTGGCCTGTGGGATGAAAAGGATAAATTATTGCGGTGTGTAAGGAAATAAATCCACTGTGGTTCTGCGGCGCGGGGGTGGATTAATAGTGGTATTCAAATTGTAAATACACCTTATAGAACCATTAACCTCAGACCTGATCAGTATAATAATACCGAAACTCGTTTCAATTATCTAAAAAAAGAGAGGAATCTATTAAAACAAGCTTAATCCGTATTATAGTACTGATTTCCCTTGATTTAGTACTCCAATATGCTACCTTTGCGTATAATCAGTATTATAATTCCGATGAATAAGGAAGAAATTGCCGACTATATCACTACCCGCAGACAGCTTTTGGCCTTAAACCAAGAGGATGTTGCGGCTATGGCAGGTATCACTGCTAAGACGATTTATATGATTGAAAGTGGAAAAGGGAATCCGTCTTTGGAGACACTACAAAAGTTATTGACCGTACTTGGCCTTACCATTCAATTAAATATTAAATCCGTCCCTGAATGAGAGGTCTCGTATACAACAATAGAGAATTAGCCGGATACCTCACCAGGACCGATAGCGGGAAATATATTTTTGAATATGAATCCAGCTATTTCGACGATAAGTCAAAACCTTCAATCAGTCTGACGCTATCAAAAACACAGCAGGTTCATCAGTCTCCCACCTTATTTGCGTTCTTCTTTGGATTACTTTCAGAAGGTGTAAATAAGGATATTCAATGTAGAATGCTCCGAATAGATGAAAAAGACCATTTCAAAAGGTTGTTGTTAACTGCCGGACACGATACCATAGGCGCCATCACCGTTAAACCAGAATAGTCATGCTTTGTTCAAGTTGTTACTCTGAAACCAACGAGCATTTTTGTCGCAAATGCCGAATAAAACTATTTGACGGTGCTAAACTCTCTTCCATACTACCTTTCAAAGCGCCCAAAGAAGACAATTTTGAGAAATACCATCAACATACCAAACGGCTCTCAATTTCGGGAGTCCAATTAAAATACTCACTTCGATTAGAGTCAACTAACTTGGTTCTCAGCGAAGACAATGGACAATACATACTAAAACCAATACCACCTGCCCGACAATTACAAGCAATAGACGACGCTCCGGAAAATGAGCATTTGACCATGCAAATTGCGGAACAAATTTTCAAAATACGTACTGCACCAAACGCCCTTCTATACTTTGAGGATGGGCAGCCTGCATATATCACACGTAGATTTGATTTAAAAACCAATCAAACCAAATACCTACAAGAAGATTTCGCACAGCTCCTAGCCCGAAGTAGTGACTCCCACGGACAAAACTATAAATACGATGGCACTTATGATGAAATAGGCACTTTGATAAAAAAATATGTAGCCGCCGCTCCCCCTGCATTAGAAGAATTGTTTAAACACATCACCTTCAACTATTTCATCTCAAATGGAGACGCTCACTTAAAGAACTTTTCATTAATGTTGCTGGAAACAGGAGAATACCGCCTTACACCAGCCTATGATCTGATGTGTACAAAGCTACACACACCATATGAGTCTGATACCGCATTGGAATTATTCGAAGACTGCATGGATTCCGATTTTTACAACATATATGGCTTCCACGGTCGTAGCGATTTCATGGCATTCGCAAAAAGGCTTAACCTTGTCGAAAAAAGGGCAAAAGGTATGCTCAATAAGTTTATGGCCAGTGAAAATCTGATTACATCCATGGTAGAAAAATCTGCGTTATCAGACAGCAGCAAAAATTTATATCTAAAAAACCTACGAGATCGGATTTTAAGGATGGGGTAATGAGACAAAACTCATAGATTGGAATGGGTAGTAAAACAGGCGTTAATTCTAAACAGCGCTTTATAACGGGTAATTGATTCCGAATAAACTAAATCAAACTCCCCCACTCCGTTCCATCAATTCCCTTGGGAGGCTTACCAGGGAAGCAGTGCCAAGAGATGGAGGATTTTTAGAGTATCGAGAAAATAAATGTTTTATGGTGCCAGAAATATACGGTTCCCGCCGATGCAAGCGGTTGGAATGGTATTTTCGTGGCCTGTGGGATGAAAAGGATAAATTATTGCGGTGTGTAAGGAAATAAATCC
>CAXBLH010000652.1:0-2091 GCA_963976315.1 uncultured Dyadobacter sp.
GGAGGTTTGATTGCCATTATTGGTGAAAACTTAGGAGATGCTCAGCAAGTTTGGTTTAACGATCAAAAGGCGTCTTTAACCCCAACTTATGTAACCAATCAAAGTATTTTGGTAAGTGTGCCTGCAAATATCCCTAAAGATATTACCAATAAATTGACGATCGTATTTAAAAACGGTAGAACCTTGGATCATAACTTTGAGGTCCAAGTAAGTGAACCTTCTGTACTGGGTATGACCTGTGAATATGTTGGTACTGGAGGTATAGCAACCATTAGAGGAGACTATTTTTACGAGCCTTTAACCGTCACTTTTGCAGGTGGAAAAACAGGGGAATTGGTTTCAGTGGCAGATCAATTGATACAGGTTCGTGTACCCGAAGGAGCACTCCCGGGTCAAATTACGGTAACTACAAATTTTGGCGAAACCGCTTCTGATTTCTGGTTTCGCGACAATCGTAATATTTTCTTGAGTAGCGATCCGTTTACAGGTTGGTGGAATGCTGCTTTTGTAGTGACAGCCCCAGGAGAAGGTGCGCCAGCAGCTATTAATGGTAATTATATCCGTGTGAAAGAAGTAATAAGCGGATGGTCGTGGAAGGAAGTGGCTGGTGGACCACCAGATGCAATGGGGGAAATTAGTAAGAAAATTCCTGATGAGGCCATTCTTAAACCTGCTGATTATAACTTCAAATTTGAGGTGAATACCATAAAACCTTATACGGCGAATGTTATTAAATTTACCGTCGGGCTCAATGGTTTCAATAACGACCAATATACTTGGTTACCTCCGTATGATACCAAAGGCCAATGGCAAACGGTGACTATTCCTTTTGATGAAATGGTAAAGGCCTATGAAGCATCTGGTTCAAAGATGGCAGTAAGTCCAATTGGATATTATACACGAGTGCTATTTCATGGCCCTGGTGACTTGGATTGTGATATGTCGTTCGACAATTTCAGAATCGTACCTAAGGTGTTGAAGAAAAAATAAGGAGTTTGGTATCAATCAGATTTATTCCTAAAAATATTAATATGAAGTATATACTAAATAGTCGCTTATTCATGCTCTGTGCCATATTTGCAATGGTGGGCATGCTGGTAGCGTGTAACGAAGATGAAATTGAAAAAACAAGCGAAGTACAATTGCTTAGTTTTGGTCCAACGGGCGCAAAGCCTGGTGAGAATATCAGCTTTATAGGTAACAACCTCAACAAGGTGACGGCCATTGAGCTTAAGGGTGCTACGGTACAGTCGTCGGCATTTGTGAGCCAATCCTCGGAGCTGATCGTAATAAAGGTACCGATGGAAACAGGGGAAGGTTTTGTTACTTTGAAAACGACAGATGGAGATATTGTTTCAAAAACGATATTAAGCTTTGAGGTATTAGTCAAAATTAATAGTATTCCCACAGAAGCAAAACCGGGCCAAAACATTACCATTACCGGTGATTACCTGCAATGGGTGGAGGCGGTTACTTTTGCAAAAGATACCACCATTACTGAGTTCGTAAGTCAGTCAATTCATGAACTTGTGGTAACGGTTCCATTTGGAGCGGAAACCGGTACTTTGGTGTTTAGTGCAGGTGGAACAGAGCCACTAACCATAGAGTCGGAAACGGAGTTGAAAGTGAAATTGCCAGTATTGACCAGCATTTCGCCAAATCCAGCCGAAAAAGGTATGAATATTACCATTAAAGGGCAAGATCTGGATTTAACAATGGGGGTGCTGTTCAAAGGAATTGCAGCTCCAGTTATGAATTTTGTGTCCAAAACAGCCAATGAAATTGTAGTTGTAGTTCCTGAAAAGGCCAACAAAGGCAAAATAGCTTTGGTGGCTTATTCTGGTATCCAAGTGGAGTCGGCCACTAATTTAGCATTTGTTGGTGATCTGCCTGACCTCGCCCCAGTAGCCTATGCGCTGTACGAAGACGATCTTGTAAATAGCTGGCAAAACTGGGGATGGAGCACCACCACCGATTTTAAGAATACCGAAAATGTACGTGATGGGGAAGCCTCAGCACGTATAGACTATAAAGGTTCTTGGGGCGCAGTGAAATTTGCCAATGGTAGTGTGGATTTAAGTGCTTATACCC
>CAXBLH010000653.1:0-2041 GCA_963976315.1 uncultured Dyadobacter sp.
TTTGCTTAAAAAGTTTGGCGGAATGGGCAACAATGGACAGATGCTAGGTTTCCCAATTGTCCTTGAACCCTCAGACGTTACCAAGGAAGTGAACTTAGAACGCAACTCTTACGATGATTGTGTAAAACAAATATTGGCAGATTGTGACTCGGCTTACAAATATTTACCAATTGCCCACCGCGACTTCTTGGTTCCTAATATCAACGATAGAGCATATGCGGGTGCCCGTTACTGGGGCCGCTTTGATGGGATCACCACACGTGCAATCAAAGCATTGGTTTACCAAACTTGGGCAAGCCCCCGGTTTAACCCCAGCAATGATATGACACGATGGGATATGGCAGCCAAGTTTGCCAAAGAAGTGATGGATTTTAAACTCAAAACAGATGCAGTTACCAATGGTTTCAGCCCCACCAAAGCGGTAAACTGGTTTGATCCAAATTTTGGCGGAATTGTATTTGCTTCCAGGTATAACAATGCCAATGACGCAATGGAAAGAATGTTTTATCCCTCAGGATTCCAAGGAACAGGCTCTGTGGGCGCAACACAAGAGTTGGTGGATGCCTTTCCTATGAAAAACGGCTACCCCATTTCCGACCCGAAAAGCCTTTATGACCCTTCGAAGCCTTATGATAATAGAGACCCTCGCTTTTATGCCACTATTTTTCATAACACTGCAAAGGCGGTAAAAATCAATACCACTACCACCATGTATACTTTTGAAAACTGGCTAGGTGCCAAGGATGCCGCAGGGCCTGCCAATATCAGCCGTACCAACTACCATATCAAAAAAATGGTTTTTATGGGACTAAACTTTGGAGACAATTCTATCAATAGACAGCCCCATTTCAAAATCCATATACGTTGGGAGCACATGGTACTTGCTTTTGCGGAAGCAGCCAACCAGCTCGAAGGACCATTGGGAATGAAGTACGGCTTATCAGCCAAAGATGCCATGGCCTACATTAGATTAAAAAACAATACCGATGGCGGAAAAGGATTTATTACCGATCCTTACCTTACTGAAATTGCGACCAAAGGCACCGCTGCTTTCAATGAATTTATTAAAAATGAAAGAAGGCTTGAATTGTGCTTCGAAGGTCAACGGTTTTTTGATATTCGTCGCTGGTCTACCGATCTCAACGAACTCAATAAAGCAGTTCACAGGCCCAGTATTACCAAAAATGCGGACGGAACATTTACCTATAACCTCAATGAACAAATTGAAACACGTGTATATAGTTCCGCCTATTTGCCTATCCCTTATGCCGAAATGTTGAATATGAGTAAGCTCGTGCAAAATGAGGGCTGGAATGCGTGGAAATAACTTAACGACTGACTGCCGACTTTCATAAAATGGTCGGCAGCCAATTCAATTAAAATTTAAATCTTATAAAATGAAAAAAATCTTAATAATAGCTATGGTTCTTTCGGTTGGATTGACGTCCTGCTACAAAGACTACATTGAGGATTTCGATTACAGCTCCGTATTTTTTGCTTATCAAACTGATGTGAGAACATTTGTAGTGGGAGAAGGTATGAAGATAGAAGTAGGTGCTACCCTTGCCGGGTTACGTTCAAACAATCAAAATAGAATCGTAAACTTTACCATGGATCAAAGTTTGGTAACCAATGATATATTGGCGGTAATGAAAGCAAGTGCAAATTACATGAAAGAAGCTTTGGTATCGGTAACGGCTCTAAAACCGCTTCCTTCCAATTACTTCACGATTTCGGACAAGAGCCAAATGAACATTAAAGCCGGCAATCACATGGGATCCGTGGTTATAAAAGCCGATTCAGCTGCGTTTTTATCCGACTCCACCACCATCAACCCTGGCTATGCAATTCCATTTTATATCACTTCTGCCGATGTAGATTCCATAAACTCGGCGAAAAGATCCATTGTAGTGGCCCTTAAATACGAAAATATGTTATTTGGAAACTATTGGCATGGCGGCGTTACGGTGGTAAAGGACTCGAAGGGACAAGTTGTAAAAACAGTCAATTATTTCACAAATATCCCCACTCCAGAAATAAA
>CAXBLH010000654.1:0-1985 GCA_963976315.1 uncultured Dyadobacter sp.
TGGGGTGCGGCTGCATGTCCCCCTTTTCCCTTTACCGTCATATAAATCTCATCCGTACTGGCCATATACATGCCTTCCCTGAAACCGATTTTCCCTACAGGTACATTGGGTGCAACATGTTGGCCGATCATACTTACGGGAGCCGGATTTTCCAAAACCCCTTCCTTGATCATAATAGAAGCCCCACCAGGTGCTTTTTCTTCGGCAGGTTGGAAAACGAGTTTTAAGGTACCTTCAAACTCGTTAGTTAATTGTCTCAAGATATTTGCCGTGCCCAAAAGTGATGAGGTATGTACATCGTGGCCACAAGCATGCATCACGCCAGGGTTTAAAGATTTGTAGGGTACTTCATTCGCTTCAAGGATTGGTAATGCGTCCATATCTGCCCGTAACCCCACCACCTTTTTCTGTGGATTCTTTCCTTCGATCAAAACGGTTAATCCAGTACCAGCAATGCCTTCGGTTGGGTTTAACCCCATGGCTTTAAGCTCGGAGGCCACAAATTTAGCGGTGTTGAATTCCTGAAAGGACAACTCCGGATTTTGATGCAGATGGTGCCGATTTGCAATTACTTTTTCTGACTGAATCTTGGCGAGTTCTTTTATTTTATGGTGTAAGTCCGACATTTCGAGTATTTGTAATTTGAGAGTACTAAACTTTTTATGAATCGAGAACAAAGGTACAAAGTTATTTAATTGCCTTGGAATCATAGTAAATCCCATTTAAATCGTCTCTTTTTAATGCCTTTGACTAATAACCCATTGTACAATTATAAGGACTTTGAGAAAAAGAGGTAATTTTAACACCAAATTATCAACCAGCAAATTACGAAATGACGCATCAAGATTTTCTTCAATCGTTAGTATGTCCTACTACTGGCGGCTCCTTAAAAATTTCAGAAGATGGAAAAACACTTACTAGCGACAACGGTACTATCTATGAAGTAGGTGATACTGGAATTGTTAATATGTTATATCCCAAAGAGTTATTGCCAGAAGATGCTCGTGCGCAGTATTTGTACGACCAAGCATTTTTACGCTACGACCGAGGTGTTTCCTGGGTTTTTGAAACTTTGAATCATTCTGATGAGGCGGCTACCCGTCAATTCTTTATTGATCTGATGGAGCTAAAGCCTGGTATGAAAGCTTTGGAAGTTGGAGCAGGGACCGGTAAAGATTCCGCATTAATTTTGGATAAGGTCCGTCCAGGTGGAACAGCCGTTCTTTCTGACCTTTCTCCAAATATGCTCAAATTAGCTCAGGAAAAATTAAATACCGATGATCTAAATGTTCATTATTTCTTGGGTAATGGCTCCTATTTGCCTTTTGCGGATAATACTTTTGATGCCGTGTTCCATTTTGGGGGTATTAATACTTTTTCAGAAAGAAAAAGAGCATTTGAAGAGTTAACAAGAGTGGTGAAGCCAGGGGGTAAAGTGGTGGTAGGCGATGAAAGTGTAGCGCCTTGGTTACGGTCACAGCCAACTTATGCTACTTTGTTAAAAGCGAATCCTTTATTCCGTGCTGAAGTTCCTTTGGAAGATGTACCGGCCAATATTGAAAACTTTAAACTGCACTATGTTTTTGGTAATGCCTTCTATATTATGGAATACCGTGTTGCCGAAAAAGCTCCAGAAATAGACATTGACTTACCTATACCTGGTAAGGATTTTGTGGACAACTGGCGTATCAGGGCTGAAAAAGCGGTTGACTAATATTTATTTACTTCATAATAGCTAAGTGGCTGTTAAATAGATTATTGAAATTGCATTATGTGGATTAAAAAAGGAGTAATATATAAGCCTGATGGGAGTTTGCCCCACAGCAGAACCCATGCACAAGTACCTTTTGCATATAAACACAAGGATTTTCTACGAATTTATTTCTCCTCTAGGGACGATCAGGGACAGTCGAGGCCGACTTTTATTGATGTAGATTATGAGGATCCTAAGAAAATATTAAATATACACGACAAGCCAATTCTGG
>CAXBLH010000655.1:0-1955 GCA_963976315.1 uncultured Dyadobacter sp.
TTTTCCAATGAGACCGTTATACTTTGGTGCACCTCCAAGTTCCAGAAAGGTAGGGGTAAGGTCCACCATACTAATCAAATCATTACTGACTCTTTTCCCTTTGATTCCTGGGCCACTTATTGCCAGAGGAACGTGCGTTCCAAATTCCTGTAAATTGGCCTTGGCATATGGAAATGGCATACCATTATCGGCCGTTACCACTATGATTGTATTTTCATATTCGCCAGCATCTTTCAAGATTTGTAACATCATGGCAAGTTGTTGATCAAACCATCCAATTTCCAAAGCATAATCCATAAAGTCTTGTCGGATCGTATCATTATTTGGCAGAAACGCAGGTAGCTTCAAATCCTTCTCGGAAAGTCCATGGTTTTTACCAGTTCCATATTCATATTCCCGATGCGGCTCAAAAGACCCAAACCAGAAAAAGAAGGGTTGATCGGCGGGTTTTTCTGCTAAAAAAGCCTTGAAATTTGCAACGTAATCGGTTTTATGAATACCCGTAGTAGGTACTTTTCGGTTGATTTTGTTATACTCCGGGCCTACTGGGTTTTGTTTCCATCCTGAATCTTTCCAATTGCCCGGCCCCCAGGGTTTGCCTGTATATCCTCTGAAATACCCTACGTTTTCCAGTGCATCGGTAAATACAGGGAATTTTTTAGGAAAGTAACTACTATGTGTTCCGGCTTCTTCCAACTGCCAAATATTACGTCCAGTCAATAGTGCTGCTCGTGACGGGCTACATTGTGGTGCTACCACAAAAGCGTTCATGAACAAAACGCCTTCACTAGCCACTTGGTCAAAAGCCGGGGTTTGAAATAGTTTGGAACCATAAGCGCCCGCATGCGGAAAGGATTGGTCGTCGGCAATTGCGAATAAAATATTGGGCTTTTTTTGCGGCTTCTTCACCAACTTGGTCTGGAAGCTAAAAAATAATGCGGATAATAATAGACATGCAGCGATGTAAACTGTATACAGATTTTTATTTTTCATATAACAAAAGGTTTTTCATAGAAGTTGGTAACTGATCCAGTTGTTCCACAATTTGTAATTTTCCGTTCTTTTGCGACTTCAAAACGGTAGGTCCATTTTCTGATTGGGTGGTAGCATGGAACTCAGTGGTATTATCGGTATTGGTTATTGTTAGTTGACCAAAAGTATTTGGGTCCATGGTGGCAGATATTCTCCATTTTCCAAAGGCGATTTCCTTTTTACCAGCGCTATCTGTTGATTTGAGTGGAGCCGTTTTTTTAGCGGTTTCCGAAAATTGAATGATGGACAGAAATCTAATTTTATTTGTTTTCTCAGGGTTTTCTGCTTTAAAGTGCCACTGATTGTCATGAAATTCCATCACATCTCCATCTTCATCTTTGCGGTGGATCACATTAACAGCAGCGATTTCGAACGAACCTGTTAGGTTCCAGTTTACAGGGCTGGACGACCAGAGCGTCGCTTTTCCAAATGATTTTTCGAATTGAGAAGTGAAGGTTTGGTTGACGCTATCCATTTCTATTTTTTGATGACTGTGTATGAGCCAAGACCATTTTACTGGCTTTTCAGCTTCCAGTTCATCATATATAACCAGTGTATTGGGTTGGAGTAAAACGATATGCCTATTGAATTTTTTAAGTCCATAGTTTTCTTTTGTTTCCTCACTTTGGTAAGCAAAAGACGCATCTCCTTTAACATAGGCCAACTGGTCATTTTGTACAAAACGAGTGAGCATTCCAAAAGCATCGGTACTGAACGGTTGTCCCTGACCATCCATTAATATACCATTATTCCCTTTGGTGTGCTTATACCAGCCTAGTCGGTGGGGGTCGTTCATGTCTACTTTATAGCCGGACCGGTAAAAAGTTTTTTCACCTTTTGAAAGAATATTAAAGGTGTTTTGGTCGGCCATCATGTGTCCATAAGATCCAAATGGACTGGAACGCATGGCTACCATCAAATCA
>CAXBLH010000656.1:0-1907 GCA_963976315.1 uncultured Dyadobacter sp.
AGAGCCAAAAAATAGCATAAACAAACTATTGGTTAATTTTTAAACAGGCTCTTAAGTGATGCTAATTTAGTTTTTTTCGTGCAGAGCTGTATATATTTTTGGCTAGTGGTCTAAATTTGGTAATAAATGGTAATTTGGAGATTGTTAATCGATTTACCTCAGCTCCAAACGGCTTTTCATATAATAGTGAGTTTATGTCTATAGAAAGTTTAAATAAGATCATTCGTAATAGAAGAAGTATTTTTCCGGTAAGTTATACCGCAGAAGATATTCCAGTGGAACAAATCCAACATATTTTAGAGAATGCCAATTTTGCACCCACGCACAAACTCACCGAGCCTTGGCGTTTTATGGTATTTAAAGGGAATGGAAAGCAAAAACTGGCCAAATTCCTTAAGGATCGATATGTTAGGATTACGCCACCGGAGGCATTTTCTGATGCCAAGTGGCAAGCATCTAGCGAGAAGGTAGATAAATCTAATTGTATTATCATTATCAACATGCAAACGCATGCGGATAAGGTCCCAGAATGGGAGGAGGTGGCGGCGGTCGGTTGCGCTGTTCAAAATATGTGGCTCACCGCTTCTGCACTTGGAATTGGATCCTATTGGAGTAGTCCGGGTTTTTTGCCAGAGCTCGCCGAGTACTTGGAGTTACCGGAAGGACAAAAATGTTTAGGGTTGTTTTTTATGGGTAAACATGAGCGCGCTCCTTTAAATGGTAAAAGAAGTCCCATCGCAGATAAAGTAAAATGGTATACCGGTGAATAAGTCAAAAGTAATATTAGCAGTAAATAATCTCTCTAAGTCCTATTCTTCAACGGCCATTTTAAAGGCTATTGATTTGGAATTACGAGAAGGGGAATGGTTGGCCATACTGGGCGAAAGTGGGTCTGGTAAAAGTACTTTACTCAAAATCATTGGTCGCTTTTTGGATGCCGATGAAGGGGAAGTGTATTTTGAAAATACAAAGCTTCCAGAGGTTCGGAATAAATTGATACCAGGCCATGATGCTATAAAGCTGATCCATCAGGAGTTTGAGCTTTTTCCAAACCAAACGGTAGAGGAAAATATTGGGTATTCGCTTCGCTTTTATGAGCCAGAGTACAGAAATGAAAAGGTCGAAGAATTACTCAACCTGACTTCTTTGACACACGTAAAGCAAAAAAAGGCCAAACTACTCTCAGGAGGTGAAAAGCAAAGAACTGCTATCGCAAAGTCCATCGCCGAAGAACCTGCGGTATTATTACTTGATGAGCCCTTTGCACATTTGGACAACCATAACAAACGGGTACTGGCCTCTTCCATTGAAAGGTTACGAACGATCCAAAAGACATCCTGTGTTTTTGTTACCCATGAAGCTTCGGATGCATTGGCATGGTCGGATAGAATAGCAATACTACGAAATGGCGAGATTGTACAAATTGGTACGCCTATTGAAGTTTATACGCAACCGGTGAATGCATATGTGGCAGAGCTGACAGGGGATATCAATTGGTTGAAAATGGACAATGAAAATCCGTCTTTTATTCGTCCCGAAAAGTTGAGGAAGGTCAAGTCCAAAGAGAAAAGTAAATGGGCTGGAAAGGTTACCGCCTTGTATTTTTATGGTAATTTTTGGAAAGTAAAGGGTGAAAACGACGAAGGGGAATTAACTGCTTATCGCCAGCGACCAGATGTAGCTGTGGGAGACGAAATTTATTTTGCGTTTGCCGACAAAGATATAACTCAAATATAACCTAGGTGTCCTATTCTGTGGTGATTTAGGGTGAAAAATATAGCAGATTTCCCAAGATTCACTGGAACGTTTTAGGGGGAATACCTAGGTGATTTGCTGTATAGCATGTAACGGCTATAAGAGGAAATCTATTGGTGGATGGTATTATTAGCCCCCTTCGACTCCGCTCA
>CAXBLH010000657.1:0-1878 GCA_963976315.1 uncultured Dyadobacter sp.
CACTGTTTTTAAAAGGTATTTTTAAAAACAGTGCGATAACCCCGTGCGGCAGGGATTTGATTTATCAAATGCCTAGGTAGGGTGTTGGTGTTAGTAACAATTTTAATTATTTGTCTAAATCTTTTATGTCAAAGTCCTTAACTATGTCGCTAACTTTATTTTTACCTGCCCTATTACTATCGCTACTGGTTTTGGCGAAAGTTTGACCACTTAAACCAGAACCACTATCAATGGCCTCCAACCGATAGTGCGTTTTTTCAGATTTCTTCACAAAACCAATTTTTGATAATATGGCTTCAAATCTCAAATAGAAATTTCCTCCGCCTTTACCAGCCGCCTTTAGTTGTTGATGGAGCGAATATGATTTTCCTGAAGCCGTATTCGCCTTCAATGCAGAACTTAAAACAGCTACATCTCTTGGTGACAGGTCTGGTGTCGTATCGAGATATCGCTTTGAAGCCCGTCTCATCCTATCAAACGCCTCACCTTGGTATAATTCCTGAATGGGAATTGATACTGGAATCATGTCTAATAGTCCGGTTCCAGAGTTTTCTTTTTCTCTCGCAATTATAAATGCGTCCAACCTATCTTCGAGTTCTTTAATGCGGTCGTTTTTTGCCATCAATTCAGAATCGAAATTGGCGATATACTCATCAAGTTCAACCGAGTCTTGTTTCGTGTTTTCAATTTTAGCTTTTTTCCGTAATTCAGCAGCAAAATCCTCTTCTAGATCAACCCAATCATGGCCAATCCGCGCGTAGAGTGAAGCTTGGTACTGTAATATCCATGACTCAATTGCAGATTGCATGTTAGTCTTGTTATCAAATGATCCACGCTTATAGAATTTTTTTACAACGCCTCTATTCGGTATAATAATACCAATTGAGCCATCATAAGGGTTAGTACCGTCAGCTGGCCCCATCATCTCGTTGGATATGCTAAAGCTGCCTTCTTCAAAAACGTGTGCAACTCCTGACAAAGAACGTGCTAACTTTTCAACATCAACCCAACTCGATCCATCAGCCAGTTTGCTAACGTATACGGAAGGTAAAAAGAGATTTTTTTCTTGCCTAAATATTTCCCCAAGCTTATCCACATCGTTGCTAACAACTTTGTGCGGTTCAAATTGAATTGGGAAGTATCCATCTTCGGCAACGAAGCCGTATTCGATAAACTGTCTTACAAGAACAGGTTTTTTAGGTGTTATAGGGGGGACAGCACCCGTAGTCAGACAACGTACCCTAATCCGTAAAGACGAAATATTTCCTTTTGTTAAGACACACTCGGTCCGGAACGTTCGTCCAAGATCATCAGGTTTATCAAATTTGAATCCAATAACAAACTTGTCGTCGGTTTGAACTTCTTTGATTTGAAACCGCTCACCATTAGGAGATTCAATTATGCTGAAATCATTTTGAACTATTTGTTGCTTACCGTCCTTTAAGAGACGGCTATTTGATTGTCCTTTAATCCAGTCATTTGCAAAGTTAACAAAAGCAGTTCTGGACACAGTGTCCAGAACTGGGAATTCAGTTGAAAATGTTGTCATGGCTTAAACCTATCAAATAAAGTTAAAATTAAAATACCCACCTACTTCGCAACTTAAATGGCGCGATAAACCATCCCTACCCAATCATCCCCTCAAACTCACGCCACTCACCCTTACTCATCCCGCTGTTCTCCTGCGTAACATCCTCCCCCGCCAGCTTGCGTCGAATACACTCCATGCCACGCTCCGACACATTGGCACCGCCAAGGCGGTAATCCTCGAATGCGGAGTACGCCGCAGGCACCCAATCCTTAACAATTTCGCACATCTTTTCTGCATAGACGCGGATTTCGTATTGGGCGTGGGCGTCGGCGCGCAATACGAAATCC
>CAXBLH010000658.1:0-1836 GCA_963976315.1 uncultured Dyadobacter sp.
GTTCCACCAATAGTCGCATCAATCTGTACAAATGAGGACTTCGGATAGTTTGTTTGGAACCAGTTGAAAGTAAGATCACGCCAGCCGTTATGGGCTGCTGTAATACTTCCCCCAATGTACGCAATCCGAACTTCTTGACCTGACTGGATTTTTTGGAAGAAATTAGGCAATCCGGCTCGTATGTGTGATTCTTCCAGTTTCGTAACATGAGCTTGCGCTTCGCAATAGTTTGATTTACAAAAAACCATTATCACGACCGTGATCATTACAATAAGAGAATATTTCATGTGATATTATTGTTTACGGCATTTTACAGCTTACAATCAGACAGTTAATACAGACTTAGAGCCTTTTGCTTAGCAGCATTGATATACAGGCCATAACGATAGAGCGTGTTCTGTGCCTATTATCACTTCTTAACAAATCACATGGTTTTAATTTTTGGGTATTGGCCTGTCCAATCTACCTCTATAATCGACTTGTCGTTTTGCCGTATCACTAGTTTCCCGCCGTCCATATTGATGAACGGACTTTGAATCATTGGCCATTTTTGATAGGGAATTTCCGGCCTCGAGTTTATTTTTACCACAGGAACTGACTCAGCAAGGCCTCTTATATCTGTTTTAGCAAGATAATCAGGCATCTTTTCAATGGTAGTGGAAAGGCCGGGTTGATACTGAATGTAAATTTGGTTGTTCTGGGAGTCCGTGTAATCTACTATCAGTTTTTGCCAGTTAATGGACAGTTTATTGGCCATTAACTTTTTCTGAAAATCTTTAAAACTTTTGTGTTCGTCAGCAGTCCCTACTTCAAAAACAAAGCCCGTTTGCGCATGGTCGGTTTTTATAATATTAAATCCGTCCAATCCTTTCCCCGTTAAGTTGGTTTGTTCATAATAACTCTTTAGAGGTTTAATCCCAATATAGGTCTGGTTTTCACGCAGAAATATCCACCCATTTATTTCCACCTTTTCATCGATAGATTTAGGGTATCTTAACATGCCTCGTTTGAGTAGGTTTTTAGAGTGATTATCCCGCCAAGCCCACTTCTCTTCATTAGGTTTACCCGGCCAAGGATCATTTTCTGGAATGTCGAATAAAACAATCGCAGAATTTTTATATTGCGCCGTTTGCATAAAAGGCGAAGCCCCTCCATTGTACCAAGTATCGGGTGTTCTTCCTTCTACGTCGCCATCACTATACCAGAAGGGGTGCGTGCAGTTGATAAAATTAAACCTGTCGCTAGTGGACCATATAATATTGAAAGGATTGGTATCATGATCCGCATAATGGCCACCGGGTACCCAGCGAAAGTTTCCAGTGCCAATAGCGAATTGCTTATCCCGATAGAATTTGCGCATTATCATATGTGGAACTCCTGTTCCATATTCGCCGAAAGTGGATGCAGATGTTAAACCTGTAAAGGGAGTTTTGCTACCTCCGAGGTTTTGAAAAAAAGCGTCAGGTTGAATTTGCGATAAGGCACAATAAATTACGTGGGAGGTTGGCGATTGATCTTCAAAAATCGACATATTAACCGTATTTGTGTTTTCGCCCCACCCCCAATATAACCAGTTTGTATAAATAGTAGGAATTTTAAAATCATAATACTCCTTAGGTTGATAGTCTTCCTGGCCAATCATTCTGGCATAAGGTGCAATCACTTGACCATCAAAATTATTAAGTGATTGAACGGACCATTTGTAAACCAGAAATGCTCGAGCAATGGATTTCATTTCCTCATCTTCTGCGAATTCAAGCAATATTGCAATAGGATAATTCATAATCACCTCATAAGCGGTGGAGAGGTATTCGGTGTATCCATGTTGGTAAACAT
>CAXBLH010000659.1:0-1728 GCA_963976315.1 uncultured Dyadobacter sp.
AAGGCTTATCAATATAGTGCCAAAAATAACCCCACCGACCATGATAATATCCAAAAATTGAATGACTCTTTGTATGTGTACAATGCCCCCATTCCTTCGGACAATATAATTTGCCAAAACTGTGTAACAGATGAAAAACCGTTTTTACTATGGCGCTTATTGTTTGATAAAAAAGTAATTATCCGAAAATTGGATGCCAAACAGCTAGGGAAATAAAAATGGCTGAGTTTTACTTTCTCAGCCATTTTCGGAGTCTTTTAATATTTATTTCACAGCCAAATGGTATATTTCATACCAATCTTGGTTATTGAGATTGATCTCAGAAGCACTGGCAGCATTTCGAATTCTGCTTTCTGAAAGGGAACCGATAATTGGCAAGGTTCCCAGTTTCATGAGCCAGGCAACAGCCATCTGTTCTATATTGGCATTGTATTTCTCTCCAAGTTTTTCCAGTTTTGATCTCAGTAAAACTACCTTTTCGTCGGTACCATGCAAAATTTTGCCTCCTGCTAACGGAGCCCATGCCAAAGGTTTGCTGAAACTCTGTTTGATAAAGTCAATACGTCCGTCCTCAATAGCTGAGGTGTTCATGAGGTTTAGCTCAATATGATTCGTGACGATCGGTAACCGCAAATAGGAAGCCAATAGTTGGTGTTGAAAAACAGAAAAATTAGTTACACCTATATGCTTTTACTATTTCCGCCAAAGCGCCTGCTGTTTCTTCGGGGTCAGCCAAAAAATCACTTTGCTGTAGCAAAAAGATATCAAGATAGTCGGTCTTTAATCTGGAAAGAGAATTATTGACGCTATTAATTATATGATCGCGAGAGGTATCGTAGTAGTTGAATCGGCCATCGTCGGATTTACGGATTCCGCACTTACTGAAAAGCACTAGATCTTGACGGTTGAACGATTTGCTTTGTATTAATTTTCCGAAATGGGATTCAATTGCAAAATCTCCATACATATCTGCATGATCAAAAGTGTTAATTCCAAGCTCTAGGCAAAGATTAACGGTTTTCTCGATCTTATTCGTTGTTTCCGCGCCTTCATCAGCCCATCGCCAAAAACCATAAATTGCCTCAGATACTTTTGGGCCAGAATCACTTAAGCTTACTTTTTTCATCAGTATATTATTTGAATTCAATTGTAAAATTAGCTCTTTTTTAAAAAATGCAAGGGCATTATCCATCTATCCTGTGGTTAGGAATAGGAGGTAACGGGGGGGAAATTAGGATTGGATGAGCCTTAACGTATTTGTTTTCAATTGTTTGATGTCGGAAATGAGAGTGTTTATTCTTATTTCTCTATCCGATTGTCTTTCACAATTAAATAGTAATCGTTCTCTAGTGCGAGGTAGCCATAGTCGTATAAAAAATAATAGACGCTACCTTTTTGAGTCGTTCTAATACTGGTGAATAAATTAAAATCGAACCCTTTGGAAAGCAAGTTAGCCTTGGAGGATTTAGCTTTTTCGTCGGGGCAAAGCTCTTCGAGTATCCTTCGGTTTTTTCGAAGCTGGTTATTCGTGTTTCTGATGAAGCTATTGGTATCAGAGTTTATCCGATTGTTGAAGGTATTTCGGCAGGTATCTGAACAGAATTTTTTATCAATCCTGCCCATTAATGTCTTTCCACATTCTTGACATTCATTCATATAAAAGGGGTGTATAGCGCCTGTTGATCGTTTTGGTGCTGCAATTTAATTAATTTCCGCAGATGGTACAGC
>CAXBLH010000660.1:0-1724 GCA_963976315.1 uncultured Dyadobacter sp.
TCCAATTTTTGAAAAAGAAGATTAATTTCATAAAAAATTTGGCTTAATTTTGAAAGGAAGTTGTCCTAAATTGAATGGAAAGTAGCGTTGGTTGTACTGTTTACCATTCCTGAATTTATAAAGCGATGGCTGGGGCAAAATGTGGATGTCATTTGAAATAGTATCCAAAAGTTGTAACAGCTCAAAAATCTAATGGAGCAGATGAATGGCTTAATCAGAAAATAGAATACCAGTAGTAGTTTTTTTAACCCTCCATTCAAGCAAAATTAACTTGAAGAAACATCAATTAAATTGGAAAACTTGGGCCGTTGGTTCCATTATATTGTTGCTAATAATTGTTACAGGAAACGATTATTATAGAATTAGCCAATACAAATCTTTTCCGATCAAGCCAAAACATGGCCTTCAAACCTTTGAATCTAAAGTCTACTATGATTTGGTGAAAGGCGAACAACCGATCGAATGGAGCCAGCTTGACAATACATTAGCGTTTATTGAAAACCAGTATGATTGTTCCGACTTTCGGTTCGTTAATTTGACTCGAATCCTCTATGAATTTGAAGATCAAATCCCTTCTGATTACAAATCTAAGATAGAAAAAGTCATTTTTAATTTCAGGTATTGGTGGGATGAGCCAGGAGAGAATTCGATGTGCTATTGGAGCGAAAACCATCAAATACTGTTCGCATCGGCTGAATATTTGATGGGTCAAAAGTACCCGGATGTAATTTTTCCCAATAGCAAACTGAGTGGTAAACAGCATATGGAAAAGGCGCAAGTGCGCATTTTAGACTGGCTGAATATGCGGTGGCAATATGGCTTTACGGAGTTTTATTCCAGTGTTTATTATAAGGAAGATGTTGCCGCTTTAATTAACCTCATTGACTTTTCTACAAATGAAGAAGTTAGGATTAAGAGTCAGATCGTGATGGACTTACTTTTTTACGATGTCGCCTCCCAAAACTGCAAGGGGATGTTTATCTCAGCTAGTGGAAGAGCTTATGAGTCCAATAGAAAAGGAGGCCTGGATGCTACTCTTGGAGGTGTTACGCAATATTATTGGGGAAATGGACAAGAAATTGACCCCAGTTTAATGTATGGATTAATGGTTACCAAAAAATACCATTTACCTGCCGTTTTACGGGAAATTGGGCTAGATAGCTCCTCGGTGGTTATTAAACAAAGCAACGGGTTAGAGGTGCAGGATCTGGAAAGTGAAGGGTTTCATACCAAGAATGATCACGGTATGATGATGCAGTGGGGGATGGAGGCGTTTGTTAACCCAGTGATAATAAGGAATTCTTTGGCTCACATACGTCAATCTAATATGTTTTCGAACCAATTTATTAGTGATTTTAAATGGTTAGATTTTACGGTATTAAGGACGTTGCGTCTGGAACCCTTTCTGATGAAAGTTATGGACTCTCAGTTCCAGGGTACCGCTATTCAAAAAGGCAATACCTACACTTACAAAACAAAAGACTATTCCTTGTATACTGTTCAAGGTTATCATCCAGGAGAATATGCCGATCAACATCATATTTCAGGAATGAATATCAAAAATAATTTTGCTATTTTTCATGCCCATCCGGCTGTCAGTAAAACTAAGGAAACCGTATCTCCGAGTTATTGGGTGGGTTATGGTCATTTGCCCCATTCGGTGCAGTCCGAAAATGTGAACCTTTCGATTTATAATATCCCGACTAATAAAGGACTCATGGAAA
>CAXBLH010000661.1:0-1643 GCA_963976315.1 uncultured Dyadobacter sp.
GCAGAATGGTTATTACTCGTCCAATTGATTATAGCTATTTCATTTACGGTATCGCTCGCCTATTTTTGTGGCGCATTTACTGGCACAAAGCGAATGTTCGAAGTGCTTTATCCTGCGCTTTGGTACATAGGACCCATTCAAGCCGCACTATATTTCGATTTTTTTGGGGTTAATAGCCAAGCAAGCTGGCAGGCAGGAGTTCCTTATTTTTTTGTGGCAATTTCAATAAGCTTACTAATGTTAACGATTAGAGCTAAAAGTACACGTTAATATAGAAAGGTAAAAGATTACCGCCACGCGGATTTTTAAACAATTTATGCAAACACTCCTTGAATTACTTTACGTAAAACGGAATGTTCGCATGTGCCGCATTGTTATTGCCGTCAAAAGCATACACAAATAAACGATAAGGGCCGGCTTTTTCAGGTGTTGTTAGCTGAATAACAGCTGCCTGATTGTTAATGGCTCCATCGACTAATGAAGGAACGTACTCCGCATCTCCACCCACCTTGTTAGAGGTGGATTCTGGACGAATTTCCCAGAGGTAACGAATATCGTCTCCATCTGGATCAACAACTTCAACGGATGCTTGGTAAACTTCACCGGAGCGCAAGTACACGTCATCGAATGCGACTTGCTTATTCAGCACAATCTGATTAATTTGAGGCACGCGATTTTCCGGCCAAACACCATTCCAAATGTGATACATAACATCAACTGCTTCGGTTTTCTCACCACTGGCTAAAAACATGCCGTACCACGTCGGGGTTTTTTCCTGCTTTTGACCCCATAAAAATACATAATTACCTATCGCTTTGTCGCTATATGGTTTGAGTACTTGTGAATAACTTTTTGCGTAGTTATTGGCTTTTTCCGAACTGGTATTCTCAATTGGCGCACCCCACTCCGTTTTATGTACTTCCCAATGCCCAACCGCACCCCATTCCGTAACGAAATAAGGTTTATCGTAGCCGGAGTCCTGAATATACTTAGGTAAATTTAAAAGGTCAGCGTAAAGCTGAAAGCTAACGAAATCTAAATCAGGCGCACGTTCTTGTATTGCGGCTAATGCTCTTTTATCGAAGCCTGCCAAAGCAGTAGTTGTGGGATGATAAGGATCGATTGCTTTAATCATCTTCGCGGTATCATTCACCGCATCAAATACCTTCGGATTGGTAAATCCAAAGTTTACTTCATTGCCTATTATCCAGGTCAGTAATGCTGGATGGTCTTTATATTTTTCAACTCTTGCCGTATTTTTAGCGAGTTGTCTTGCAACAGCAACAGGATCATTGTAGTCAAAACCATGTCGTTCTCTGGCAAACTCTAAGCACAAGGAAACGGTAATACCCATGGCATGAGCTCGGTCTAATAATTGCTGTGCAGGTTCAGCATGATTATCTACGGCCCAATTTCGCATTGAATTGCCACCAAACTTTACCAAACTTGCAAGATCGGTTGAGCCTATACCTGCCCCTTTTACTTGATATGGCTTTCCGCCTCTCAATAATTGGTAGCGGCCATTTTCTTCGATAATTTCAACTTTAATTGGCGTTTGCTTTTTCGTTTCTATGATATTATTTACAACTGTATTGGACTGTGTCAGAGAGTCTTCGCTTAGACCATTTAATGCGGGGGCTGCA
>CAXBLH010000662.1:0-1542 GCA_963976315.1 uncultured Dyadobacter sp.
CAGGTACAAATAGGCTGAAATGAAAAAGAAACCTGTTGATAATAAAGGTAATACAATGGATTTTTTGGCCTTCATTGAGCGGATCAACCAAGTTAGAGAAATGCCAAAAAATGGAATCGCACCTACATATATGGTTCCAAATATTATAGGATTTACATTATACTGCTCTCCCAAGCTTAGAAACCATGTTTTTAAAGTTATAAACCATTCCATAATTCCTAGTTAAAAAGTCGATAAAAAAATTGAAGCATTTTGTTAATATTTCCTGAAAGCAGTTTTTCACGGTCCTTCACCAAAATCAACTGATTAACCCTTGAAGCAACTGGATAGGGATAAATTTTATTAAAAATGGCATCGGTGCTGAGAGAGGAAGTATTCGCTAATATCAATTCTTGAATTAACTCCCCAGCACTAGGAGCGACCATACTTCCGCCGAGTATTTTTTGCTTTTTTAACATCCCCCCTTTTGTAACATAAAGTACCAATTTACCGTACCGATAATTATCCACCACGGCTCGATCGTCAGCGCCAAAGTCCATCACCATTTTTTCGAAATACTTCCCTCTTTTGGTAAGATCGGCTTCTGAAATCCCAAAAGTAGCCACCTCTGGGTCCGTAAATGTTACCCACGACATATGGTCATTATTCAGTTTCTTTTTGAGGGGAGAAAACAAATTGTTCAGTAACATTCTTACGTGTTGTTCTGCAGCATGTGAAAACTGCAAAGAACCCGCAATATCTCCAACAGCAAATACATCCTTATTGGTGGTTTCCAAATAGGGACTCACTATAAGTTTCTTGCCATCGTGTTCAATACCGGCATTTTCTAATTTTAAGGTGGTGAGATCAAAATGGCGGCCCACTCCCACAAAAACAGCATCGAATTGCTGTACAAAAGTGGAATCGTCTTTTAATTTTATAACAGCTTCATTCTTACCAGTAAATGCACTCACCTCAGCATTTAATACAAATTTGACCCCCTCCTTGGTCAACTGTTCCCGCAGTATTACTGCAACCTCAGGTGCATCATGAGGTAATATTTCCGACCGTCGATGTACAATCGTTACCTCTGCTCCCAGCCTCGACAACGCCTGACCAATTTCAATACCTATTGGTCCACCACCGATGACCATTATTCGCTTTGGGAGGTTTTCCAAATGAAACACGCTTTCATTGTTATACTGCTCTACCAGCTCTGCCCCTGGCATCGTGAGCGGTGAAGGTCGCGAACCCGTAGCCAGTACAATCTTACGTGCCGAATAAATAGTTCCGTTGACACTTATTTCGTTTTTACTAACGAAATGAGCCGTCCCAAGTTCTACATCCATCCCTTCTTTTCTAAGCACTGCTGCATTTTCATGTTTTCGGATAACATCCTGCCGTTCTTTTACATACTGCATGGCTTTTGCAATATCCGGTTTTCCAGTAACCGTATAGCCATACGCCTCCGCTTCTTGGGCATGTTTCGCTATTTTTGCAATATGTATTAAGGCTTTACTTGGTACACAGCCATCATTAAGGCAATCCCCCCCAATTCTCTCG
>CAXBLH010000663.1:0-1533 GCA_963976315.1 uncultured Dyadobacter sp.
ATGAATGAACAACTGCTGTGAAATCATCAACTCCATTAGGTGATTTTCCAAAGTAACTATTGAGTCGCTTGTATATAGCGTTTGCCGTAATTCTAGTTGGCAATAAATAAACAATACGCTGGAAATCCAGTTCTCGTTTTGATGCCCAAAGTAAAGCAGCTTCTGTTTTTCCGCTACCTGTAGGTGCGATGGCTATTACACTACCTTGTACTTTGAAACTTTTAAGTTGAAATTCTCGGAAATCCCTGAAACGTTCTCCTATTTTTAACCTCAATTTATTAAAAAGATGTTCGGAGGTATATTTTAACGGCTCTTCCAGCGTCCTGTGTCCCGAGGCGGTCCAGTCAGATATTACAAGAAATGCTTTATGTATTAAGTAGCTTTTCCTATGTGCCAGTCCATTTTGTTTGCTATAAGAGGTCGTCTCTTTTCTTACAAAATAGTTTTTTGATTTAAAATGATCTTTTAATGACGTCTTATCTTCTGCGAACAATTGCCATGAATCTTCAATACCATTCATGAATAATATATTTTCAGGAAAATATACTTTTATATTTAAAGCTACGAATTTCATGAATTCATAAAAATCAGTTTCTCTTAATTCCCATTCACAGTATTGATTGTCTTCGAACAAAGTATTTTTGAAATCCTTATGATGTGTTATGATGGCAAAAAATTGAGCGTAGTTAGGTTTAATATCTTGCCTAATCCTTCGATCATCAACTGCATGATATAGTAGTAGCGTCCCGGATAAAAATTCGTGGCGTACTGGTTTTAAATGGGGGAACTGGGGTTTTCTTTTTAACGTCTTCCTAATTGATTCCTGAAAGTTTTGACTTAGTTTACCAAAATCATGAAACAAGATTGTTATAAAACTGTCAAACCAAAATGGATCATTATTTTCATATAAATCTTGGTATCTATCTCTTAATAAAAGCCAACAAGAAATTAACTTGTCAGTATGTTCGACTAACGTTTCAGGATTGTTTTCCGGTTTGGATTTTGCTAAAATATGTGGCAGCATATTCAACTATAAAGGAAAAGTTGGAATAAATAATGTATCCATATGCACTCCTAAAAATACTTCACCGGTGATTTTTACCTTTGGCCCAATAAAAGAAAACAGTTTACGATCTGATACTTTTCTTTTACCGTAATCGGAATCATAATTAAACCTTACTGGCAATTGATATGCGATAGGATCGGTGTCATTAAGTCCAAAAGAAAACTCTCCACCTTGAAGTGCCTGATTAAACATCATCTCAATTATATCTCCTTCAACCAAAGTGTTTTCTAATTCATTATTTTCCGATTCTTGTTCAATTATTTTCACTTCAACTACCTTCGCCAATGAATCACTTGTACCCATGGTTAAGGCATATACTGGATTTTCGAATGCATTTTTTAGCTGGTGAATAATTTTGGATTCCTGACACCCAAAAGCGATCCAGTAGTGGGTATCAAAGTATATTTCTCGGGTTATTACACTGCTACCCGGTAAGGTATTGTATTTCCAAAGGTCACGGCTCATAC